>JBEBHD010000329.1:0-4437 GCA_040080915.1 Saprospiraceae bacterium
GCCGTTGGCTGGAAACAGGCCGAAGAGCTGGCCAAAGAAGCCGAAAACAGCGCTGGCTCCGTGGAGGTAAACTCCGACGAGAAGAAACTGTACGAGCAGGCATTGGCTGAAAAAGACCCCTATCGGGCGATCGAACTGCTCGATCAGGCTATTGAACTGAAGGAGGATTACGCCGATGCCTACCTCCAGCGCGGCAAACGCAAGGTGGAAATCGAAACCGTGGACGAAATCCGGGTAAATTACAGCGATGCGCTCGACGACTACAACACCTATATCTCTATGCGCCCCAAAAACGCCATAGCCTACGAGGCTCGCGGTTACGCCCACTACAAATTGGGCAAAAACGACTTGGCGCTCAAGGATTTCAACCAGGCCATCCGACTCAATGCCAAGTACGCCGAGGCATACATCGGTCGCGCCTGGCTGAAAAAAATCGAAGACGACTACGAAGGTGCCCAAAAAGATTTTGAAAAGGCCGTGCAAGTCAAACCCGATTTGGTGGATGCGCATTTTTACTTTGGCCACTTCCTGTACGGAAATGGCGAGTACGAAAAAGCCATCCTGAGCTTCGACAAAACGCTGAAATTGGAGCCGGACAACCTGCGTGCAATCGGCCTGCGTGCTGCGGCGAAGATGTGTTCAGGGCGTTTTGCCGAGGCGGTGGCCGACTACAACCGCGAACAGGCTCTTGATTCGGCGGAGTTTTCCAGTTTCATCAGCCGGGGTAAATGCTACCAGGCGCTCGGAAAGCACCGCGAGGCTATCGCCGATTTTACCGTCCTGCTGACCAAAGTGCCCACGTCATCAGATGCCTTTCTGCGTCGAGGGGTGTCCAGACAGGTACTTGGCCAAAATGCCGCTGCCGAGGAGGACTTCAAAAAAGTATTTGAAAACACCATACTGGTGAAAAATGCCACATCGGATATCGGGTGCCTGCTTATCGAGTTTGGTTTGGTGAAAGAAGGATTGGTGTGGTTGGACAAGTTACTGGCCGAATCGCCCGACAATCCTCGGGCGTTGGAGTGCAAGCAGAAGGTGAAGGGGAAATAATAAAATCATTCGCAGGTTCCCGCATCCCTGTGCGTACTTTTGCGCCCAAACAAATGCACATGAAACGTTCCCACCTCATCGCAATAGCCGTAGTAGCCGTGGCCATCGGCATTCTCATCTCGGCCAGCTCCGACGTTACCACCTACGCCAACTTCGCCCAGGCCGCCGAAAAAGGCGACCGGGTGAAACTCGTCGGCCAATTGGTACAAGACAAGCCCGTGGAGTACAACCCGGAAAAAGACCCCAACTTCCTTTCTTTTTACCTCCGCGACGACGCAGGCGACGTGCGTCGCGTGGTGCTGCGTGCTGGCAAACCACAGGATTTTGAGCGTTCCGAACAAATCGTGCTCACCGGACAAATGAACGGCCAGACCTTCGAGGCCGCCGATATGCTGCTCAAGTGCCCTTCTAAGTACAAAGACGAGGAAGTGTACGTGCGCTCCGAAAAAGGCTGATTTATGATCTACGACAACGAACACTTATTGCCCGGCCAACTCGGACACTTTTGCGTAGTACTGGCATTTGTAGCCGCCTTGTTGGCAACGATCGCCTATTTTCTGGCCACTCGCCACCGCAACACCGCCGCTCACGAAGGCTGGCGCAACCTTGGGCGTTTTTCGTTCCTATTGCACGGTTTGGCCACGTTCAGCATAATCGGCACCCTGTTTTTTATCTTGGTAAACAAGTATTACGAGTACCAGTACGCTTGGGCGAACGTGTCGGACGACCTGCCGTTCGAGTACACCTTCTCGGCTTTTTGGAAAGAACAGCAGGGCAGTTTTTTGCTCTGGAGTTTCTGGCACATCGTGCTGGGCACGGTACTCATGCTGCGGGCGGGCAAGTGGGAGGCCCCGGTTTTAACGGTAGTGGCGCTGGCCGAAGTGTTCATTTCGTCCATGATCCTCGGCCTGTACTTCGGCGATTTCCGTTTGGGTGCCAGCCCCTTCGACCTGCTGCGCCAAACGATGGACGCACCCATCTTTTCCCAACAAAATTACCTGGATCAGATAAAGGGCAACGGCCTGAACCCCTTGCTGCAAAACTACTGGATGACCATCCACCCCCCTACCCTATTCCTCGGGTTCGCTTCCACGGTCGTGCCCTTCGCCTACGCCATGGCGGGGCTATGGACGCGCGAACACAAAGAATGGCTGAAACCGGCCTTGCCCTGGGCATTATTTTCGGGAGCCATTCTCGGTCTGGGCATCCTGATGGGCGGGGCATGGGCTTATGAGGCGTTGTCGTTTGGCGGCTACTGGGCTTGGGACCCCGTGGAAAACACCTCTTTGGTGCCGTGGATCGTCCTTGTGGCGGGTATCCACACCAACCTCGTGGCCCGCAATACCGGCTACTCCATCCGCAGCACTTACGCTTTTTACCTGTTGTCTTTTTTGCTTATCCTCTATTCCACCTACCTTACCCGCAGTGGTATCCTCGGCGACACGTCGGTGCATGCGTTCACCGAAATGGGCCTTGGCATACAGTTGGTGCTGTTTATCGGGGTGTTTGCCCTGCTCGGCTTCGGGTTGTTGGGGGCGCGGTACAGGCTGGCCAATTGGGTTGAGGGCGGGTTGGTGCCGTTGGACGAGCCGGGAAAGGAAGAATCCTCCGCTTCCCGTGAGTTTTGGATGTTCATTGGAGCGTTAGTGCTGTTTTTTTCTGCCGTGCTCATCACCGGGGCAACCTCGTTGCCGGTTTGGAACAAAATCGTGCAGGTATTCGACCCCAACTACGTGGGTGCCGCACTCAAAGACCCCGTGGCCCACCACAACCGATACCAACTCTGGATCGCCGTTTTCGTCGGCTTACTCACGGGCATTGCCCAGTGGCTGCGCTACGATGAACGCAACGTGGCGGTTTGGAGGAAAAAACTGATCCGCCACCTCGCCATCGCCGCCGTGGCGGCAGCAGCACTCACGGCTCTGAATGCCCTTTGGCTCAACGTCGGTGCGTGGCAATATTTCACCCTGCTGTTCGCGGCCATGTTCGGCCTGGCCGCCAACGTAGACTACATCGCCTCGTTCATCAAGGGCAACCTCAAACAGGCCGGTTCGGCCCTCTCGCACATCGGCTTCGGCACCCTTGTGCTCGGCATCCTCTCCACAGGCCTGAACAAGGAGTGGATTTCCACCAATGCTTTCGCCATGGAGGGCCTCATCGAGGGCATGGGCGGCGACGATCTGAACAAAAACATTCTGCTGCTCAAGCAAGCACCCATGCCCATGCGCGGTTTCGAGGCCACCTACCTCCGCGACACCGTGGTGCGCCAAACGCGCACATTCTCCGTGCGGTTCAAAAAACAGGACGGCCAGGGCGGCTATACCGGTGAGGAATTTGTGCTCAAACCCAACGTGATGTATGACCGGCAGTTCACCAAAGTCGTGGCCTCCAACCCGTCCACGGAGCACTACCTGACGCACGATATTTTCACCAACATCACCTCCCTGCCCAAGGCGGAACTCGACCGCGAGTTTGCCCGCCAACAGGAAGACAGCCTGCGTTTTGAACCATACGAGGCCATCGTGGGCGACACGGTTTTTTCAAAAAAACACTTCCTCGTGGTGGACGGCTACACCAAACGGCCCGTACACCCCGACTACAAGCCCGAAAAAGGTGATTTAGCCTTTGGCCTGAAACTTCGTGCCTACAAACTGGGGGACACCACGCCCCACACAGCCGAGCCGATGCTGTACCTGCGTCCGAAAAAAGGTGGGTTCACGTTGCCAGCCAATGTGGGTCAGTTGCAGATGCGCGTTCGCCTTTCCGAAGCGGCTATGAGCCAGTGGTTGGGCATGGAAGAGGCACTTACATTTCAAAATCTACGGTTGAAAGAAGGCGAAAGCGCCAAGTTCGGCGGCTGTACGGTCCAATTGGTTGAAGTTAGTCGCAAGGTTACTCACCTGGCATACGCCCCCGAACCCGACGATATCGCCGTAGCCGCTATTTTGAAAATAACTGCTCCTGACGGCCGCACCGACACCGTCGCCCCGGTGTACTTGATTCGCGACAGCCGCCCGTTCAGCCTCAAGGACGAGGCTCCGGCCCTTGGCCTGCACTTCCGGTTCGAGAGCATTGACCCGCAAACGGCGACCATGACCATTGCCGCCGCACAGGCTACGCAGCAGCAGCGGGTCATTCCCGTCGAGATCGCCGAAAATGCCCCTCGCTCGGACTACATAGTTCTGGAGGCGATCCTTTTCCCGGGCATCAATTTGGTGTGGTTCGGTTCCCTGTTAATGCTGTTCGGGCTGGCGCTGAGCATGTGGCGAAGGTTGCGGAATGCAAAGGCAACTGGTTAGAGCGTGTTTAAATTTCAGTCGCCGGGCTGCAAGCGGCAAATTTTGCTTCATGCTGCGTTGAAATTTTCGCCGTAGGCAACCGGCTACG
>JBEBHD010000104.1:0-16586 GCA_040080915.1 Saprospiraceae bacterium
TCGCTCGCTTTCGCCTCGGCACTGAAATTTAAACACGCTCTAAGATGCGCAGCAAGCGGAATTTGCTGGCTTGGCTTTGTCTGACCGAACGCTAATTTTTCCGACCGGGCATACATACCCGGTTCGGTTCGGAAGTTAGCAGCGGCTCAACACCAGACTGATAATCAAAAGGCCGGAAGGGGCTTGATGCTCCCCTACCGGCCTTTTGTTATCAGGTCAAAACTGAAAAAATTATTGCTGCTCTACAGCCTTAGCCTTGGAAGCGCAGCAGGCCTTGCCTTCTGCTTTTCCGGCGCAAGCCTTGGCTTCGCCTTTGCCAGCGCATGCCTTCATTTCTTCAGCGGAGCAGGATTTTTTCACCATGCCGGTGCTCACTTGGCCTTCAGCGGCGGCACCTTTCGGGGCCACGTTCACGAACGTGCTGGTAGCGGGATCGTAATCCACGTTGACGAATTTAACGTTGCCTTGGGCATCGGATTCTTTGCGGACGTAGGCCACGGCACCATCGTCGTTCGTGCGCTTTTCAATGGAAGCATCGGCAGCAGCAGCTTTGGCGGCAGCCGCTTTGGTCATGCAGCAGGATTTGCCGGTAGAAGCAGCCGACATGCCGGCGCAGCTTTGGGCATTAGCGGCAGTGATGCCGAGAACGAAAAGGAACGAGAGAAGGAAAAGACCTTTTTTCATAACGAGAAACATTTTTTTGTGAATCAATTTTAGATGCTGTCAAAAACAGGTTCAAAAGTAGAAAGTTGCTCCGACTTGCAAAGGTTTTTTTGCGAAACCTTAACATGCGCTGATTCCAGCATTTGGCCTACTTTCGCGGCAAACGAACTGCGTCCGTTATGTCGAAGCGAAAAATCACCAAACAGGCCCCGCAGCCAATCACTCGAAAACAACCCGCCGCTCAGGTTCATGCCCGCACCACGTCGGTGCCCGGCTCCGCCATTCAGTTAGGGCCGGCGTGGGTCGGGTTGCTGGCCGCAGCCTTGGGTTTTGTGCTGTACCTCAACACGTTCGGGCATATTTACTGCTTGGACGACTACTCAGTCATCAAGGAAAACTGGGTCACCAAGGGCGGATTGAAAAACCTCGGCCTGATGTTTTCCACCGAGTACCGCTACGGCGCGTGGAACAGTCCGGGGTCGCTATACCGACCTTTTTCACTGCTTATTTTTTCGTTGCAGTGGCAGCTCTCGCCCGATAACCCGGCGGTGGGGCACATTATGAACGCCATTATGTACGGCCTGAGCGGCTGGCTGTTGTGGATCACTTGGCGGCGCGTGCTCGCGGCTTATCACCCCGTGATACCCGCGCTGGCCGTACTGTTTTTCATTGCTCACCCTGTGCATACCGAGGTGGTAGCCAACATCAAGAGCCTCGACGAGATTCTGGCTCTGTTTTTCTGCACGGCGGCGCTGTACGGGGTGTGGCGTTACCTCGAAACGGAGCGCGGCGGCTGGTTGGCGGCAGCGGTGTTTTTTTACACGGTGGCGCTGTTTTCCAAAGAAAGTTCGATCACCTTTTTGGCGATTTTCCCGCTCACGATCTGGTTTTTTACCAACCGCTCCCTGAGCCAAAACCTGCGCGTGTCGGCGCTCTTCCTCGCTCCGGCGGTATTTTTTCTCGCTGTGCGCCACTCGGTGCTCAGCGCCCAAGCGTATCAGGAGACCTACTCGGGGTTGGACAATTTCATCGTGATGGCCAAAGACCGGGCCACCCAACTGGCCTCGGCGTTCATGATGTGCGGGCTGTACCTGAAAACGCTGCTCGTGCCACACCCGCTCGTGAGCGACCTCGGTTACCCGCAGATGAAACCCGTGACCTTTGGCGACTGGCGGGCGCTCGCCGGTTTTTTTGCTTACGCGGGCATGTTCGTCTGGGCCTTGCTGAACCTGCGCAAAAAACACCTCCTGTCGTTCGCCATTTTGTTTTTTCTGATCGCCTTTTCCCTGTTCAGCAACGTGCTCATGCTCATCGGCACTTCCTACGGCGAGCGGGTGCTGTACGTGCCATCGTGGGGTTTTGCCCTCGGCATCGCTGGTGTGCTGGCAATCTTTTTTAAAATAAAACCCGAAACGGGCACCGACCCCTCGGCACAGGTACGCAACCCGAACGGCAGGGGCGCACTCGTGTGGGGCATTTCCATCGCCATTTTGGCTACGTACAGTTTGCTGACCGTGTTGCGCAATCCCGCTTGGTACACCAGTTACACCCTGTACAAGGCCGACGTGCCGCACTCACCAAACTGTGCCAAACTGAACTACCACCTCGGCATCGAGACGATCAAAGAGGGCATGAACGAAGAAACTGGCCAGGTGTTCGACACGGCTTGGGTCAACAAGGCCATCGGGTTTCACTCCCGCGCCATTGAGCTGTTTCCTGAATACCACGACGCTTACGGCAGCCGCGGATTAGCGTATTTCCGCCTCACTAAGTACGATCAGGCGTTCGACGACTATCAAAAAGCGCTCAAACACCGCCCGAACGACGACAAGGTGCTGTCCAACCTCGGCTTCATTTATTTCCTCCGCCAGCAATTGGACTCCGCCGAAACGGTGTACCGCCGGTCGGTGGCCATCAACCCGCGCTTCATTGATGCCCGGCGCAACCTTGGGGCCGTGCTGGCCATGAAAAAACAGTTTCCGCTGGCCATCGAACAGTGGCAGGAGGGGCTGAAGTACGAGCCCGAAAATCCGACGTTGTTGCAGTACATCGGTTCGGCCTACAACGACATGGGCCAACCCGATCAAGCCAAGCCCTGGTTGGACCGCGCCGCCGCGGCGGCAGCAAATAAAAAGTAACGTCCAACCAGAACACCTAAAAATCAGAAACCCTCTTCGTTATGCATCCACTTCAGCGTCAGCGGTTCAACGCCGCATATTCTCCCGAAAAATACCAAGCCTTGCTGGAAACCATGAACGCCGAGTTCGGGGAGCCGGTCTCGTTCCGGGTGGCCGAAACGCCTGTGTTTATCCCCAGGGCGCTAAAGGAAAAACTGCTGCAAGGCGTGCAGGACATCTGCGAGGTGCTCACGCGGCCCGATTTCCGCCAGCGCAGCGAGGCGGCCATTCCGGCTCACCTTCGGGTACCGGGCGAAGACGCGCACACCACGTTTTTGCAACTTGACTTTGGCATCTGCCGCGACAAGGACGGCGGCCTCACGCCCCAATTGATCGAGATGCAGGGATTCCCCTCCCTGTATTTCTACCAGCACCTGCTGGCCAAGGGTTATCGGTTGCATTTCGACATACCCGACGATTACCACCACCTCTTCGGCGGCATTGATGCACAGGGCTATTTAGACATGCTCCGCCACATCATAATCGGCGATTCCAAGCCCGAAAACGTGGTGTTGCTGGAGGTGGAGCCGGAAAAACAAAATACCCGAATTGACTTTTGGGGCAGCCGCAAGTACCTCGGTCTGAAAGTAATTTGCCTCAGTAAGGTAAAGCGCGAGGGGCGCGACCTGTTTTACCTCGACGACAACGGCCGCCGCGTGCCCATCGAGCGCATCTACAACCGCATCATCTTTGACGAATTGGAAAAACGCGATGACCTGCCCCGCGAATGGGACCTGCTCTCCGAAGTGAACGCCGAGTGGGTGGGCCACCCAAACTGGTTTTTCCGTATTTCCAAACACACGCTGCCGTTCATGCGATCCGAATTCGTGCCGGAAACCCATTTCCTCAGCGAACTGAAGTCCGTACCCGACGACCTCCAAAACTGGGTGCTCAAGCCCCTGTTCTCGTTCTCCGGCCAAGGCGTGAAAGTGACCGTCACGCCTCAAGATATCGCTGCTGTGGACGACCCCACAAACTACATCCTCCAGCGCAAAGTGGAGTACGTGGCCGGGGTGGAGACCGCCATACCGAACGAATCCGCCAAGTGCGAGGTGCGCATGATGGTGGTGTGGGACAAAGGCTGGGACAAGCCCCGCCTCGTGAACAACCTCGTGCGCATGAGCAAGGGTGAAATGGTAGGCGTGCGCTACAACATGGGCAAGGAATGGGTGGGGTCGAGCGTGGCATTTTTTGAGCCGTAAGCGAGTGTGCATTTTCAAAAAAAAGTGCCACAGAGATTCTGTGGCACTTTTTTTTGAAAATACACCCGGTGAGGTGCTATAGTCACATCGGGCAAAATCAATGATGATCCTCATCCTTTGCATGTGCCGCGTACTCAGCCACTAATTTGGCCTGAATATCTGGCGGAACGGGGGCGTAGTCGGCGTAGGAAATGTTGAATTTAGCCTTTCCCTGGGTGAGCGCACGCAAGGTAGACGAGTAGCGGTGCAATTCCTTCAGGGGCACACGAGCACGTATGACTTGGTAATGCCCTTCGGCATCCATCCCCATGATGATCGCACGGCGGGTTTGGAGGTCGCCCATCACATTGCCCATGAACTCGGGGTCGCACATGACCTCAAGGTTGTAGATTGGCTCGAGGATTTGGGGTGCCGACATGGGGAAGGCCTCTTTGAACGCCATGGTAGAGGCAATCTGGAAGGCCATATCGTTGGAATCCACGGGGTGCATCTTGCCGTCGTAGATGCAGATGCGGATGTCTCGGCAATAGGAACCTGTGAGCGGGCCTTCTTCCATTTTGGACATGATGCCCTTTTTGATGGCATTGATAAAACGCGCGTCAATGGAACCGCCCACGATAGCCCAACAGAATGACAATTTGCCACCCCATTTGAGGTCTTCTACCTCAATGTTTTTCACGGTGAGCTCGTGCGGGGCAGGAATCCCTTCGTAGTACGGCTCGATGCGCATGTGTACCTCGGCAAACTGCCCGGCACCGCCTGATTGTTTTTTGTGGCGGTAGGGATGGTTGGCCTCTTTGGTGATGGTTTCCCGATAGGGAATGCGCGGCTCTTCATATTCGAGATGAACGCCGAAGTTTTGCTCCGACTTGGTGCGCACGATTTCGAGGTGCAGTTCGCCTTGGCCCTGTACGATAGTTTGTTTTAGTTCGATGCTTTGCTCCATGAGCAAGGTCGGGTCCTCCTCTTGGATGGAATGCAGGGCGTGGGCCATTTTTTCCACTTCCGCCTTGCTGGGCGGCACCACGGCCATTCGGATGCGCGGCGAGGGGAAATGAATACGTTCGATTTTGATGTCGGCGCCTTTGGGGTTGAGTGTTTGGTTGCTGTGCGAATTCTTGAGTTTGACCGTGCAGCCGATGTCGCCGGCTTGCAGTTCGGGCACCTGTTCGCGGTTTTTGCCCTCGCACTCGAACAGGGCGGTGAACCGCTCGGTGGTGCTGTTTTCGGCGTTCGTGAGCTCGTCGCCGGTCTTGAGCGTGCCGGAATAGACTTTGAAATAGGACACGTTGCCCACCTTGGGCTCGTTCACGGTTTTGAAAATAAATACGCAGGGGCGAGCCTTAGGGTCGCAAGGCTTGGAGCCGCCGCCTTCGAGTGCAGCAGCGGGCCGATCGGCGGGACTGGGGCAGATGTCGTGTATGAAGCCCATGATGCGGCCCGACCCCATATCGTTGAGGCCGGAGGCGCAGAACACGGGAAAAAATTGGTGGTGAGCAAGGCCAATGCGCAGGCCAGCGGCGAGGTCTTCCTCGTCAAGCGTGCCGTTTTCGAAGTATTTTTCCATGAGCGCCTCGTCATTTTCGGCAGCGGCCTCCACGAGGGCGTTGTGCATCTCATCAGCACGCGACTTGTGCTCGGCGGGGATGGCCTTTTTCTCCGGTTTTCCGCCGGTAGTGGGGAATACGTACATGACCATGCGCAGGGCATCCACGATGGCGTTGAAACCGGGGCCTTGGTTTACCGGGAATTGCAGCGGCAGCACGCGGCTGCCAAAACGCGATTTGGCCTGCTCCAGCGTGCGCTCGAAGTCGGCTTTTTCATGGTCCAACTGGTTGATAACAAACAGCGAAGGGGTTTCGTACTTGTCCACGTACTCCCAGATGAGCTCAGTGCCCACCTCTACGCCGTTGCGGGCGTTGAGCAGCACTACGGCGGTGTCGGCTACTTTTAGGGCTGTGACTACCTCGCCCACGAAATCGTCAAGGCCGGGCGTGTCGAGGATGTTGATTTTGGTGTCTTTCCAGGTACAGTGCAGCACGCTGGCAAACAAGGAGTGGCCGCGTTGCTGTTCCAGCGGGGTGTAATCGCTTTGGGTATTGCCGTCGCCGACGTTGCCGCGACGGCCAATCGCTTTGCCCTCGAAGAGCATGGTTTCTGCGAATGTGGTTTTGCCACAACCGGAGTGGCCGACGAGCACCACGTTTCGGATTTTACTGGTATCATAGGTAGCCATAGGCGAGGAAATGGTAGTGGTGAAATTTTGAGCGGTTAATGTATGCCGGTTTGGCGAACGGAAAAAAGAATGTGGCGAAAATTTGTAAAAACTTAGGCAGGAGCGGGCAGGTGCGTGTTAATTGGCAAAATGCAGCCCGGCGTGCAGAGGCCCCACTTGTCGTAAGGCTTGCGAGGGTCTCCGACCCGAAATATCGCAAGGCTTGCGAGGGTCTCCAAGCATCGCAAGCATCGCAGGCTTGCGAGGTCTCCGACCCCAAGCATCGCAGGCTTGCGAGGGTCTCCGACCCGAAGCATCGTATGCATCGCAGGCTTGCGAGGGTCTCCGACCCGAAGCATCGTATCAGCAAGTCTCTGACTTGCACAGGTTATCCATTCACTACTCAGCCAGTCAGAGACTGGCAAACAACCTATTTCGGTTCAAAAGCCCGCACGAGTATATGTGATTTGGGGCCAAAACTCAGGCGGCCTACCTAAAGCCTTTGCAAATTTTTTTAAAAAAATATCGCTTGTTGGCAGCGTTCGCAAAACGCCCCACGTTCTACGAGCGCTTTTGCCGTCAGGCACGCTTGTACTCGCGGCAGCCCTGACCGACAATTTTATTATCGCTAATCGAAACCAAGCTTGCACAACCATGACCGCAACCATCACGTACACCCTGCTCTTGGCCGCCGTTTACTTGGCGCGAAAAGTGTTCGCCGTCAAAGAACAACCGGTTTGAGATACGCCGGATTTTTTTCCATGCTCATCGGGCGCACCGCAAAAAACGGTGCGCCCGATGTTTTTATCGAAGCAACATTTCCGCCCCCTCCTGCCCGATAAGCGTACCGATGGCCACGCCCATGCCGCTGAGGCGCACGGCCACGACTACATTGTCGGAATACCGCTCCACGATGGGTTTTTTGATTGAACCGAGACCGAGAATGCCCGTCCACCAAGTATCCACCTGAACCTGTTGATTGGGGCAGATCACCGTTTTGAGCAGCTGCACGAGCGCGCTGCGTATGAGCTCGTTGGGGCCGAATTCGCTAGTCTGTTCGGCAGAATTGTCCAAATGTCGCCCACCGCCGAGCAGGATGCGCCCGTCCACGTTTCGGAAATAGTAGTAGCCCCGGTCGTAGTGGAAGCAGCCCTCCACACGCAAGCCGGGGATGGGCTGGGTGACGAGCACTTGGTTGCGGGCCGGGGTCACGTCAACGTCAGGGATTAGGGATTTGGCGAAGCCATTGACCGCTACCAATACACGGGGCACGCGCAGGGTCCAGCCAGATTGTGTTTCTAATTCTACGCCCTGAGACGTGTCCTCCAAGCGTGTCAGGTTGATACCGTTGAAAATGGAAACTCCCATCTCCGTCGCTTGGTGCAGCAGGGCTGCCATCATTTTTCCGGTATGCACCTGTCCCTCGGGCTGGTTCAGGATGAGGTGATTTACCATCCGGAAGCCGAAACGTGGCAGCCGGTCGTCCACCACTTTGTAGGTTTCGGCATGGCCGGTTATGGCACCTATTTTTTGGTTAAAATTAGGCAGACGGTCCAAGCAGGCGCTAAAAACGTCCTCCTCCTCGTCTGCAAACATTTCGTACCCGCCGAGCATCTGGAAATCCATATTGGCATCGCCCACTAAGGCACGCAAGCGCTGGAGGCCGCGCCAGCGTTTTTCCACGACGGCCAGCACATCGTCCTCGCTCATGTGGGCCATATCGTCGAGTAGTTCGGTCATGGAGCCGTAGCAGGCGAAACCAGCATTGCGGGTGCTGGCTCCGGCGGGCAATGTGCCGCGCTCCAAAACGACCACGCGCAGGGCGGGGTCGAGCGTTTTCAGGTGCATGGCTGCCGACAGGCCCACGATGCCGCTGCCGATAACAGCTATGTCGAAGTCCTTGAAAAATGTCTCACGTTCCCAGTAACTCAGATTGTATCGCAACATAAATTAATGTGCTAATTTCAGAATGTGCTAATGTGCTAATTATGCCCCACGTGGCACCTTATTTTAAAAGAAAAGCAGGACGCGAAAGTCCAAATTATCCGGGAATCCTCCGAAGAATTGTTTGTGAACGCGACGGAAATTGCCGTGCCGGAAAATAAATCGCGGCGGTTCCACAAAATACATGCACCTTTGCGGCTGATTCTCACCGTCCGACCAGGCCCCAAAACGGATATTTTTATTTGACACAACACATTTAATGACTGCTTTTCAAGAAATGGGCCTCGAGGAGGCCCTGCTTCGGGGTATCACCGACCTTGGGTTCGAGGCTCCTACCCCCATCCAACAACAAGTAATTCCGGTAGCGCTTCAATCCGACGAGGACTTCGTCGCGCTGGCGCAAACGGGCACCGGCAAAACCGCAGCCTTCGGCCTTCCCCTGCTTCAGCGCATCAATCCCGCCGAAAAAAATGTGCAGGCCCTCGTGCTTTGTCCCACGCGCGAACTGTGCGTGCAAGTGGCTGGCGACCTGATGAACTACTCCAAGTATGCCCACCAATACAAAGTGGTGGCTGTGTACGGCGGGGCCAGCATCGAGACCCAGATTCGTCAGATTCGGGCGGGTGCCCAGATCATCGTGGCTACACCAGGTCGCCTCGTTGACCTGCTCGTGCGCCAGGTGGCACACCTCGACAAGGTAGCCCGAGTGGTGCTGGACGAGGCCGACGAAATGCTCAACATGGGTTTCAAAGAAGCTGTGGACATCATTCTGGAGGCTGTAGAAAACCGAAAATCCATCTGGCTTTTTTCGGCAACTATGCCCAGTGAGGTGCGTGCCATCGCCAACACCTACATGAAAGACCCGCTCGAAATCGGGTCCGCCTCCCGGAACCAGGCCCACGCCAACATCGAGCACGTGTACTTCCTGTGCCACTCCGAAAACCGATACGCTACGCTCAAGCGCGTGGTGGATGCCCATCCCGGCATCTACGGCCTCATCTTTTGCCGCACGCGCATGGACACCAAGGAGGTGGCCGAGCAAATGATCCGCGACGGCTACAATGCCGATGCCTTGCACGGCGACCTGGCCCAAAGCGACCGCGACCGCGTCATGCAGCGCTTCCGCGAACGCAACCTCCAACTGCTCATCGCCACCGACGTGGCCGCCCGCGGTATTGATGTGAGCGACATCTCGCACGTCATCAACTACGGCCTGCCCGACGAGCCGGAAGTGTACACCCACCGCAGCGGACGCACCGGCCGTGCGGGCCGAACGGGGGTGTCCATCAGCATTATCACGCCCAAGTTTGAGGAAAAAATCCGCCAGATCGAGCGCCGCACCAAGTCGGTGTTCACCCGCAGGGCCATCCCGACCGGCGTGGAAGTGTGCGAAAAACAACTGTTCCACATTGTCCAGAACATCCACGACCAGCAGGTGCAGCACGACGAGATCGAGCCGTTCCTGCCGCGCATCCTGGAAGAACTGAAAGACCTGAGCAAAGAGGAACTCATCAAGCGCTTCGCCAGCGTCGAGTTCAACCGCTTCCTGGCCTACTACCGCAACGCACCCGATATCAACATTTACCCCAAAAGCCGGGACAAGGGCGGGCATACCGACCGCGCCAGCGCCCCGGGTGGCTCGGCCATGCGCCTGTTCGTGAACATCGGCGACATGGACGGCGTGACCAAAAAAGATTTCCTCGACCTGCTCATCAACGAGTTCCGCGTGCCCAAACAGGCCATCGGCACCATTGACATCCAAAAATCTTTCATGCACGTTGACATCGAATCGGGTTTTGCCCGCGATGTGCGACGTGGGTTGGAGGAGTTCAACATCAATGGCCGCCGCGTGAAAGTGAGCGAGGCCGAGGCGCGGCCCGAAAAAAACAAGAAGGACAGGCCGTTCCCGTTCGCCAAAGGCGGCGGCGGAATGAAGGGGAAAAAGAAGGCGCGGTATTGAGCGTGCGTTTCATACCCGCACGGTAAAAACACTGCCCGTTCCCACTTGCGAAGTGGCGTACAAACTGCCCCGGTGCAGGTGAACGATCTGCCGGCTCAGGCTCAGGCCAATGCCGCTGCCCGTTTTTTTTGTGGTGAAAAACGGTACGAAAATTTGGCTCAGCAGCTCATCCGGAATGCCTGAGCCATTGTCGGCCACAGCGATCTCCACAGCGCCTTCCGGGGTTTTGGTCACCGAAAGTATGAGCCGGGGCTGCGGTGTTTCGGCGAGTGCCTCCAAGGCGTTTTTTATCAAATTGATCAACACCTGCTCCAACAAGGCGGTATCGAGCGGCACGCTGAGTGCGGTAGCCGGGTAGTGCTTTTCTACACGAATCCCTTGCTCTTGGATAGGCTGTGCAAACAGCGGGAGTACGCGCTCCACGAGTGCCACAGGATCGGCAGGCTCGAAGCGCGGCTGGGGAATTTTGGTCAGCTCCCGGTAGGTTTCGGTAAAATGCAGCAGTCCGGCGCTGCGGCGCTGGATGGCCTGCACGGCCTGCCGGATGGATTCCTGTCGTTCGGGCTCGTTGCTCGCAGGCTCTTGCAGCAGCGCATTGGTCATTTCGGAAAGCGAAACTACCGGTGCCACCGAGTTCAGGATTTCGTGCGTGAGGATGCGGATGAGCTTTTGCCACGACTCCACCTCCTGGTGTTCCAGTTCGGTGTGGATGTTTTGCAATACAAATAGGTGCATGGTCTCGCCGCCGATTTTCAGCACGGTTTTTCGCACAGAAACTTGCAGCACCTGGTTGTTCACGATCAACTTCACCAAGGTGCGCTCGCCAGTAGCCATTTCCCGAAATGCGGCGTGCAGTGCGTGGTTGTATTTTTTTACAAATTCTATGTTTGGGAAATGGGACTTGTGCAGCAGTTGTTGGGCACCCCTGTTCATCAGGACGGTTTTCCCCTGCTCGTCGAAGCAGATCAGTCCGGTGTCCACTTGCTCCACGATGGCTTGGAGGTACAGGTGCTGTGCCTCTTTTTCCTGCCGAATGCTGCGGAACTTACCCGTGATGAGGTTGAAAGCCGATGACAGTTCCCGCTGGGTTTTTTCGCCGGCAACGGCGGAATAGTGCGCCTCGAAGTCGTTGTACTTGATGTTGAGCAAAAAGTCGCTCAGTTTTTTGTCGGTAATGATGACCTGCCTGTACAGGTTGGCGATAAGGCCGAGTAAAACCCCGCCCAAAAGCAACAACAATGCCGTGCCAGCCTGTTTGTGCCACAGGTAAACCCCGGCAAACAGCACCGACAAAATGGCGAACAGGTGCAGGGCAATGCGAAACTTGAACGTGGTCAGCATGGTTGGGCGGGTTGGTCGAACGGGCGTGCAAGGATAGGGGAAAGTTGCGAAATCCTTGCAAATCAGGCTCGCGCCTGTGCTACCTTTGGCCCGATGGAACTGCTCATCCCTTCGCTCCCGGCCCTTGATGCTGCCATACCCGCCCTTGCCGAGGCGCTCGGCGACCGTCGGAAAGTAGCGTTGTACGGCGGCCTCGGTGCGGGCAAGACTACGCTCGTGCAGGCATTTTGCCGTTGGCTCGGCGTGGCAGACACACCGACCAGCCCCACGTTTTCCCTTGTCAACGAATACGCCTATCGTAACACGGCAGGCCAGCACATGCGCCTCCATCACCTCGACCTGTACCGCCTGAAAAACACCGAAGAAGCCCTTGACATCGGCATCGAGGAAATCCTGTACGATCGCTGGTATTGCTTTATTGAGTGGCCGCAGGTAGTGGAACCGCTACTGCCCGAGGACACGGTAAAAATTCATTTGGACATTGTAGGAACAACCCAACGTCACCTTATACTTTTGTAGTTGGCCGTTGGCTATTGGCTTCCGAATAAGAGGACACCGCTTAGGCTTGGCACCTCACTCGGAAACCAACTGCCAACAGCCGCCAAACCCAAATGGTGTCCTCTTATTCGGAAGCCAACAGCCAACAGCCTATACATGGAATCACTCGCCAGTACATTCGCCAAAATCAGCACCCAGACCGAGACGCTTGAGGTGGCACGCAAGCACCAGCGGCTTTACATCGGTATTCCGAGGGAAACGACCCTGCAGGAAAACCGCGTGGCCTTGGTGCCGCATTCAGTGGCCACGCTTACAGCCCACGGACACCGTGTGGTGGTGGAGGCAGGCGCTGGCGAAAAAGCGCGGTTCAACGACATGGACTACACGGAGGCCGGTGCGGAAATTGCGCATAGCCACGAAGAGGTGTTCAAGGCCGACATGTTGCTCAAGGCAGCGCCGCCCACATTGGAGGAAATAGCGCTTATGCGCCCCAATCAGGTAGTCGTTTCGCCCATCCATTTGCCGCTTCTGAAACCGGAGTACATCATCGAGCTGCAAAAACGCCGAGTTATTGCCCTCGCGATGGAGTACATCCGTGACACTGGCACGGGCGTGTTTCCGATCGTGCGGGTGATGAGCGAGATCGCGGGCACCAGCGCCATTCTCATTGGTGCCGACCTGCTTTCCACGGCCCGAGGCGGCAAGGGCGTACTGCTGGGCGGTATCGCCGGCGTGCCGCCGGCAAAAGTCATCATCCTCGGGGCCGGGGTGGTAGCGGAATTTGCCTCCCGCACGGCCATCGGCTTGGGGGCCGAAGTGCGTATTTTCGACAACAACGTGTACAAACTCATGCGCCTGCAAAAACACGTAGGCCGCCAGCTGCACACGTCTGTCATCAATCCCATGCACCTGACCGAACAGCTCATCACCGCCGACGTGGCCATCGGTGCCATGCACTCCGGCCACGGACGCACGCCAATGGTGGTGCCCGAAGAAATCGTGCAACGCATGAAACCCGGATCGGTCATCGTGGACGTTAGCATAGACCAAGGCGGCGTGTTCGAGACCTCGCAAACGACAAGCCTGGACAAGCCCACCTTCGTCAAGCACGGCGTGATCCACTATTGCGTGCCCAACATCCCGTCCCGTGTGGCCCGCACCGCCTCGGATGCCATCAGTAATATCATCACGTCCTTGTTGCTCAAGGCCGAAACGGGCGGAATACTTCCCCTCATTACCGGCGACGAAGGTTTGCGCAATGGCGTGTACACCTACAAAGGCTGCCTCACCAATGCTTACCTCGGCGAGCGGTTCCAGTTGAAAAGCACGGACCTGGACTTGTTGATCATGTCCGACTTTTAGTGCATGTTTTCAATAATACCGTAGCCGGATCACGCCCGCCAGTTGTTTGGCGAACCGGATCACTTGGCGGGTATAGCCGTACTCATTGTCGTACCACACGTACAGCACCACGCTTTTGCCGTCTTTGGAAACGATCGTGGCGGGCGAATCGAAAATGGAGGACGTGGAATTCCCGACCAGATCGCTGGACACCAATTCATTGGAGAACGAGTACTGGATTTGCTCAACCAAGTTGCCTTTTAAGGCCGCTTGGCGCATGATTTCGTTTACGGTGTCCTTGTCGGTGGGCGTGAGGATTTGCAAGTTTAGCACGGCCAGCGACACGTTGGGCGTGGGCACCCGAATGGCGTTACCAGTAAACTTGCCTGCGAGTTCGGGCATCACCTTGGCGATGGCGCTTTCTGCACCGGTTTCGGTGATGACGAGATTCAGCGCTGCCGAGCGCCCGCGCCGGTACTTTTTGTGGTAGTTGTCCAGCAGGTTTTGGTCGTTGGTGTACGAGTGTACCGTTTCGATGTGCCCTTTGTCAATGCCGAGGGTTTTATTGATGGCCGCCAGGACGGGCACGATGGCATTGGTGGTGCAGCTTGCTGCCGACCAGATATTTTCACTTTCCACATCAAAGGCCATGTTGTTCACGCCGTGAACGATGTTCGGTATGTCGCCCTTGCCGGGGGCTGTGAGCAGCACTTTTGCGATGCCCTTCGATTGGAGGTGGCGGCTCAGGCTTGGACGGTCGCGCCAAATGCCGGTATTGTCAATCAGCAGCGCGTTTTCGATGCCGTAGGTGGTGTAGTCAATCTCTTCGGGTGTGGCGGCGGAGATCATGTCAATTCGGTGTCCGTTTACCCAGATGCATTTTTGCTCGGTATCGGCAATAACCGTTCCGGGGAAGTGCCCGTGTACGGAGTCGGAGCGAAGCAAGTCGGCGCGTTTGATGATATCGTCCGGCGATTTGTCGCGGGTGACGATAGCTCGCAGGCGCAATTGTTCCCCCTTGCCAGCCTGGGTGATCAGTTCGCGGGCGGCGATGCGCCCAATACGCCCGAAACCGTACAGTACCACGTCTTTGGGTTGCAGGGCAAACTTGTCGGCACCGATGAAGTCCTTTAATTTTTTACCGATAAAATCTGCCTCGTTGGTGTAGGCATCTTTTTCATCGAGCCATTCGACACCGATCCGGCCAATGTCGAGCCGCGCCGGGGCTACTTCGTGCTGGGCGATGGCTTTTGCCAGCGCAAGTGTGTCATGAACCGTGAGCGGGTGGCGGACCACCTCCCGGGCGTAGTGGTGCAGGTTCAGCAGCTCGGAGGCGCTGCGATCCACCATCTGGTTGCGGAAGATGATGAGTTCGATGGACTTGTCGAACCACAGCTTACCCACCACACCGATGAGTTCGAGGGCTGCTTTTTCGTCTTCGATCCAAGTTTGGAGGTGCTTTTCGTAAACTTGCTTGGGCATCTGAAAGAGGATTTTAATGATCAGGAAAGGTGGATAGGCTCTTGCAGTCAGTTGGTTTTCTATGCAGTCGCAAAGTTGACAAAAGTCTGTTCTTTGGGAGCACAAAAAATTGGCTCATGTTCCCTGAGCGACCGCAAGGGCCGCCCAGGGAACATGAGCCAATTTTTTTTACATCTGCGAAAAGGAACTTGTGACACAAGAGCAATCTGTACGACACGAAGATTGCCAATCGCCGCCCTGCCTTTTTTGCCAAATTACCTATCTTTGCGCCTGCCCATGCCGCCAACATAACCAAACTAAGTTTTGTTAATCGTTGCTCATCACTCAATCACTCAATACATAATGTCCACCGTTACCGCTATCCGTCCCCAGTACAAAGTCAAAGACATCGCCCTTGCTGAATGGGGCCGCAAGGAAATCCAACTGGCTGAAGCCGAGATGCCGGGCCTCATGGCGCTGCGTGAGGAGTTTGGCGCATCCAAGCCGCTGAAAGGTGCCCGGATCGCCGGTTGTCTGCACATGACCATTCAGACCGCCGTGCTCATCGAGACCTTGGTGGAACTGGGTGCCGAGGTGTCGTGGTCGTCGTGCAACATTTTTTCCACACAAGACCACGCTGCGGCGGCTATTGCGGCGGCGGGCATCCCGGTGTTTGCCTGGAAAGGCATGAACAACGAGGAGTTCGACTGGTGCATCGAGCAGACGCTCTTCGCGTTCACGGACGAACAGCCGCTCAACATGATCCTCGACGACGGCGGCGACCTCACCAATATGGTGCTCGACCAATTCCCTGAGCTCGTGGCCAATATCCGCGGCATCTCGGAAGAAACCACCACGGGCGTACACCGCCTGTACGAGCGCATGGCCAAGGGCACGTTGCCCCTGCCCAGCATCAATATCAACGACTCGGTCACCAAATCGAAGTTCGACAACAAGTACGGCTGCAAGGAAAGCCTCGTGGATGCCATCCGCCGCGCCACCGACATCATGATTGCCGGCAAAGTGGCCGTGGTGGCCGGTTATGGTGACGTGGGCAAGGGTTCCGCTGCTTCCCTGCGCGGCGCGGGTGCCCGCGTGATCGTCACCGAAATTGACCCGATTTGCGCCTTGCAGGCGGCTATGGACGGCTTCGAGGTGAAGCGCATGGAAAATGCCATCCCCCGCGCCAACATCGTGGTGACCGCCACCGGCAACTGCGACATCGTGATGGAAAAACATTTCCGCCTGATGAACGACAAGACCATCGTGTGCAACATCGGCCACTTCGACAACGAAATTGACATGGCCTGGCTGAACAAAAACTATGGCCACACCAAGTCTACCGTAAAGCCGCAAGTGGATATTTACACCGTGGACGGCAACGACATCATTGTTTTGGCCGAAGGCCGCCTGGTCAACCTCGGCTGCGCCATGGGGCACCCCTCGTTCGTCATGTCCAACTCGTTCAGCAACCAGGTGCTGGCCCAGATCGAACTGTGGGAAAACCACGCCAAGTACGAGAACAAGGTGTACCTGTTGCCCAAGCACCTCGACGAAAAAGTGGCCCGCCTGCACCTTGCCAAGATCGGTGTGGAACTGGAAGAGCTGCGCCCCGATCAGGCAGCATACATCGGCGTGCAGGTGGAAGGGCCGTTCAAGCCGGAGTACTACCGCTATTGACGGCACTAAGAGCGTGTTTAAATTTCAGTGCCGAGGCGAAAGCGAGCAAATTTTGTTTCAGGCAAGGCAAAATTTGCAGGCATAGCCGGTTGTCTATGGCGAAA
>JBEBHD010000105.1:0-16552 GCA_040080915.1 Saprospiraceae bacterium
TCCTTAAATCAATGAATTCCCGGTAATCTTTTGCACCGCTATTGCCGCATCCGGCTAATGGCATAGGAATCTTAAAAGACTTGTTGCGACGACAACTGGCGTGGCTTATGGATTTACTTTTTTTAACGATATCCGCGCCTCCTGTTTGCGTACGGGGAGGGCGAGAACGCGCTTGCTGATCAGGCGGCCGATACGCAGGCCCTCGTCACAGTCCATACGGAAATGCACACCAAGGGCCAGGCGCGACAGGGCGTTTTCCTCGGCCATTTGGCGAAACGACCTGAAAGAACGCGGTTTGCCTTCAAACTCTGTACGCCCCTCGTGCGTGCGGTCCGTGAGCGCAAACGACTCACCCAAAAATACCCCAAGCACTTCGGATACCGCTGCCCCGACTGTAGCGTGACCCGAAGGATAGGCCGGAAAGTTCGGTGAGTCGTGCAGTGGCCTCCAGTTCGGGTCAACTACCCGGCGGATGTACGCTTCAGGGCGTTCGAGATTGAATTGATATTTGCCTTTCCAACAGGTGAGGAAGGCATCGGAGCTGGCAAGGGCAGCCTTCAGGTACAGTTCGAGCACCTGCGGTAAGGGCAAATTTGCTTGCTCCAAAGATTGATTGACTATTGAAACCCAGCGCCCTGTGGGAGAAATGGTCAGCCCTGCTACATCGTCGCTCCAGAATTCAGCGATCCAACGGTACTCATTTGTCAGCGGTTTGGACATGGTGTACAGCTCCATCGCTTGTGCATGAAATGGAGAACCGGGTGTATCGTCGTGTATCAAAGGCGGGTTCAGTTTCACCGACATGGGCGGCACTACGAAAGCCCGCACGCCTCCCCAGTTAGGCAATAGGGCTGGCATCGGGTGGTCTCCGCCCGGTTGCCAACAACCAGCGCACGCAGGCGGAACGTAGCCTCTGTCGTGGTTGTACAAAAATCCTTCGTGACCAATAGCATCAGTAGCCGACCAGCGCCAAACACCCAAGGCTGTTTTTTTGCCGTAGGCAATGGACTGTTCCACGCCCCGGGCGTCCGCGCCAGGCTTGATCTGATCCAGCAGGTCGCTTTCCAAGGTTTTTATTTTTTCGATCAGGTGCAGGGGGGCCGTTGGAAAAAATTGCCGAAAAATTTCCGCGAACGCGGCGTTTAGGCTTGCTGGCAGGCAAAACACGCCCTCGAACCGGGGCGCTGCGGGCATGCCTTCAAAATGGCCGTCCAGGGCAAGGGCTTCGGGCACACCGGGAAGTGCAGCTTGCCATGCCGCCACCTCCGTATAGGCCCACATGCGAGCCGAAACGGGCGGGCGATAGCCCTGTGTCATGCGCTCCAGATCGAGCAACAGGTGGTGCCATTTCAGGGTCACGTCGCTGGCAAGTTGGTAGTCGGCACACTGCACAGCGGCCTTATCCCGGCTGCAGGAAACGGGCAGCAAGAGCAAAAAGAACAAGGAAAAGCCGATGCAAACGGGCTTGATCATGTTTAGTTGCGGTTAGTAGGCTTGGGTTTACGAACCCGCAATTGCCGGGCGAAAGTTCATGCGAAACACGGTGCCGCGCCCTTCCCGCGTCAGCACCTCGAGGCCGATTTGGTGTAGTTTCAAGATGCTGTCCACGAGCGACAGGCCGATACCCGTTCCTTTGACGTGGCGCACGCCCGCACTGCGGTAAAAGGGCTGAAAGATCAATAGCTGCTCTTCCACCGAAATACCAGGACCGTTGTCGGCAATTTCCACTTGGTGGCCGCCTTCGGGTTTCACCAAAAAACGTACGCGCACGCGGTGGTCGGGCGAGTACTTGCAGCCATTATCCATGAGGTTTAGAAAAGCCAGGTTGAGCAGGTGCTCGTTGGCGAGCACGCAAAGTGTTTCCTCGTTTTCAGGCGAACCTTCCATGTCGAAAACAATGTGGTAGTCGGGGTGTCGGCGCAAGATTGCGTCGCGGGTATGCAAGAGCGCTTCGTCGAGGCGGACGGGCTGGAAGGCAATGGCCGCGCCGTCGGAATGTACCTTGGCGAGTTGGAGCAGGTTTTCCGACACATCGTTCAGGTGGCGCGTGTCTTCGAGCACAGAGACAAGGGTTTCCTGGTACTCGTTTGCGTCGCGCTTTTTTCCAAGCGCCACTTCCAGCTGGGCAATAATGGCGGAAAGCGGGTTTTTGAGTTCGTGTGAAACGTTGGATATGAAGTTCTTCTGCATCCGAAAGGCCAGCTCGATTCGGTCGAGCAGGCGGTTGAAAGTAGCCACCATACGGCCGATTTCGTCGCGGTTCGTCGGTGTTTCCAACCGCAATTGCAGTTGAGCCGGGTGAATATTGTCCACTTGTGAGACAATGCGCGACACCGGTGCCAACGCCTGTCCGGCGAAGCCCCAGCCGCCTACGGCTACGATGCCCACGCCCAGAAAAAATGTCAAAAAGAGGATGTTGCGCAGCTGTGCCAATTCGGCCGGGTCAAAGGGCGCTTCCGCAATGATCACAAACTCGTGCCCTCCCTGCGTGCGGTGCAACAAGCCCACGGCATGCCGCCCTTCCAGCATAAACCGGTGCTCTGTGTGACTTTTTATCTGAGAAAAAACTGCTTTGGGCGGCACATCGGCATTCGAGTTGAAGGAAAACACCCGCCGCTTTTTGAAATCGTAAATAGCGATGTTTTCCCGGAACGGCAAGTTGCTTTCTGTCACTGGCCTTGACTCCTCCACGGGGGTCAGCACCGTATTTTCGTACAAGACCATCTCGGCCGTCATCAGCGCCTTGGAGCGCAAGTGCTTGTAAAACTCGTCCTCCGTGATCTGCCGAAACTTGGTGTAGATAAAAAACAACGACAGCAACAGGATGCCCGCCACGATCGTGATAAACTGCAATGTTATTTTGGTACGAATTTGCATACAAGAAGAGTTAGAGGGTTTCGGGTTGGCGGGTTAGAGGGGTACCTAACCCGCCCGCCTAGCCTTCTCGAAGAAAATATCCATTTTTGAATTGGGTGTGTATCAGTTTGGTGTCGAAGTCTTTGTCCACTTTTTTTCGGAGAAAGTTGACATACACTTCAATGACATTGGTGCCGGTGTCAAAGTCGAGGTTCCACACTTTTTCCGAGATTTCCTGTTTGGAAATGACGCGCAGTGGGTTTCTCAAAAAATACTCCATGAGCGCGAATTCTTTGGGTGTGAGGGCTATTTTTCGGCCTGCGCGGACGAACTCGTGGGTTTGCAAGTCCATGACAGTGTCGGCGAAACGCAGTTCGGGCAGCGCCTGATAGGTGTCCACAGGGCGACGAGCCAAGGCTTGGATGCGCACGAGCAGCTCGCGAAATTCAAAAGGTTTGGTAAGGTAGTCGTCGGCTCCAGCATCGAAACCAGCCACTTTGTCGTCGGTTTGGCCAAGCGCGGTGAGCAGGAGCACGGGGGTACGGTTGCCCTCGTGGCGGATTTGGCGGGTCAGGTCAATACCGTTCATGCCAGGCAGAATAATATCCGAGACGATAACGGAATAGCCGTTGGACTGCGACAGGCGTTTCCCAACGAGGCCGTTCTCGGCAAAATCCACCTCAATCTGGTGTTCTTCCAAGCCTTTTTTGATCGAACGGCCCAGTTTGGGTTCGTCCTCAATGAGTAATACACGCATGATGGGCGGTATTTTTTAAATTTAGGTGAAGCACTGGAGAATTTCGTTCCAATTTTGGCTTGACAGGTGAGCAAACGGTTTTTTTAAGCAGTTTTTAAAAAAATGATAGCCAAGTTGGCCTCACTTTTGATCCTATGGGCGTATTCGTTCAAATCAATTCTCATCCATGATTTATTAATTTTATTCCGATGAAAAATCTTCACATTCTCCGCCTTTTGGCAATTCTGGCAATTACAAGTTTTATATGGTCTTCGTGTGGCGACGGCGTAACGGATCAAGGAGAAAATGGTGTTTCGAAGTACAGCAGCGAAGCTGCCTTGTCTTGGAATACCCTGTTTCTTGACATTGAGCGTCATGCCGCCGGCTTCCGGCCCGGCCCTGCTCCACGTGCTTTGGGCTATTTAGGGTTTGCAATCTACGAGGCATGCGTACCGGGTATGCCTGATTACAATTCGTTGGCACCGCTGTATTCCGGCGTGGCCATCCCGCCTGTTGAGTCAGGTGAATACCACTGGCCGACCGTGGTAAATGCCGTGTATGGCTACATGATGCCACGTTTCTTCGGAAATGCCACGGCAGCAGAAAAGCAGAAAATGGCAACACTCGAAGCACAATTGGAAGGCAAATACCAGGCCGAAACGACTCCGGATGTCTTCGAGCGCTCCAAACGCCGCGGCCAGGAAGTGGGCAAGGCCGTGTGGGAATGGTCAGCAACGGACGTTCACGGGCACGAGGCCTACAAAGACCCGTTCCGGGGCTACGACTGGCAGGCACGCGTGACCGGACCGTACTCGTGGGAACCGCTTCAGCCCGGCCCGGGCAATGGCATGTTCTCTTACTGGGGCAAAGTACGCACTTGGGCGCTGCCTGAAACGGAAAAAATCTGCCGCCAACCGTTGCCGTACAGCGAGTCACCCAATTCGCAGCTGTATTCGCAGGCCATTGAGGTCTATGCACAAAACACGCCTTCCATGTCGTACGAAGCCGAATGGATCGCCGAATTTTGGAGCGACGACCTGCTCAATCTCACCTTCAGCCCGCCGCCCCGGTGGATTGCTATCGCCAATCAGGTGATCGAACTTGAGCATGCTACACTGGAAACCGCTATCGAGGCCTATGCAAAAGTAGGCATGGCCATCAACGATGCCGGTGTTGGTTGCTGGAACTCCAAGTACTACTACAATGTGGAGCGTCCGCAGGCGTATATCCGCCGCCTGATTGACCCGAACTGGAACACCAACCTCGACAACCCGCTTACCGGCGACAAGAGCATCACACCGTCGTTCCCGGCTTACCCGTCGGGCCACGCCACCTTTGGCGCAGCCGGCGCCGAAGCGCTCGCCAGTGTGTTTGGATACTCATACTCCATGACCGACCGCTGCCACGAAGGCCGCAACGAGTTCGTGGGAACACCGCGTACATTCGGCAGTTTCTACGAAATGGCTCTCGAAAATGCATGGTCACGCGTGCCACTGGGTGTACACTTCCGCATGGATAGCGAGGAAGGTATGCGCTACGGCACCATCATTGCACGCCATGTGAATAACCTGCCCTGGAAAAATTAAACTGGATATCGTCCATTTTTTTTGGCCGCTGCGTTTCGCCAGATTGTATCTGTAGGCGAATCGCAGCGGCCTGCTTTTATACAGTCGTTTCCCCACCCTTAATGCAGTAAAATTTATGTACAAAACAACCGCATTGGCCCTGATAATCTTGTTTTTAGTTTCCTCCTGCGGAGAAAAACCAGCCCCACAAAAACCAGCCAACCAACCCCTTGAGAAAACGGAAGTTTATGGCAGCGGCCAAATCGCGCGTCGCTACCAAGAAATGGCTGGCAAAAAAGAAGGCTTGATGAGGGACTACTTTCTCGACGGCAGAACCAAAGCCGAACGCTGGTTCAAAGCCGACAAACAGGTGGGCCGCACGGTGCTTTACTATCCCGGCGGACAAATTCGCGAGGTGCAGTACTACCAAGATGGCAAAAAAGAAGGCGGCGACACGCTTTTTTATGAAAACGGCAGCATTGAGTTTGCCGTAGATTTTCATGAAGAAAAGAAAAACGGCTACTTGCGGAAGTGGTCGCTTGAAGGCGAATTGGTGTTCGAGGCAAAGTATGCCATGGACTCGCTCGTGGAGGTGCGGGGAAAGTCTGTTCGGCAGAGTCAGTAGCCACGAAGCCTCACAAGAAGTGAGTAAGATCTCAAATATCTTGGCCCTCTACTGCAATTCCAAGATTCTCGCAAACAAATCAGCCTCGTCTCCTGGTCGGAAGCCCTTGTGGCGGTAGGCCAGTTTGCCGTCTTTGTCGAAGATAAAAATCTGTGGCAGGCCGTTCAGTTCGCCGGGTATCACGTTGCGGAAAAGGCGGTCGCGATCCCAGTACACCTCGAAGGGAAATTGTTTTTCGCGCACGATCTCGCCAATCTTTCGGAAGCGGTGCGGGAAATCAATGGAAATAGCCATCAGGCGAAAGTCTGCCTTTTTTTGCCACTCTTCATAGAGGTCGGTATACGTATCCAACTCACGTAAGCAGGGCATACAGGTAGTGAGCCAGAAGGCGATGACCGTAGGTTTTTTACCCTTTTTGGGCAATGCCAGTACGTCTTTGGAATTGAGTTCTTTGGTGCTGTCAATATCCACCAAGGGGATATCGAAGGGGAAAAGCGTGTCGCCCTTGTATTGCAATTGGTTGTAAACGATGCTTTGCTGTGCAAAAATCGGGGCGGAGAGCAAAGCAAAGACGGCGAAGAGCAAGCGATTTTTCATGTCGTGTGCAGAATTTTTTTGCAAAAGTACGCTTGCCTACAAACCGATGTACTGCCGGGCTGTGACGCGAAAACCGTTTAACGTCTCATTAACGGTTTGCCAGAAAAAGGCGGTGTGTGTCGCGGGTTTTTCGTGTCTTTGTGCCCACAAACAACACACCTTTTGTTTTCAAAACCAACCGCCCGAATCGTGACGGAGGCAGCCACATCCCAGAATGCGGGGGCAAAACCGACGGACAGCGAGCTCATCGCCCATTTTTTGTCGGACCAAAACCCGGATCATTTCACCCAGTTGTACCGCCGGTACGCTGGAAAGGTGTTTGCCAAGTGCATTTCCATGCTGAGCGACGATGCCCTCGCCCGCGACGCGGTACAGGACATTTTCATCAAAGTGTACCTCAACTTAGCGCGTTTCAATGAAAAATCGTCTTTTTCGACCTGGCTGTACTCCATCACCTACAATTTTTGCATTGACCTTATCCGCCGCAAAAAAAAGATACCCGTGCTGCTGGCCGACGACGTGAGCCGCATCAGTGACGATCCGATCCCAGACATACCTGACAGCGTGCTGCTCGAAATGAAACAGGAACGATTGGAGCGCGTACTGGCCGACCTGCCCGAAGGTGATCGAATCATCCTGCTGATGAAATACATGGACGATATGTCCATCAAAGAAATAGCCGAGTTTTTTAAAAAAACCGAAAGTGCCATCAAAATGCAGATCATGCGGGCTAAGCACAAGGCCCAAGCGATATATGATTCGATCTACGCCCATGACCCGATCGAAGCCTGATTTCTTATCAACCGATTTGTAACGAAGTAATCCACTATGCAAGAAAAAAACAACAGTTTCAAAGACTTGGAGGCCAAGTGGGAGGCTGGGTTGCCACCCGAACTGGAACGCCGAGTGTCGAGTCAAACCACGAATTTTGCCGTATTCGGCAGGGTCGTGGAACTGTTCATGCCCAACGCTCTCCAAGCAGCAGCACACATGATCGGTGGCGGCTCGGACAGCAGCGGACCACAAAGCAACGACCAACCTGGCCGCCGTCCCGAACCGGAGGCCTGGCCCGATTGGCGTACACCACCTAAGTAGTTGGCTGTTGGCTTCCTCTTGAGCGTACACCGTATCTCGGCATCGTGCTCAGAAGCCAATAACCAACATCAGCCATCTGCCAACAGCAAAACAATCATGGATTTTTTACAGAAGTTAAAAGAAGGCGTATTCGCCGAATTGCTGGCCCGCTTCTCGGAAGCGGCACCCAAGTTGCTTTTTGCCCTGCTTATTTTGCTTATCGGGCGTATGGTGGCGGGCCTTGTCCGCCGGGTTGTCAAGCGCGTGCTGGCTGGCCTCCATGTGGACCGACTCGCCGAGCAACTCAACGACATTGACATTGTGCAGCGAACGGGAATGAAAATCCAGATTTCGGGCGTGGTAGCCCAAATGGTATTTTATGTTCTCATACTCGGCTTCGTCATTTTCGCCACCGACATGCTGGGCATACCGGCCATCACCGACATGGTGCGCGATGTGATTGACTACCTGCCTGCCCTGTTCTCGGCCTTTGTGCTATTCCTGCTCGGCCTTTTTTTGGCCGATATGGTGCGCGGCGCTGTGCAAACAACCTGCCAGAGCATGGGTATCCCGTCGGCGAAGATGATCGGTTCGGCTGTGTTTTATTTTTTGTTCGTCACCATCGCCGTCAGCGCCCTAGCACAGGCTAAAATCAGTACCGATTTCATAGCAGCCAACCTGACCGTAGTCATCGGAGCACTTGCGTTAGCGTTTGCGGTGGGCTATGGCTTGGCAGCCCGCGACTTGGTGGCCAATTACATCGCCGGTCATTACAACCGAAATAAAGTGCGCGTGGGCGACGACGTACGCATCGCTGGCGTGCGCGGCAAGGTGGTGTTGATTGACTCCACTTCCATGATCCTGCAAACGCCCGAACGCGCCATCATCGTCCCGCTCAGTAAAATGACCACCGAAAAAGTGGAGGTCTTTTACCCCGACGGCCAAGACGAAAACCTGCTTCCGCCCACCACGTAATGTGCTAATTTGAAAATGTGCTAATGTGCTAATTGCTGCCTTGGTTCGGCATTCATCATCCATCATTCATCATTCATCAATTACTTCCATGCGTTTTTTACTCGCTTTTTCGCTTTTCTTTTTGCTTTTTTTCAACGGGCTGTTTGCTCAAGATGCCCCCACCGGCACTCCGGCGGCCGAGCCGGAATGGACTTTCACCGGCGGCATCGGCTTTGACCTGAGCGGCCTGAACATTATCAACCCGCGCGTGGGCGGTGGAACGAACCGCTTCGGCCTCGGCGGCTTGGGCACATTTTCAGCCAACCGCAAAGGCGATAAATCGTTTTGGAACAACCAGTTGACCCTGCAACTGGCCCTCCAGCGCCTCGGCCGGACATCGGCCAGTCAGCCGTCGGGTTTCCAAAAAAGCCTTGATGTGCTGCGATTGGCTTCCACATACGGCCTCAAGATCAGCGGCGACAAATGGTTCCTCTCCGCCGACCTGCTGGCACAAACCCAACTACTCCGCACCTACAAAAGCAACTACCTGGACCCGGTCACCCTCGACGGCAACCCCGACTATGTCGTGTCGAATATGCTTTCCCCGCTGCTCATCCAGTTCTCGCCCGGTATTACCTACAAACCAGACGCTCATCTGACATTCCAGTACTCGCCCGTGGCTGTGCGTTTTATCTTCGTGGCCGACGACTCTCTTGCCCTGCTTGACATCCACGGAAACGAAGTAACCCGCGATGCTAACGGTGTCATCACCAATTTCAAAAACCATTTCCTTGGCCTTGGCTCCGAATTGGTTACCCGTTATGAGAACAAATTTATCAACGACCACCTCGCCCTGACCAGTTCACTGCGCTTGTTCTCCAACTACCTAAAAGACCCGGGGGCAGTTGACGTGTTGTTCACCAATAACCTTAGCATCCAGAGTTACAAGGGCCTTTCTCTCGACCTTCTCGGCGAACTTTTCTACGATCAGGATGTGAAAATGAACCTCGATACTAACGACAACGGCATCTATGGCGAGGCCGCCGACCGTCAGGCTCCTGCGGCTCAAGTTACCACCGCGTTCATGCTCAAGTACAGTATGATTTTTTAATTGGGTTCTGGTTTCGAGGGCTGGAGGGATTGTCACAATCCCATGTACCCAAACCCAATACCTTGCTTTTTTTGTGAATAAAAACTTAGGCAGAGGCATCGCTCCTGTCTAAGTTTTTTCTTTTGAAAAAAAAGTCTGCGGGCGCGTGCAGCGTTTCGGCGCATGCCGCATAATGCTTTCAACAGCGCGCTTTTTGGCTTTTTCAAAAAAAAACACACGACATGAAACGTATCTATTATTTCCCAACTCTCCTGCTCGCGGTAGTTTCTGCCGCCTTGTTTTTTGGCTCGTGCCGAAAAGACAAATTCACCGACATTGACACCCCTATTTATCCACCGCCGGCGATTCTCGTTGAGTGCAGTGTGACGGGCCTGGTGGCCGACGAAGACGGCAAACCGGTGGCTACAGCCGACGTTTACCTCGGCACCAAACACACCCTGACCAACGAACAAGGCATTTTCCACATCGAAGGCCAAGCCAACTCGGTTCTTCCACTCATTCGGGTAGAAAAAACAGGTTACTTTCCATCATTGGCCAGTTATTCAGTAAGGGCTGGCGGAAACGGCCGGGTAAAAGTGACCTTGCGTGCCAAGTCGCCCGCCGTGCAAATCAGCAGTGTGCTCGGCGGTACTGCGTCCTTTGGCAACGGTGTTGTGATAGACTTTGAGCCAAACGGGTTCGTGGACGCTGCCGGTCAGCCCTATACGGGCGTTGTACATGTACAGGCCACCTACCTCGACCCGTCCAAGCCGGAGGTTGGAAACATGATACCGGGCGGCTTTCTCGGCCTGAACGCAGTGGGTGAAAACCAAATGCTGACCAGTTTCGGGATGCTTCACGTTTTGCTTCAAACGCTTTCCGGTGAAAAACTTCAGATTAGCAAACCTGCCACGGTGACTATGCCTATCCCAACCGATCGAGCCGCACAAAGCCCGGCAACCATACCACTTTGGTACTTAGACGAAGCCTCCGGCTACTGGAAAGAGGAAGGCTCAGCCAAACGAATCGGGAACACCTATACCGGCAAGGTAAGCCACTTTTCCTGGTGGAACTGCGACATCGGCTCCGGGTATGTGCGCATGAATGGCCGGATCCGCCTGGGATCGGAACATCCCTTTGTCGTGCTGCGCGTCACCCAAAACAGCGGCCTCAGCGCCACTACTACGCCTGATGCGGAGGGTTATTTCTCCGGCGGTGTTCCTGCCAACGAAACCTTTCTTTTTGAGGTACTCAACGAGTGCGGTGACGTAGTGTACTCCGTCACCCTCGGGCCATACAGCAGCGAAACCGATATTGGTATCATCTCCGTCACTTGGTCAAGCAATTGGTTCGAAGTGACAGGCAGCCTCGTGGATTGCAACCAGCAGCCCGTGACCAATGGCTTCGTCTCCTTCAACACCAACGGAAACTCCTCGCCCGCATATTTCCCGATAGCCGTTGACCCTGTCACGGGTACATTCACAGGTTCCGTTGTCAATTGCGCGGCCACTGAGGTCACCCTGTTCGGACTAGACTTGGACGCAAGCCTGCAAAGCGACCCGGTCACCCTGCCTATTTCTGCTGACGTAGACTTCGGTGCAGTGGAGGTTTGTGACAACCCAATCACACTGGGCATGACACTCGAGTTTCCAAACGGAACCAAAAAGTTTATCCCGATAAACAGCGCCACTATGCAGTCAGATTCATCAGTTGGGGATTTTTACCGATTTATTGCTACAGACAACCAAGGCGGCAATAGTGCTGAATACACGATAATTTTTCTAAACTGGACTGGTAACCCGAACAACCCATTGTGGAGCAGTACCACATCTTACCAAGTCACCGGTTCCCCGGTTTACTACGAATTTGAAGTGCCCAGTAATTCCATACAGGCTTTGGCCTTGGGCAGCCAACCAGGCGAACAAGTGATTTTCCGACTAAGCAACATCATCGTGAACGAGGTTCCGGCTGGGCTACATTTCGGGCAATGCAACGTAACACTTTCCGCGATCCTACAATAATCCAGGAACTTCCCCATGCACGAAGTTCATCTCCTGCACATCATCGAAGGCTGCCGACAAGGCAAGGCCCGTGCGGACGAAGCGCGGTTCCGGCGGGTTGCTCCGCGTGTCGCCGCCATCGCCCGGCGGTACGCGACCGACGAACCGCAAGCCCACGATTATGTGCAGGAGTGCTTCGTCACGGTTTTTGAAAAAATAAACCGCTACGATCCCCAACGGGGCCAATTCGAGCCTTGGCTGCACCGCCTGTGCGTGAACGTCATCCTGCAAATACTCCGAAAAAACAAATCCGCCCAAACCACCGTCGAACTGCCTCTCGAACTGCCGGACGGTGATTTTTGGGAGCCCGAAACGGAAACCCTCGATCCTGAGCAAATCCTCGAAGCCATTCGCTTGCTGCCAAACGGTTACCGGGAGGTTTTCAACCTCAGCGTGTTCGAGGAGTGGCCGCACCGCGACATTGCCGCAGCACTCGGCATCAGCGAAAGCAGTTCCCGTTCCCAACTGGCACGCGCAAAAAACTGGCTGAAACAAAAACTAACACAAGCGACACGACACTATGAACAAGGATTGGTTTGACCAGACACTTCGAGACAAGTATCCTGCGGAGGCGAGCGATTTCGATACGGATGCCGCATGGGCTGCCCTCCAGGCGCGACGTGGCCGCAAACGCCGCCGGGCAGCATTCTGGTGGTTTGCGGGCGCGAGCATCGCCACACTCGGAGCCGCCGTTCTGTTTTGGCCCAAAGCAGAACAGCAACCAGGCATCCAAAAGACTACGGTGCCCGTTGCTACCGCCGCGCCCGTTGTTGAAAAAACAACTGCCCCATCCACGGCCGCTGTGGTCAACCCGTCCGTACCATCAAATACCCCAAAAACTGCCCTCGAAAACAAATCAGGCCGGTCGGAGCCGAAGATGGTCGCTACGCAGCAGGCAACTGTAAAAACTCAACCCCCGGTAACTAATACGAGCCTGCTCAATGCACCAGTACTTGATGACAATACTCAGTCTTCACAGGAACCTGCCGTCGGAAGTATCGCTGAAAAAGCCTCCCATTTTGCGCCCACTACCACGCCAAGCGAAAGCCTTCCTTCATCATTTGCCATTCAACCTTTAGAAAATAAAGCGTTTGTAGTCACCAGCGAAGTCAGTTCGGAACACCCACTGTTTGCGACCTATTGGTTGGGAGAAAAAAAGAAAAACAAGCCGAACACTGCCCGATGGTGGTTAGGCGCTTCCGCGCACTACGGGCTTGCCAGTGTTTACCGGGACGGCGATACCGGAGCGTACATCGAAAACCGCAAATCAGAGGAGACGGCACTGGATATGATTCAGGCTGGGCTGGACCTGCGTTACTACATCAAACCCAATTTTTTCCTGCAAACAGGCCTTTATTTTACGCAATGGACAGATGTGCGCGAGCGCATTTTTCAGGAAAACTACACCGTGCGCGACTCCAACTACCTCATCGGTACGCTGATCAAGGCCGACGGCTCGGTACAGAATATTTATGGTCCGGTGGACATTGCCCACATCTATACCTCAACTGCAGAAACGTACAACCGCTACCGCCACATCGAGGTGCCGCTGCTGGCAGGCGTGTCAATCCCTAGTGGCGGGAAATGGCGTTTCGAATGCGCCGCAGGCCCTGTCTTCGGGGTATTTTCGAGCCATTCCGGCACTGTTTTGGGGCTAAACGGCAACGCCCATATACCGTTGCAGGATGGGCCATACCGCAACGCCGGAACCGTTTCAGGCATGATGCGCCTCGAATGGGTGTACGCTGGCAACGGCTGGTCGGCGGGCATCGGGGTCATGGGCCGGATCGGCCTGACTGACTGGGCCGCTTCCGATCAGGCGTTTACGGAAAAACGCCACGCGGTGGGCACCGGGCTGGTTTTCCGAAAGGCGTTACGGTAAAAGAACGGTGCGGCGCAATTGACGAATTCTGGCTAACCTTGTGCTGTCAAATTGCGAACAGCATGCAAGTCAGAACGTCATGTCCACGCCCAACACTATCGTCATCGCCGGAGCGGGCCGAATAGCTACCCACCTCGGCAAGCGCCTCCGGGCCAAGGGCTTGCGCGTGGCCCAGGTGCTGAACCGATCCGCCGACTCGGCACGCGCCCTGGCCACTGAGCTCCGCTCCGACTGGTCAGACGACTGGTCCGATATCCACCGCGATGCCGACTGGATTTTAGTGGCCGTGCGCGATGACGCCATTGCCAGTGTAGGACAATCTCTCGCCCCCTACGCGCCACAAGCCTTGGTCACCCACACTTCCGGGGCCACGCCTGGTGTTGTTCTTGCTCCCTTTTTCGAGCGATACGGTGTGTTTTACCCCCTGCAATCCTTCTCAATGGAGCGTACTCCGGTGTGGTCGAAAGTGCCGTTTTGCGTGGATGCCGGTACCGAAGAGGATGTTCTTGTTTTGAAAAAAATAGCCAAGACCATCGGCAACTTAGTTTACCAGGTCAACGACGAGCAGCGCTCGGTGCTGCACGTGGCAGCGGTGTTTGCCAACAACTTTGCGAACCACTGCTTTGCTATCGCCGAAAAAATCCTGGAGGAAAAAAACCTGCCCTTCGAACTAATCCACCCGCTCATGGAGGAAACAATGGCGAAGGCACTGCTCGAATCGCCCGCCAAAATGCAAACCGGACCGGCCGCTCGCGGCGACCTCGACTCGATGCAACGGCATTTGGACTGGCTCACGTCCCACCCCGAATGGCGAGAGCTGTACCTCGGCTTGTCGAAAAGCATCAACCCCGCATTGCAGTTTCCAAACAAAAAGCGCACTAAAAAAAGTTGACCGCCCGAAACCGGGGGTCAACTCGGAGCAACCCGCCAGCCCTCGCCAGCGGCTTTCCGTGCTTGCTGCTCGTAACGGCCTGTAGGCACGTGTTTGTTTGGCGGTTAGACCGGGCCTACAGGCAAAATGGTTGGGCAGGGTTGATTTTTTTTGGTGAACTCTCCATTCTGAGTTTGGTTAAGGACACGGCAGAGGCAACAATCGTATTACTTTTGCCGCCCACAAGCCCATCCACCGAAATACATGGCCACCATTTCCATTAATTTAAAAGACGGCTCCGTCGCCAAAGAAATCGAGGTAATCGTCGGCATTGACCTCGGCACCACCAACAGCCTCGTGGCCTACATCCAAAACGGGCGGCCGCATTGCGTGAAAGATGTTGGCGGTAAAAATGCCCTCGTGCCCTCCGTGGTGCATTTTGCTGGCGATGGCTCCATCCGCGTCGGCGAAGAGGCCAAGGCCAAACTCATCGCCGATCCTGCCAACACGATTTACTCCGTAAAACGCCTCATGGGCAAATCATACCGGGATGTGGCCGATATGCAAGACTTTTTCGGTTACAAAATCCTTGACGACGACACCGAGTCCTTGGTCAAAATTCGGGTCAAAGACCGCTATTTCACGCCCGTCGAACTGAGCGCCGACATCCTGCGGGCGCTCAAGGCCCGCGTCGAGGCAGAATTGAACCTGCCGATTTCCAAAGCGGTCATCACCGTGCCCGCCTATTTCAACGACAACCAGCGTCAAGCCACCCGCGACGCGGGCAAACTGGCCGGACTCGATGTGTTGCGCATCGTGAATGAACCCACTGCCGCCGCGCTCGCCTACGGCATCGGCCTCGACCCGGGCAAGCCCGAAACCATCGCTGTGTACGACCTCGGTGGCGGCACTTTCGATATTTCCATCCTGAAAATCCAAGAGGGCATCTTCGAGGTGCTGGCCACCAACGGCGATACGTTCCTCGGCGGCGATGACTTCGATCAGGCCGTCGCGGCGTTGTTTTCGCAACAAATCGGGGTTTTGCCCGAAACGCTGGCCACCGAAAAATCCCTTGGCCAGGAAATCCGCTTAGTGGCCGAGTCCGCAAAAAAAGCACTTTCCCGGGCTGAACAGTTTGAGGGCACTGTGTCCGGAAAAAATGTACGCATCATCCGCGCTGATTTTGAAAAGGCCATTGGACCGCTCGTACAGCGCACGCTCGACTGCTGTGCAAATGCCCTGCGCGATGCAGGGATCGGTGCCGAAAAAATAGACAAGGTCGTACTCGTCGGAGGCAGCACACGGGTGCCCGTGGTGAAAAACAGCGTAGCCCGTTTTTTTGGTAAAAATCCCTTCGACGACCTCAATCCCGATGAGGTGGTGGCCCTTGGTGCAGCCATACAGGCCGATATCCTCGCAGGCAATCAAAAAGACCTGCTCCTGCTCGACATCACCCCGCTCTCGCTCGGTATCGAAACCGTTGGTGGCCTCATGGATACCATCATCCCGCGAAACGCCAAGGTGCCCAACCGGGCAGGTCGCCAGTACACCACCAGTGTGGACGGGCAGAAAAACCTGAAAATCGCTGTTTTTCAAGGTGAGCGCGACTTGGTGCAGCACAACCGCAAGTTGGGCGAATTTATCTTGAGTGGCATACCGCCTATGCCTGCGGGGCTGCCTAAAATTGACATCTCGTTCGTCATCAACGCCGATGGTATTCTCACCGTTCGGGCCAAAGAACTGCGCTCGGGCGTGGAGCAGGAAATTGACATCCGCCCCACCTACGGTATCAGCGAGGAAGACATGGCGCGTATGCTGCTCGACAGTATCTCGAACGCCTCTGCGGATATGCGCGTGCGCGGCCTGCTCGAGGCGCGAAACGAGGCCAACAATCTCTTGCTCGCGGGCGACAAGTTCCTCCGGCAAAATGAGGGCTTATTTTCCGAAACCGAAAAAACAACCACAATGGCACTTTTAAGCGCCTTGAAAAACGCCACCGAAACCGATGACAAAGACCTGATCCACCGCGCCATAGAGGAACTAAACACCTATACCGTGCCACTGGCGCACCTGGCCATGGACGAAACGATACGGGGGGCCATGCGGGGGAAGAAGGTGTGAGAACCAATGCATTGAAAAATTTGTAGAAAAAAAGGCGAAACGAAATCAACGATACTACGTTTATTTGCTCCTTCTACGATAGATGCAGTATTTATCTTGTAAATTTTAGTTATGCTACTAC
>JBEBHD010000330.1:0-4416 GCA_040080915.1 Saprospiraceae bacterium
CGGCAGGAGCAGTTGGAGGGCGGCCAGCCATTTTTCGGCGATGCCGTAAACGCTCAGGAACGGTGAAAGAATAAGGGTACCGTTTTTAAAATTCGCGCCGACCGGTGTAAATCCGCTACATCCGCGTTGCACCTGCCGCCGGTGTTACTTGGTGCAACGCGGATGCGGCCGATTCACACGGGGCGACGCGGATTTTAAAAACGGTACCCTTATTTCGTTCGCGTTCCTCATGCCCGTCGGAGGGCCTTGTTCCATGCCGAAGGGCTGGGAAAAAAGCGGCTCGAACAGCCGACGGCGGGGCGTTATTTTGAAAAGTCCCTCGAAAGCGGCGACCCAGATTTCGTTGCCGGTGTCCAACACGTCGTTCACGCCGGCTTTTTCGGGCAAGTCGAAGGCCGCGCCGTCGCGCTGACGGACGAGCTCTGGGTTGCCGGTCAGTTTCCAATCTTTGGTTTGGGTGAAGTGGAATTGCAACCGCTCCACAATTTTCGGGGACAAGGCTTTGGTTTGGGCTTCGTCGAGCGGTGAAAAACGGCCCGTCGCGGGGTCGAAACGAGCGAAATTGTGGTCAATATTGAGGTAGAAATTTTTCCCATCCTCGATGTGGAAGCGCAAGATTTGGTTGCTCCCGACTTGCTGCCGCTCGGCTTCGTTCATCGGAAAATGCCGAAACGTGCTGCCGTCGAACCGTGCCAAGGCACCCTCCAGCAGCGAAACCCAGACAAAACCTGTGCTGTCGCGCTCCACGCCGCTGACCCAGTGGTGCTGCAAGCCATTGCGAGCATCGTACTTTTCGATGCGGTAATCCGACTGGGCTGAAAGCGGCACCGCCAAGCAGCCAAGGAGGTACTTGATGAGGAAAAGTATTGAAATGAGCGAATGGTTGGACAAACGGACTTGCCAGCGAAAGTGAAAAGACGCAAAATTAATATGGCTTTGTGGTTCCCACCATTAATTCCCGCCAATGCGCCATAGCACCCAAATGACCAACCTGAAATGTCCATTAGTACTTCTTCAAAATCTCGTAGATATTCGCCCACGCTAAAAGTGTCCACGAGCGCGGTTTGTGGCGCTCGGCACTTTTAGTGTGGGCGGATATCTACGAGGTGAAAATTGCGAAATGGCAAAAAGTAGTGATATGCCTCGCACCGCAAGGTGCGAAGCCGCTTTTGTCATACTGAGCGCTGCTAATCAAAATAGTAGCCCGAAGGCCATGCACAAAACCTCGCAGCGCGAAGTATAAAACGGCCGCCTCACTCCACCAGCACCACTCGCGTCGCTGCCACCCCGCTCGCACCGCGCACGCTGAGGATGTACCCCCCCGCCGCCGCGCCCGCCTCCCGCAGGCTCACGGAAAATTTCAACTCCTCCACCACCGGTATCCGCCGTTCCAACACCAACCGGCCAAGGTCATCAAAAACTGATACCCTCACCGCTTGGTCGGCAAAAGCCGACAAATCAACCCAGACCCGGTCGCTCGTCGGATTGGGGTTAACGATGAATGATGAATGAAGAGCGATGAGTTGCTTGTCTTTCGTTGCCCGGTTCTCCGTTTCCTCTTCCCCATAGCTCGTCCCCTGCACCGTGATCACCTGCGAAGTAGTGGTCGTATTTCCGCACAAATCGTCAGCCCGCCAGGTGCGGGTGATCGTGTAGTCCGCCGAACAGCCGCTGCCACTGGCCACGTTGCCGAGGAAGATGATGTGGACGTAGCCAACGCAAGCATCCGTGGCCGTCGGGTTCACCAGCGGCGGTATCGGGTCAGTGCATTCAATGGTGAGCGGGCCGGGCACCGACGTGAACACCGGCACGCCGCTGTCCGATACCTGAATCGTCTGGGTGGCCGCCGTGCTGTTGCCGCAGGCATCGGTAGCACGCCAAGTGCGGCGCAACTGGTAACTGCCTGGGCAGGTGCCGCTCGCGCTCGTCTGGCCCAAATAGGTCACCGTGACCGACCCTCCGCAACCGTCGGAGGCAGTAGGGTTGCCCACGGCAGGCGGGGTTTCCGTGCAGGAAATGCTCGCGTTGGCGGGCAGAGACGTGAACACCGGCTTGATGTTGTCCACCACGGTGATGCGCTGGGTGACGGTGCGCGTGTTGCCACAATTGTCGGCAGCGGTCCACGTGCGGGTAAGCGAGTAGGCGTTTGGGCAGGTGCCGGCAGTGGTAGTTTGGCCGACGTAGGTGATGGCCACCGAGGCATCGCAGTTGTCCGTGGCCGTGGGGGTGGCCGGGGCGGGAACGGCATTGCACTGCACCGTCACGTTGGCCGGTGTGCCGGTGAAGTTCGGTTTTTGCGTGTCAATTACCGTGATACGCTGGGTGGCTGTCTTGGTGTTGCCGCACCCATCCGTGGCCGTCCACTGGCGGGTGATCGTGCTCGCGTCGGGGCAGGAGCCGGGAGCGGAGGTCTGGCCGTTGTACGCCACCGACACCGATCCGTTGCAGCCGTCGGAGGCCGTGGCGGTGCCCACGGCCGGCACGCTGTTGCACTGCACGGTCACGTTCGCGGGCACACTGATGAAACTCGGCTTTACATCGTCGAACACGGTGATGACCTGCGCGCAGGTGCTGCTGTTGCCCGACCCGTCGGTGGCGCGGTAAGTGCGCGTGACGGTTTTGCGGTTGGCGCAGGTCATACCTGTGGTCGCGTCACCGTCGTGCGACTTGGCTGGCACACCGCAATTGTCGGAGGCCGACACGGCCGTCAGGTTCACAGCGGGCATATCCGTTGAGCAGGAGACAGTGACGGCAGCCGGACAAGCGATCGTCGGGAGTTGATCGTCCGTGACCGTGACGGTGAACGAACAAACGGGGGCACCACAAGGGTTGGTGGCCGTTACTGTCACCGTGGTCACACCTTTTTGGAAGGCCTCGCCACTGCCCGTACCGGAACCGCTGCCCGTGGTTGCTCCACTGAAAATATATGTGAGCGTGGGCGTTGGCAGGCCGTTGGCCGTAGCGGTGTACGCCGCCGTGGCTGAGCAAGTGCCCGTGCCGGTGTTGACAGACACACTGCTTGGGCAGGCCGTGAAAGCCGGGGCGGTACAGGTCAGTTCGCCGCTCACGGCGAAATCATAGGCCGCCTCGTCGCAGTCGCCGCTAGCGATATTGACGGTAGCGGTGTGGGCGGCTGCGGCTGTGGGCGCGTATGTGACGGCCACGGTGGCCGACTGTCCGGCAGGGATCGGGCTTGCCGGTGTGAGCGGCCCGAGGCTGAACTGGCCGGGGTCGGCCCCGCCGAGGGTGATGTTCGTCACGGTCAAGGGCGCAGCACCGGTGTTCTGTACGGTGAACGTGCGCACGACATTCGGCCCGTTGGTCTGGCCAAAGTCGGTGTCGTCACCGGCGGAGGGCGTGTTGTCGCCGTCGGCGATGTCTGTGGCGTTGCCCTGAACATTGATCTCCCCGGTCTGGACGACAACCGAGAAGGAGCAACTGCTCGTGCCGCAACTGTTGGTAGCCGTGAGGACCACGGTGGTGGTGCCGAGGTTGAACGTGGAGCCACTGCCCGTGCCGCTGCCGTTCCCGGTGGTCGCCCCGGAAAATGAATACGCCACGGTGGTTGCTGGTGTCGTGTTGGCTGTGGCGGCGGCATAGGTGGCGGCAGCTGAGCAACCAGACGTTGCGTTGACGGTAGTCGTGCCCGGACAGTTGCTAAACGAAGGATTTTGGTTGAATGTCACCACCATCGCATCAGTCGAGGCGGAGCAGGGTGCATTGGAGATTGTCCAAATCAGCGTGTAGGTGCTGCCAGCCGTTCCGCTGAACGTCGTGCCCGGATCATTGGCATCCGCAAAAGAACCACCTGAACCACTCTGAATACTCCATATACCAGTACCAAAGCTTGGGGTGTTGCCCGCTAAAGTCACTTGCGTAAGGCCGCAGGTAGCCAAACTGGTTTGGTCAGGCCCGGCATTGGCCGTTGTCGGGCCGGGGGTGAAGGTGATGACCACGTCGTTTGTCGAGGCCGAGCAGGGCGCGTTGGCTATCGTCCAGCGGAAGGTGTACGCGCCCGCAACGGAAACCGTCACACTCGTCGTCGGTGAGTTGGCGTTGACAAAATTGGCCGTGCCGGGGCCGCTTTCTTTCGTCCACGTGCCGGTGCCCGTGCCCGGTGTGTTGCCCGCCAGGGCAGTCGTCAGGCCACAAGGGCTGGCATCGGGGCCAGCGTTTGCCGCCGTCGGCGGCGCATTGGCCACCACGCTCATCTGGTCTTCGCTGGCTGTGCAGGGCGGGTTGGCTATCGTCCATTTGAAAATGTAGGTTCCCGCTGTGGTCATGCCCGTGATGGTCGTGCCCGGCGAACCCGGCGTGGTGATCGTGGCCGAAACCGGGCCGCTCACCTGCGACCAGGTGCCCGTGCCGGTGGTCGGGGCGTTGCCCGTCATCGTGGCCGAGCCGGTGGCGGTGCAG
>JBEBHD010000106.1:0-16550 GCA_040080915.1 Saprospiraceae bacterium
CCCGCTCACCCGCTCACCCGCTCACCTCGCTCACCCGCTCACCCCCTCACCCCCTCACCTCGCTCACTCGCTCACCTCGCTCACCCGCTCACTCTCTCACCTCGCTCACCTCGCTCACCCGCTCACTCTCTCACCCGCTCACTCGCTCCGCAGCGACCGCACCGGGTCGGCCAGCGCGGCCTTTATACTTTGAAAACTGACCGTGAAAAATGCTACAACCACAGTGGTCACACCGGCCGCCGCGAACAGCGCCCAGGGAATGGCGATGCGGTAGGCAAAGTCTTGCAGCCAGCGTTCCGCAAGCCAGTAGGCGACGGGCGCGGCGATGACGAGGGCCAGAGCAACTAATTTCAAAAAGTCCTTGGACAGCAGCCCAACCACCGAAGCCACCGAGGCTCCGAGCACCTTGCGGATGCCGATTTCCTTGGTGCGCTGCTGCGCCGTGAACGCCGCCAACCCGAACAAACCAAGGCAGGCAATGGCAATGGCGAGCGCGGCAAAACACAACACCAGCGTGCCCGCCCGCCGCTCGGATCGGTAGAGCCGGTCGAACTGCTCGTCCATGAACTCGTAGCGGAACGGCACGCCCGGGGCGGCTTTTTCCCACAGGGCCTGCACGGAGGCGATGGTCTGGGACACGTCGGCGGTTTTCAGCCGGAAAGAAATGCTTGATGGGTAGTTGCCACGGTGCATGACCAAGGGGGTGATCGCGTCACGCAGGCTCTGGAAGTGAAAATTCTCGACAACGCCCACGATCTTGTACGACTCGATCTCGCCGGTACTGACTTCCTTCAGGGTATAAATCTCGCGCCCGACCGGGTCGGTGAAGCCGAGCATTTTGGCCGCAGCCTCGTTGATGAGCAGGGTATTGGAATCCGTCGGGGCCACGGGATCGAAATTGCGGCCCGCAAGCAGGCTGATTTTCATCGTTTTCAGGTAGTCAGCATCCACGTCCCAGTCGTTCAGCGACACGCCGTTTTCGGGATTGAACACTTTTTCGGTGAAATACGCCTGGTCGCTGTGGTTGCCGTTGGTGGGCAAAAAGCCAGAGATAGTGCCGCTCTCGACGGTCGGCAGGGCCAGCACTTCGGACTTGAACACGGCGGCTTTTTCTCCGAGCGTGAGCGCGTCGTTCAGCACGAGCATCTGCGAACGGTCGAAGCCGAGGTTTTTGTTTTCGATGAACTGCATTTGCCGCCAAACAACCAGGGCACCAACCAAGAGCACCGCCGAGATGACGAACTGGGCCGTGACCAGCAGGTTGCGCAAGCGCAGGCCGCCTTTTTCGCCGCCACCCGATTCGGTCGCTTTCAACGCTTTGATCGGCTGAAAACCAGACAGCACGAAGGCCGGGTAGATGCCCGCCAGCAGGCCGGTAAGCACGATAAAGGCCACAATGCCGACGAGCAGCCCCGGCTCTTGCCAAAAATGGAGGGCAATCTGTTTGTCGGCCAAGCGGTTGAACGTTGGCAACAGCAGCCATACCGCCAACAGGGCAGGCACGGCGGCCAGCAGGCTGAGCAGCACCGATTCGGTCAGAAACTGGCCAACCAGTTGGTTTTTCTGCGATCCCATCACCTTGCGAACGCCTACCTCGCGGGCGCGTTGAGCCGAACGGGCGGTGGACAAGTTCATGAAATTGACCGCCGCCAGCAGCAGGATGAACACGGCGATCAAGCCAAAAACCTGCACCGTGGTGGCGCTGCCGTTAGGGGCCAGGTCGCCGAGCCGGTTGCCGCCATGCAGGTGAATTTTGCTCAACGGAATCATGCCGAACGTTACATGGTTGTCGCTTTTTTCGAAGTCGGCCCACTTCATGTTCAGGGCTTTTTCGGCCATCGGGCCTACATAGCGGCGGACCATATTGGGCCATTCGGCGTGGAACTGTTCCGGGTCATAGCCTTCCCGGAAAAGGATATAGGTATTGAAATTGAAGCTCAGCCAATTGTCTTCCTTCGACTCCTCAAGGGTTTGCATGGTTATGAAAAAGTCGGCGCGGATATGCGAATTTTCGGGAATGTCGCGCATCACGCCGGTGATCTTGGCCACCCAGTCGTCGTCGAAGCGCAGGGTTTGGCCCAGCGGGCTGCGGCCGTTAAAGTATTTTTTGGCCACGCTTTCGGAGATCACCACGGTGTTCGGTTCGCCCAGGGCCGAGTGCGCTTCGCCCTCGATGAGCGGGAAGGAGAAGATGCGAAACACGGATGCATCGGCGAAGAGGACGCGGTTTTCGGAAAAAACGTGGTCGTCGCGGCGCACCGAGCGGGCACCCCGCTCCCGGAAGCGGCAGACGGCCTCAACTTGCGGGTAGTCCCGTTTCAGGGCAGCCGCCATTGGGGCTGCCGAGCAGGCGATGGACATGTCGGCACCGCCGAAGCGTACATCGCTCTGGGTACGATAGATGCGCTCGGTTTTTTGGTGGAATGCGTCGAACCGCAGTTCGTCAAGCATCCAAAGGGCTATGAACAGGCAGGCCGCCAGCCCAAGGGACAGGCCGAGGATGTTGATGGCCACATAGCCCGGCTGCTTGCGCAGGCTACGGAAAGCGATTTTTAGAAAATTCTGGATCATAGCCTGTGAAAATTTAGTCATCAAACCACGTTGTCCTCCCGCACAAACCCGTCGCGCAGTTGGATAAGGCGGGTGCCATACTGGGCATTTTTTTCGTTGTGGGTCACCTGCACGATGGTCATGCCCTCCCGGTGCAGCTGAGCGAACAGTTCCATGATCGTCTCGCCCTGGCTGGAGTGCAGGTTGCCGGTGGGTTCGTCGGCGAGCAGTAGCTTGGGCTTACCTATGATGGCCCGTGCCACGCCCACGAGTTGTTGCTGGCCGCCGGAGAGCTGGCTGGGGAACAGGTCTTTTTTGGCCACCATATTGAACCGGTCGAGCACGTCGGCCACCATTGCCTTTCGCTCGGCGCTTTTCACGTCGCGGTACAGCAGGGGCGTTTCGATGTTTTCGTACACCGTCAGTTCGTCAATGAGGTGGTAGGCCTGGAACACGAAGCCGATGTAGTGCTTGTGCAGTTCCGTGCGGCGTTTTTCCGTGAAACGGTGTACGCGCTCGTCGAGGAACCGGTACTCGCCGCCATCGGGCTGGTCGAGCATGCCAAGGATGTTGAGCAGCGTGCTCTTACCCGAGCCGCTCGGCCCCATGATGGTCACGAACTCGCCCTGTTGGATGCTCAGGTTGATGTCGCGCAGCACCCAGGTAGTGAGCAGGCCAGATTTGAAAAAGCGCTCAATGTTAGTGAGTTGAATCATTTTATAAATATTGTCGAACCACGTTTTCCGTGACCACCTGCCCGTCGAGCATACGAATGATGCGGTTGCCGAACTCGGCGCAATACTGCGAGTGGGTGACCATGAGGATAGTGGTACCCGCAGCGTTCAGGTCGGAAAGGATTTTCATCACTTCGTCGCCGTTGGCACTGTCGAGGTTACCGGTGGGTTCGTCTGCGAGGATCAATTTGGGTTTGTTCACAACGGCTCGGGCCACGGCTACGCGTTGCTGCTGGCCACCGGAAAGTTGTTGCGGGAAATGGTTGCGGCGGTGCATAATATTCATGCCTTCCAACAACTCCTCCACCCGCTGTTTGCGCTGGGTGGCAGGTGTTTTGGTGTACAGCATGGGCAGCTCGATGTTTTCGTACACCGTCAGCTCGTCAATGAGGTTGAAACTCTGGAACACAAAGCCGAGGTTGTGCTTTCGCACGTTGGCGCGTTTGCGCTCGGGCAGGCCACCTACCTCTTCGCCGTTGAAATGGTAGGTGCCGCCGGAAGGACTGTCAATCATGCCCAACACATTGAGCAGCGTGGATTTGCCACAGCCCGACGGCCCCATGACCGACACGAATTCGCCCTCGGCGATTTCGACGTTCACCTCGTTCAGGGCCATGGTTTCCACCTCGTCGGTGCGGTAGATTTTTACAAGTTTGGTTGTGCGAATCATCTTTTTGTAGTGATGAGTGATGAGCGATAAGTGGGCGTTTTGGTCCTTGTTTTTGTTTTTATTTTTCTACAGCCTGATTTTCTGCGCGTGCCCCCGTTCTTTGTTGAACAGACCTTCCAGGTTTTTGAAACTGGAAGGTCTACCCTCCCGACTTCTGTTTTCACTTCAGCAGCAGCTCCTCCTTTTCCCCAAAACTGTCGTAGCCGGAAGTGATGACCACGTCGCCCGGCTTGAGGCCGTCAAGCACTTCGTAAAAATTGGGGTTCTGGCGGCCGAGCCGAACGGTTCGTTTCACGGCCTTGCCAGTGCCGGGTACCACCATATACACCCAGTTTCCGGCGGTGTTTTGGTAAAAGCCGCCCCTCGCCAGGAGCGTGGCCTCCTCTTCGGCGCTGAGTTCGAGTTTCACGGAAACGGTCTGCCCGCGTTTGATGGCATTTGGGAAAGTGCCGACGAAGGCCATGTCGGCCTCGAAAGCCCCGCTGACCACCTGCGGGTAAATTTTTGTGATCTTGAGCGTGTACTCCTTGCCGGCAAACTCGAACGAGCCTTTTTGGTCGGGAAACACCCGCGAGATGTAGAATTCGTCAATGCGAACGCGGATTTTGAAGTTGCTCAGGTCGTCCAATTGGGCAATCTGCACGCCACGGCTGATGGACTCGCCGATCTCGGAGGCTAAGCCGGATAGTTGGCCGTCAATGGGTGCCTTCACGGTCAGGTTGTCGAGGCTCAGGCGGGCGATTTCGAGGTTGCGCTGCATGAGGTCGAGGGAATTTTTCATCTGACGCTCCTGAATGAGGCCGGAAAGGCTGTCCTTCTCGATCGTCTTGGCAAGCAGGGCTTTGCGGCGCATGAGGTTGGCGTGCTCGTCCTCCATTTCGTCCACGTCCACGGGTGCGAGGGCACCTTGATTGGCCAGCACCCGGTTTCGTTTGATCCGCTTGCCGTACAGGTTGAGGTTATGCTCAATGTCAAGCATGGTTTCCCGCAAACTCAGCCCCTGTTGCTCGCGCAGGAGGTTCATGTTCTGTATCTGGTTGATCTGGTTGACGATGCTGGCCTCTTGCGAGAGGTAGTTCAGTTGCAGATCGGGGTTGCTGAGGCGCAGGATGGTTTGCCCGGCCCGAAGCATGGCACCGTCTTCCACGAATTTTTCCTCCACTTTACCGCCCTCGTTGGCTGCGATGACCACCGAGCGGATGGGCAGCACCACGCCGGTGACCGGTATGAACTCCTGAAAATTGGCGTGCCGCACGGTGTCCAACAGCAGCCGTTCCTGCTCCACGTTCAGTTTGGACGTACCAGCATCCCGGTACAGCATCCGGCCAAAATAAGCCACCGCAACAACACTAGCGACCGCCAATGCAATCCGCTGCCAAGTGAAGCGCTTCTTTTCGATTTTTCTGTCCATTGAAAATAGGTTAGAGGGTTTCGGGTTGGAGGGTTTCGGGTTGGAAGGTTTCGGGTTGAGGGAATCCATACTGGGCGTTTTTTTCGCAAGTGCCCAGACCTTCCAGGTTTTTGAAACCTCGAAGGTCTATGTCCATGGCATGAGGGGAAACCCATATCGTGCCAATTCTATAAGAGTTTGGAAATCAAAATTTTGAAAAAATGGCCCTTGAAAAAACTGTTCGATTCCGAACAGTGGTGTCCGCTTTTGTGAACGGGATGGCCGTCTAACGCCGCGCTTGGTGTTTTCACCAAGCGCACACCTACTCCCAGGAACCGACTGCGCTTGGTGAAAACACCAAGCGCAGCGAAAAAAAGTTGTACCTGATGCTTACCTTTGCCAACACTTTATCAGAAAAGGAGGTACGCCATGATAGACATTGCCGAACGTAAATTGGAGTTGATTCAAGAAGTCTCGCAAATGCAGGACGAGCAAGACCTAAATCAATTGGAAACAACATTACGGACGATTCGAGGACGGCAAGAACGCCTTAGCAAGTATCGCAAACCGATTCTGAAAAAATTCGACCCGGAAGCGGTAAAGAGACGACACCAGTTTAAAGGCCAAGACAAAGAAGCCTTTATGCAGCTTGTTCGAAAAATTAACGTACAAGAGCCTCTCGAAGAACTACTTGCGATGCTAAGCAGATGATTTTCCTTTTTGTTACAAATATAGTTGCGAGCCTGCTTGATATGCTGTACCCAATTGATATTTGGTCAGAAGATATTCTTGATCGTAACGCTGAAATTGATGCCTTCAGTCAGGGTAAACACCCCATCCTTATGCACAGCTTTACTGCTCGTAACATGGGCAAAAATGACCTTTGGATTGCGGCTTCGGCCTCGATACTTGGCGCGACACTCCTCACCACAGATGGCGATTTCGACCATTTGGATGGCGTGTTTCTATCGGTGGAAAAGGCAGGCTTCTGATCTACACATGAAAAAGCACGGCACCATCCTGATCGTGGACGACGACGAGGACATCAACCTGGCGCTGAGCATGCTGTTGCGCCAGCACTACAAGTCCGTTTTCAGCGAAACCAACCCGTACCACCTGCCTCGCCTGCTCGACCAGTACGAGCCGGACGTGGTGCTGTTGGACATGAATTTCAGCAAAGGCCGCTCCGACGGACAGGAGGGTTTGGCTTGGCTGCGCAAGATCAAGGAACTGCGCCCGGCGGTGCAGGTGCTGATGGTCACGGCTTACGGCGACGTGTCGCGGGCCGTGGAAGCGGTGAAGGCGGGCGCAACGGATTTTTTGGAAAAACCCTGGCGCAACGAGAAATTGCTCGCCACCACGCACGCCGTTTTTGAACTCTCCCAAACCCAGACCCGCCTGGCCGAGGCTCGTACCGTGCAGTCGGCCATGAGCGCTGCGCTTGATCAGCCGTTCAGCGATATCATCGGACGCTCGGTGCCCATGCAGGCTGTGCTGAAAACGGTGGAAAAAGTGGCCACCACCGATGCCAATGTGCTGCTGCTGGGCGAAAATGGCGTGGGCAAGGAGGTGATCGCCCGGGCCATTCACCGCAAATCGCAGCGCTCCCAACCCGTTTTTATCTCGGTGGATATGGGTGCGGTGCCGGAGTCGCTGTTCGAGAGCGAGCTGTTCGGCCACCGCAAGGGCGCGTTCACCGGGGCCGTGGAAGACCGGGCGGGGCGGTTTTCGGTGGCCAACGGTGGCACGCTTTTCCTTGACGAGATCGGCAATATCCCCGTTTCCCTCCAGGCCAAACTGCTGCAAGCCCTGCAAACACACACCATCATGCCTGTGGGTAGCGACCGATTGGTGCCCGTGGACATCCGCGTCATCTGCGCCACCAACCAGCCGCTGTGGGAAATGGCCGCCACCGGCGCTTTCCGCGAGGACCTGCTGTACCGCATCAACACGGTAGAAATCAAAATCCCCCCCTTGCGCGAGCGCGGGGAGGACGTTGACTTGCTGGCCGATCACTTTTTGGGCCAGTATGCCCGAAAATACCGCAAGGAAAGCCTGAGCATCCACCCCGACGCACGCGCCAAACTGCGCCGCTATGCCTGGCCTGGCAACATACGCGAACTCCAGCACATCGTTGAGCGGGCCGTCATCCTGTGCGAAGGCGATCGCCTCCTGCCAGAAGATTTTCACCTGTCCGATGCCCTGCTTTCGAGGCGGGCCACCACCCAGACACTCAACCTGTTCGACCATGAAAAACGGCTGATCACGGAAGCGCTGGAACGCCACCACAACAATATTTCCAAAGCCGCCGACGCTCTCGGCCTGACTCGTGCCGCGCTGTATCGGCGCATGGAAAAACACGGGATACCGATTATTTGATTAAGAAAAGTTATGCAAACAAAAACTCCCACTGCTCTGCTGTGCCTGCTACTCGGCGCGGCGTACCTCCTCCCCGCTCAAAAAAACACGCCCCCCCGCGACGCGGGCGTACTCGTAGTGACGCTTGGGACAGACACCACTTTTGTACACAAGTTTGATATCCGGGGCGATAGTTTTTTCTCCCAAATCCTGTCCATGGCAACAGGACTGCGGCTCACCGAGGGACGGGGCGCGTTTGCCCCCGACGGCAGCCTAAAAAGCGTCATTTCCACTGTATTGACCTTAGACAGTGCAGGAAACTGGCAGCCAGTGCAGGAAACCCAAATCAGTACCACAACCGACTCTACCATCGTACGCATCCTGCGCGATGGCCAAAGCACCTTTCGCAACTTTGCCGGGTCCTGCATCCTGACCAACAATGGCGACGCGGCCAGTTTTCAAATGTTTCCGGTTTACGGCTTTCGGGCACCAAAACGAACAGGAGATTCGGTGGTGTACCGGCACGTCACCCCCCTCGGCGCACGAGACTTTGTGATCACTCGTACCGCCCAAAATACCGTGCGCACGCGCAGCAGTTTTATGGGGCCAATCACGCTTTTTTTGGACAAAAAAGGCCGCCTGTTATCCGTGGATGCGCTGGGGTCCTCGCTCAATTTCACGGCACAGGTATACCGCAATGCCGATTTTGAGGCGCTGAAAAAATATTTTGCTCAAAAACAACGGCAAACGGGTGCCAAACTCGCCGTTTCGGTACGCGATACCGCCCGCTTGGTGCAAGGCGAACAGCAGGTGACAGTCAACTACTGGCGCCCCTCCGCTCGTGGGCGCAAGGTGTTCGGCGGCATCGTTCCCATGGGGCGTTATTGGCGGTTGGGGGCAAACAACGCCACCGAAATCACCTTTGCGCAGCCGGTCGTTTTTGAAAATCAAACGTTGCCTGCGGGCAAGTACACGCTATTTGCCCTGCCCACCGAACAAGGCTGGACCCTGATGATCAACCGCAAAACCGGTATCTGGGGCACCGAGTACGATCCTGCTGCCGACGTTCTGCGTGTGACGCTACAAGTGGAGGCACTGACCGCATACGTGGAGCAACTCACGATCTCGATTTTGCCGCTGGCAGATGGTGGTATGCTGACCGTGGACTGGGAAAAAACCCGGTTGAAAGCGGAGTTTGCCAACGCGAACAAATCACCCGAAACCCGGATACGAGAAGCGGCGGCTGCTTTTTCCCGGAATGTTGTTGCCAGCGATTGGGATGCAATAGCGGCGGCCTACACCGAGGACGCAAAAATTTTTCCGCCAGGAAAAAACATACTCGCCGACCGGGCTGTCATCCGGGACTACTGGACAACAGCGACCAATGTCGTACACCACAAAATCACACCTTCTGAAATCAAAATCCTCGGCACGGAGGCCTACGATTGGGGTGTGTACGAGGGTCGGTCTGTCGGAACAGACGGCAAGGAGGCGGCCTGGAAAGGCAAGTACGTCATCGTTTGGAAGGAAGTGGCACCGGGCGATTGGCGGATGTACCTGGACTGCTGGAACCGGGTGGATTGATTTCCCTGAAGAAAAAAGCGCTGCTCAGAGTCATCACTGGGCAGCGCTTTTATTCATGGGATGTTTCTTCAATTATTCTGCAGCGTCACTTTGATGGACACCGTTTTGGGGCACGGCCCGACATTCCGTTGGATGGAAAAATACAGCTGGTGCGGGCCTGGGCCGACGAGGTTGGTGGGAGTAAACGTGTTTGAGGTCGTGTTGTAGGTACCCGCCACTTGCGTCAGTGCTTTGTCCTTGTACCAGGTGGCGGCGGCGATGAAACTGTTTTTGTCGCCGATCTGCAAGGCGGGGTTGACGCGAGCGGAACCGCCAGATACAGGTGCTACGATCACGTCTTCGTTCGTCACCTTGGCGACGGGACCACCTTGCGGGTATTCGATGACACCCCGGTTCAAGACATTAACGGTGTTCAGATTACTAATAATCGGGGCGTTTACAGTTAATAAACCCTCGTTTAAGAAAGTATTTTGGTTGATCAATTCACCGTTCAGCAAAATGACCCCGCAGTGAACATTTGTGAACTGACAAGTACCACTAACTGGTTTCTTGTTGAAAATAGCGGCACCGGTAAGAGGGGCTATCGTGCCGATTTTAATTGTCCCCTTGTTTGTGAACGGGTTGCTGTTGAATATTCCCGAATTAATTGTGCGGTCAATGGTCATGGTTCCGTTGTTTTCAACATCACCATCACCGATGTTGGAAAAACCCGAGCCGCCTGGTGACGCAACTGTTCCAATGGCCAAGGTCCCGTCATTCTTGAACGGACCTTCGTTTTGGATGCCTGTTACAGTGCTTCGGTCAATGTTGATGGTGCCGCCAAATTTGTTGTGGAAGAGGGAGGTGATTTTATTGAGGATGGCTCTCGGAGCCGGGCTTGCGAGAGATCCCAAGACTATCTTGCCTTCGTTGTACACATTCCCCGAGTTGTCAAGCCCGTATTCCGTGGCACGATTGATGGTCAGTGTAGCACCTGGCTTGTTGAATAGGTCGCCATTGTTGCCAAATCCCGTTTCGCCAGCGCTGTTGTTTACACCAATGTCTATCTTGCCCATGTTTATCACAGTGCCCAAGTTGAAAAAAGTTGACGTAGTCTGGCCTACTGCCACAGGTACGTAGGTGCGCAAGCTGCCGTTGGCCGCTATGGTCAATTTTGCCCCGGCATTCACCTTAATGCTTTTGACTGAGCGGGTATCGGCAAGAACTGGGTCATTGGGCGCATCAAGTATGATCACATCGTCTTCGTATGAAGGCATACCGTTTGTCCAGTTGGCGTGTACATTCCAGTCGGAGTTGTGGTTGCCCGTCCAAGTCGTCTGAGCGACGAGGTTGTTTGCGAAAAAAAGAAGAAAGAAGGCGATCAGGGTCAGGGCAAATTGTTGCAAGGACTTCATGGCTGGAAGATTTTTTTGTTTTGAAAAAAGTGTTCGTTGCGTCTGATTGACGGGACAAAGGTGCCCGCTCTACCGCCCTGAAAATGGTCAACGAGTGTAAAAAAGGCTGAAAAACGATCAAATCGAGCCTATTTTTGCGCCCTCCCGCTGAAACCGCCAACCCACTCGCGCCATGCCGCTGTCTTGCCAAAAGCACCTCTTTGCCCTCGACCCAACCGTACACTACCTCAACTGCGGTGCCTACGCACCAGCCCTCAACCGCTCCGTGGAAAAAGGCATGGAAGGCCTGCGCCTGAAAGCCGAGACCCCGTTTCGCATCAGCGCCGCCCACCATTTCGACACCGGCGACCGCATCCGGGCGCAGTTTTCAGAATTGATCGGTGCTGGCGACCCGCTGCGAATCGCGCTTATTCCCGCCGCTTCGCACGGCATGGCCGTCGTGGCCGCCAACCTGCACCGCTTGCCGGGACTGCATTTGAAAAAAAATATCGTGCTGATCGGTGAGGATTTCCCCAACAACGTGTACGCCTTCGAGCGGGTGTGCGCCGCCCACGGCCTGTCGGTGGTAACCGTAGAAAAAACCGACACAACCGACGGGCGCGGGGCCGAGTGGAACCGCCGCCTTCTGGAGGCCGTGACCCCGGAAACGGCCCTCGTGGTGGCTCCGCAGGTACACTGGATTTACGGTACGCTGTTCGACCTCGTCGCACTCGGCGAGCGTTGCCGCGAAGCAGGAGCCCTACTGGCGGTGGACGCGACCCAGTCTGTAGGCGCTATGGCCTTCGACGTGCAGGCGATTCAACCCGATGCCGTGGTCTGCGCCGCGTACAAATGGCTGCTCGGTCCATACGGTACCGGCGCGGCTTACTTCGGGCCGTTTTTTGACGAGGGTGTGCCTGTGGAAGAAGGCTGGATGAACCGGGCCGAAAGCGATCAGTTTTCAAAACTCACCGGCTACCAACGCGCCTACCGCCCGAAGGCGCAGCGGTACAATGCAGGAGAGTATTCGCAATTCGGGCAGTTGCCCATGCTGGAGGCGGCACTGGAGCAATTGCTCGCGTGGTCGCCCGTTGCCGTGCAAGACTATTGTCGGCAATTAAGCGAGCCCTGGATACCGCGCTGGGAGGCGCTTGGCATTCGCCTGGAAGCACCGGCGCACCGCGCAAGCCATCTGTTCGGGCTGCAACTACCCGCCACTGCCGACCGCGACGCGTTAGTTCGGTTGCTGGCCAAACGGCGGATTTATGCATCGCCGCGTGGTACGGTGCTGCGCGTGTCGCCCAATGTGTTCAACGATACCGCCGATTTGGCCGCCCTCACCGCCGTGCTGGAGGAGCAGTTGTGATAGCGACTGTCCCACAAGTCACTTGGTCATTGAAAATTGGTCATTGAACATTGGACATTTTAATTTTAAATTCAAAAATGACCAATGTTCAATGACCAATGACCAATGTTCAATGACTTATGAGACAACCTCTTTACGCCGTCCGATACCCGCGCAGCACATAATGCACGACGTACAGGAAACAAACAAACGGCACCACCAACGCCATTTTCATATCGTCGGTAGTGGAAATCAGGCCGGCGACCCGGGGCATGACAGCCCCGCCCACAATGGCCATGATGACGAGCGAGGAAGCCAGTTTCTGTTCGGCGGGTGGCATGCCTTTGGTGGCAAGTGCAAAAATAGTGGGGAACATGATGCTCTGGCAGAAGTAGGTGAGCATGATGCATACGATGCCCAGCAGCCCGCCCGTGGCGAAGGCCAGCACTACCAGTGCCACTGCCGCAATGCTGTAGTACAACAGCACCTTTCGCGGCTCCATCCGGGTCATTAGGTAGGTGCCGAGGAACCGCCCCAACATAAACAGTACCAGCGCAAACGAGGCGTGAAAACCGGCGATCTGGTCGGGGGTCATGTCGGCCGTCACCCGATAAAGGGAGTTCACCAATCCGAGGTGCTCGTCCTTTGCAAAGTCAATTTTGAAATTGATGAACAAGCCCCAAAGAGTGACCTGCGCACCCACGTTGGCGAATTGTGCAAGCACGCCCAAGGCGAGGTGTCGGTACTTGCGCAAAATATCCCAGATGCCGACTTTCCCCTCTGCCAGTTCTTCTTCCCGGCCTACTTCGGGCATTTTGGTCAGCCAAAACAACAGCGCCACCACCAGCACCATGCCGGCCACCACCAAGTACGGCCCCTGCACCGAGAGCGCTTCTTCCACCCGTGCGGCGGCGATCTGCTCCGGTGTCATGGCGGCCAAAACCTCCTTGGTGTACTCTTTTTTGGAAAAAATGAACAGACTTCCGATCACCGGGCCGAGGATAATGCTGATGCCGTTGAACGACTGGGCGAAGTTGATACGCCACTCTGCGTCTTTTTTGTCACCTAAAACTGTCACATACAGGTTGGCCGCCGTTTCCAAAAAAGCCAGCCCGGAGGCAATAGTAAAAAGCGCAAACAAAAAGAAGCCGTACACCCGCCAGTCAGCAGCAGGGTAAAACAACAACGCACCGCCCGCGTACAACAGCAGCCCGGCGAGGATGCCGCGCTTGTACCCGAATTTGCGCATGAAAATACCTGCTGGCAACGCGAATACGAAGTAGCCGAGATAAAAGGCCGACTCCACCAGCGTGGACGCGCCCAAGTCTAAGTTAAGCGCAAATTGGAAGTGCCGCACCAACGATCCGTTCAGGCTGTTGGCAATGCCCCAGAGGAAAAACAGGCTGCACACGAGGGCGAAAGGCAGCAGATAGGGGTTGCGGGAGGAGGATTGTTGCATAGTTGGAAGGTTGATTCGACTGTTTTGATTGTTTCAATTTTACCCTTTTGGCCCTTGTCGCAACGGGGGAATTCATCATTTATCATTCATCATTCATCATTGCAAAGACAGGTGGTGGAGCATATCCTTGGTCATGGAATCGAGGTCATATTCGGGTTTCCAGCCCCAATCGTTGCGGGCAGAGGAGTCGTCAATGGAGGCGGGCCAGGAGTCGGCGATGGCCTGGCGGAAGTCAGGTTTGTAGGAAATTTTGAAATCGGGCACTTCTTTTCGGATACTGGCGGCAATCTGGTCGGGGGTGAAAGTCATGCCCGCGAGGTTGTAACTGGTGCGCACGGAGAGGCAGTTGGCCGGGGCTTCCATCAGTTCGATGGCACCTCGGATGGCATCGGCCATGTAGAGCATGGGCAGAGCGGTATCGGCGCGGAGGAAACACTCGAAGGGCTGGTTGCGGACGGCGTAGTGGTAAATGTCCACGGCATAGTCAGTGGTGCCGCCACCGGGCAGGCTCTGGTGGCCGATGATGCCGGGGTAGCGCAGTGAGCGCACGTCCAGGCCGTAGCGGCGGTAGTAGTAGTTGGCCCAGTTCTCGCCAGCCACTTTACTGATACCATACACGGTTTCAGGGATGAGCACTTCGTACTGCGGGGTGTTTTGGTGCGCGGCCTCACGGCCAAAAACAGCGATGGACGAGGGGTAGTACACCTTATTTAGGCTACACTGCCGGGCTACTTCGAGCACGTTGAACAGGCTGGTCATGTTGATGTTCCAGGCCCACATTGGGTCTTTTTCGCCGGTGGCGCTGAGGATGGCAGCGAGGTGGTAAATCTGGTTGACCCGCCATTTTTTCACCATTTCCGCCAATGCGGTACCATCGAGAGCATCGAGTACTTCACTTGGGCCGCTCTGGTTTTCGAGCGGGCGGAGGTCGGTGGCAATAACGTTGTCGGCCCCATGCACGGTGCGAAGTGCCTCCGTGAGTACGGAGCCGATCTGGCCGCCAGCTCCGATAAGAAGAATGGTGTCTTGTTTCATGTTCCTGAATTTCCGGGGCGAAAAGTAGGGTGCGCGGGGGAAAGCGGCGTAAAATTGCGGGTCAAATAATTTTTTGGGGACAACTTCTTGTATTCAGCACGGGGTGGATTGTGGTAAGCCCACAAGATTCACATAGCGACCGAGCCAAAAAGAGTAGTTATACAGTTTGGCGTGCCATCCGGGAAAATTATGTCAGGCAAACCAGAAACGGAAGAAGCGGTTTAGATTTGCGGCCTTCACACGGCACAACACGGGAGCAAAACATGATCGAACGCATCATCATAGAACGATACAAGTCCATCCGCGAAGTAGACTTGAGGCTTTCGCCCATCAATATTCTCATTGGTGCCAATGGGGCTGGCAAGAGCAACTTTATTTCGTTTTTCCAACTTGTCAACCAGATTTACGAAGGCCGTCTGAAGCAGTATTCCGCCAAAAAAGGGGCCAACAATCTGCTGCATGGTGGACTGAAACATTCGGAATCTATTCGAGGCTTGCTCGATTTTGATGATACCAACGCCTACGAATTTGAATTGGAACCCCGCGACGACGAATCTCTGCGCACTGCCAGTCAGGTGGATTATTGGAACGGCCGCAACAATACAACCAAGGATTATGAGCGCTGGCACAGCGACACACCCACCCAGCCATACCGTGATGGGGCGACTCCGCGAGCCAGACACATTCGGAGGTACCTGACGAGTTTTAAAGTTTATCACTTCCACGACACAAGCGACACATCGGCCATGAAAACAAGCGGGCCGATTGACGACAACGTCTCCCTGCGCGAAGATGCGGGCAATCTGGCCGCGTACCTGTACTTGCTGCAAGAACGGCACCCCCAGGCCTATCGCCGCATCGAAATGGCCGTGCGGGCCATCGCACCTTTTTTCAAGCGATTCGACTTGAAGCCTCGGCAGATAAACCCGGATCAGATAAAATTAGAATGGTCGGAGCGCGATTCGGATATGTACCTCGACGCGCACAACCTATCCGACGGCACTCTCCGGTTCATAGCGCTGGCAACGTTGCTGCTGCAACCCGACCCGCCCCAAACGATCCTGATTGATGAGCCGGAACTGGGGCTACACCCGTTTGCCATCCACAAGTTGGCCGCACTGCTGCAAAAAACCTCCGTATCGAGCCAAATCATTGTGTCCACTCAATCTGTAGAACTGGTCAATCAATTCGAGCCGGAAGACATTGTTACGGTGGATCGGGAGGGCGGCCAGTCCATCTTTCAGCGGCTCGACAAAAGCAGCCTGCAGCACTGGCTCCATGAATTTTCGTTGGGCGATATTTGGCAAAAAAACGTCATCGGGGGGCAGCCATGAAACGGGTGTACGTCATCGTAGAAGGCCAAACGGAACGCGAATTCGTTTCAAGGGTTTTGGCCCCTTATTTCGGGCAGGCAGGCATCCTAATCTCGGCCATCTCGATGAAACATAGCGGTGGAGGCATGGGCTTTTCCAACTTGGATTATTTCAAAAACAACGTCGAACCACTGCTGTACGATAAGGACGCTCCCGTCATCACGACGCTGGTGGACTTGTACCGATTCCCGGTGCAGTCCAGCGACTACACAGAAGAAGCCTCCTTGAAAAAATGGAACGCCGAGCCAAATGCTGATGCACGGCTCGCTGGGTTTCAAGAAGTGCTTGTGTCCGTTGTCAGGAAAATAAAACCGTACCCCGGTTTTGTGCCCTACATTCAAAAATACGAACTTGAGGCACTGTTATTCTCTGATTCAACCGCCTTTGAGTACGAGGAGGAGAAAATAAAAGAAAAAATACAGGCCATCATTGAAGATTTCCCCAACCCGGAAGATATCAACACCACAGAAATGGGGCACCCGGCTAAACGCTTGGAAACGATCTTCGCAGCCAGCAAAAAAAAGTACGAAAAAGGAGCCGATGCTGTGGACTTTGCCGAGTTGATCGGACTGGAAACCATTCTGAAAAAGTGCCCCCGCTTTCGAAGTTGGGTCGAAACTTTGATGGCTAAAGCCCAGTCTTGACAAATGCTCAACCACACGAATCCACTATCCTTTAC
>JBEBHD010000331.1:0-4408 GCA_040080915.1 Saprospiraceae bacterium
TACGCAATAGCAAAGGTGTAATATTTTTTCAATGAACTATTTATTTTGCTGCTTTTTTTATGACCTATTGCGTAAATCTGCGGCGGAGTTAGAGTTTAAATTGGAGGTGCGACAGCCAATAGTCACGCAGGTTGTCGCAAACAAATTCAGAAGTGTCTTTGCTCGTCCCCAAAGTGATGTAGCCCGTGTTGTCCAAGATGTCGTAGATGCCATGAGGCACCAAGCGGCCTTCGGCAAATGTTGCGAAATCGTGGTCGTTCACCTTTTGCCCTTCCACGCAGTAGGTGCTGCCTTTTCGGTAAAAATTGCCCAACAACTCTTTGTTTTTGGTATCAATGCTGAACTGCGGCTGCTGATTTTGGGCAAAACCCTCTCTTAACGCGGCGATCCGCTCAAACTGCTCGTTTCGGCCTTCAACAATTTTTAACTCCTTGTCTTTCAGTAAACTGCGTTTTTTAAAACCACGCAGCCCCAACATCTGCCTGACCAAATAGCGGCTCACCGAACAGTTCGAGGCCTCCATTTTTTCGACAATTTGAGATTGGCTCAAATGCGTCCATTTTACGGAGGCATCCTGAGGCAGCCCCGCAGTGTTGCAGGCCAACACCTCATCAAAAGTGGACAACAGGCCCGGACGGGTCAACACTTTTTTTTAGTCCCGCCACCCGTCTTTCGAATTCGTTTCTCCGGGACAGCTGGCAAATCACCTAACTCGGCTTTGCCCTTCCTAACCGTGTTCTCATGAATACCAAGTGCCTCACTGACTGACTTTACCCCGTAATGACCTAATATCTTTGCCCTAAGACCCGCAAAAAGCCGTTGTTGCCGCTCGTCTAACTGCTTGAAATATCTAATTTCGTCTTCTGTAAATACTTCCATGACACAAAGTTCATTCTCAAAGTTCACAACTTATTTTTTACACGTTCCTAAGCAGGTTCAACAAGTACTCACCGTACCCGCTTTTCAAGTATTTCTGCCCGAGGAGTTCCAGTTGGGCATCGCCGATAAAGCCCATTTCCCAAGCTATCTCCTCGATGCACCCGATCTTGAGTCCCTGGCGGGCCTCAATGGCCTGCACGAACTGGCCTGCCTGCATGAGCGATTCGTGTGTGCCTGTGTCGAGCCAGGCGTAACCGCGGCCCATAACGCGCACTTGCAATCGGCCTTGCGCCAGGTAGTGGCGGTTCACGTCGGTGATCTCGTACTCGCCCCGGGCGCTGGGGGCCAGGTTTCGGGCGATATCCACGACGGAGTTGTCGTAAAAATAAAGTCCTGGCACGGCGAAATGGCTCTTGGGCTTGGTGGGTTTTTCCTCGATGCTGAGCGCCCGGCTGTTTTTGTCAAACTCGACCACGCCGTAGCGCTCCGGGTCGGCTACCTGGTAGGCGAAGATGATGCCGCCTTCGGGTTGGGCGCAGCTGCGCACCATTTCGCCGAGGCCTGCGCCGTAAAAAATGTTGTCGCCGAGGATCAGTGCGGCGGGGTCGGTGCCGATAAAATCGGCACCCAGCACGAAGGCTTGCGCAAGGCCGTTGGGAACATGCTGTTCGGTGTAGGAAAAATTCATGCCCAACTCGCTGCCGTCACCGAAGAGCTGCTGGAACTTGGGCAAATCGTAGGGCGTGGAAATAATGAGCACGTCGCGGATGCCCGCCAGCATGAGCGTGCTGAGCGGGTAGTAGATCATGGGCTTGTCGTACACGGGCATGAGCTGCTTGCTCACAGCCAGCGTCAGCGGGTAGAGGCGGGTGCCAAGCCCCCCGGCAAGGATGATGCCTTTCATAAAGTTGCCTTCACTTCCTTGATGACGTACGATTCGATCACGTCGCCAACCTTGATGTCGTTGAAGTTGCGCACGGTCATGCCGCATTCGAGGCCCGCACGCACTTCTTTTTGGTCTTCCTTAAACCGCTTGAGCGAGGTGAGTTCAGCGTGCTGGCCTTCATGTACAGGATAAATAACGATGCCGTCGCGGATGATCCGCACGTACTGGTTGCGCGTAATCTTGCCCTCCTGGACGAGGCAACCCGCCACGGTGCCCACCTTGGAAATCTTGAACACATCCCGCACTTCGGCTTGTCCGGTGATTTCCTCTTCCTTCGTCGGTTCCAACATGCCCTCCATAGCGGCCTTAACTTCCTCAATGGCCTCATAAATAATGGAGTAGAGTTTGATCTCCACGCCTTCTCTTTCGGCCAGTTTGCGAGCGGTAAGCGAGGGGCGAACCTGGAAGCCTATGATGATGGCATCGGATGCGGAGGCCAGCATCACGTCGCTGTCCACGATTTGGCCGACGGCCTTGTGGATGACGTTGACCTGGATTTTCTCCATGGACAGTTTGATGAGCGAGTCGCTGAGGGCCTCGATGGAGCCGTCCACGTCGCCCTTAACGATGAGGTTGAGTTCCTTGAAGTTGCCCAGTGCAAGGCGGCGTCCGATTTCTTCGAGGCTGATGCGCTTGCTGGCGCGGTTGGCCTGTTCGCGGATGATCTGGGCACGGCGCGAAGCGATCTCACGGGCTTCTCCTTCGGTTGCGGTTTCCTTGATCTTTTCACCGGCTTGCGGAGCACCGCCGAGGCCGAGCACGAGCACGGGTGTGGCCGGGCCGGCAAGCTTGATCTTTTTGCCCCGTTCGTTGAACATGGCCTTGACTTTGCCCGAGTGTTCGCCTGCGATGATCGGGTCGCCCTCGTTGAGGGTGCCGTTTTCGACCAGAATTTTGGTGACGTAGCCTCGACCTTTGTCGAGCGATGCCTCGAGCACGGTGCCCGTGGCACGGCGGGACGGATTGGCCTTGAGCTCGAGCAGTTCGGCTTCGAGCAGGACTTTTTCGAGGAGTTTGTCCACGTTGGTACCTTTTTTGGCCGAAATATCCTGGCTCTGGTATTTGCCGCCCCATTCTTCCACGAGCAGGTTCATTTGGGCGAGCTCGTTTTTGATGCGCTCTGGATCCGCACCGTCCTTGTCAATTTTATTGATGGCAAACACGAGCGGCACGCCGGCGGCCTGTGCGTGGCTAATCGCCTCACGGGTTTGAGGCATGATGCTGTCGTCGGCAGCGATGACGATGATGGCGATGTCGGTTACTTTGGCACCGCGCGCACGCATGGCAGTAAATGCTTCGTGGCCGGGCGTATCGAGGAATGTGATGCGTTTTTCGTCATTTTCTGCGCCTACCATGACCTCGTAAGCACCGATGTGCTGGGTGATACCGCCCGCTTCTCCCTCGGCCACCTTGGCCTTTCGGATATAGTCAAGCAGTGAGGTTTTACCGTGGTCAACGTGGCCCATGACGGTCACGATCGGCTGGCGCGGGCGCAGGTCATTGGGATCGTCCACCTCCTCTTCTTCCACTTCCACTTGCTCTTCGGCGCTGATAAACTCGACCTCATGGCCAAACTCGCTGGCCACGACTTCGATGATTTCGGCATCGAGGCGCTGGTTGATGGAAACAAAAATGCCGAGCGACATGCAGGCCTTGATGATATCGGCGGGTTTCACGTTCATCAGCGAGGCCAAATCGGACACGGAGACGAACTCCGTTACCTGGAGCAGTTTTTCGCTATCGGCGAGTTCAGCCATTTCGGCGCGTTCGCGCATGGTGTCGCGTTTGTCGCGGCGAATTTTTTGGCGTTTCCGGCTGGCCCCCGCGCCCATGCGAGTCATGGTTTTGCGGATCTGGTCTTCGATTTCCTTTTGGGAAACCTCTTTTGAGTCGGTTCGTCCGCGGCCTTTTTTGTCGCCAGCGCTGGTACTCAAGGAAGCCTGAATGGCCGCAGCAGTGATGGGCTGCTGGATTTTTTTGCGTTTACGCTTGCGGCGCTCGGCATCTCCTGCGGCACCTGTTGCAGGCTGGGCTTGGGGGTCGCCGGAGGTACTGCCGGGGCGTGGGGTACCGGGAGCCGTACTGCCGCTTTTGTTGTCGCGGCCGCCGCGGCCCTTGTTATCCCGTCCTTTGTTCCGATCTGCGGGTGTCTGGGTGGGGCGTTGCTCCAAGTTGACTTTGCCCAGAATTTTGAGGCCGCGCAACTGAGGAGCATCGGCGCGATAAAAATCCGGCTCCGCTGCTGCAGGCTCTTCGCTGGGGGCCTCGCTTGGGGGAAGTATTGGCTCGGGCGTTTTGCTTTCTTGAGGGGGAGGAGCCGGTGGCGGCGTTTCGGCCGGCTTTTCCTTTTCGGCCACGACCTCGTTGGGCTGGGGCGGAGCCTCATTGGGCGTTGCCACGGGCTGTTCAGCAGGCTTTGGCTGTACGGGTTCTTCTTTGGCTACAGGCTTTTTGGGGGCCTCCAAGTCAATTTTCCCGACTACGCGCAGGGTTGGGCGCTCCCGTTTATGCACTTCCGGCTCCTCCTTTGTGGGGGGCATTTCCTTGGGTTTGGGGACTTCGATTTCTCGAGGCGGCAAATAC
>JBEBHD010000332.1:0-4408 GCA_040080915.1 Saprospiraceae bacterium
GCCCTTTTCCGTATTTGGCCACGAGCAGCGAGCCGTCGGCGCTTTCCTCGCCGGGGTCGTTGCAAGCCAGCAGGGCGGCGTACTGATCGTCCCATTTGCTGGGGAAATACAGGCCGCGTTCCTGGCGCCAGCCCTCAAAGTCCTTGGTAGTTAGTTTGTTGGGCGAGTTCAGGGCCGGGTGTTCGGGCTTCAGGATGCGCATTTCGGCCTGCTCGTCCGTGACGCGGGTTCGGCCCAGCGTAAGGGGCAGCGGGGCCTGCTCCTTGGTGACAAGGTCGAAGTTGTTGTTGTACTGGGTGATGAGCGTGCCGCCGTTTTGCACGTACTCGAACAGTTTGGCTTGGTGCTGTTTCAGGCCGTCCTTGGTGTTGTAGGCCCGGATGCCAAGCACGATGGCATCGAACTTGCGCAGGTTGTCGGCGGTAAAATCCTTGTCTTCCAGGCTGGTGACAGTACAGCCCATGCGGCGCAGGGCCTGAGGGCCGTCGTCGCCGGCACCCATGAGGTAGCCCACGTTTTTGGCTGCCGTTTTCAGGCTGGCCCGTGCGGCGTGCGCCTCGGCAGGCAGCAGGATGTATTGCTGGGGGATATGGTCGTACTTGATCGTGACGAGCCGGTTTGTGTACATCGTTTTGCCGATTTCCACGCCAGCGGTAAGCGTCACCTCGTCGGGGCCGGAGTGGGCTTCCAGCCGAAACGTAAACTCGCGTTCTTCGCCTTTTTTGGCAATAAAAAACTCGGGCGGGCTGGCCGATGAATGCGAGTTGGGCCAACCCGGCGGGCTGAGCAGTTTGAGGCGGCAGGTCAGGCTGTCGCGGTTCGATTTTACGCGCACAGTGACCGGAATCTTTCCTTCAGTAACCAAATAGCACGATTCGGTGAGTTCCACAAATGCTGGCGGCAGGATGTCGAACGGCCTCCAGACTTCCCCGATAGCGGGTTCCTCGACTTTGTATGCGACCTCTGTTTCCAATTCCAGCGGCTCCCCGTTCACACTGAGCGACCAGCGCACCTTGAACCGGCGGGGCGTTTCGGGCAGCCCGCGCAGGAGCTGGTCGTCCACGGTGTACATGCCGTTGGTATAGGATTGGCGCAACCAGTACGGTGCGGTGAAGCCGATGTTTTCGGGCAGCCGTACGGTTTTGTTCAGCACCCAGCCCTTGTTCCGGTCGAGGGTTTTTGCTGTGGCGGTGTCGAAAATACCGGGCAGCACCGAAAGGCCGGTGAGTACCACAGTGCCGTTTTCGGGCAGGGTGTTCCGGGAAATGCACTCCAATCGCAGGGCCACCGGGTCGCCCGGAGTGGCGGTAGTCTCGGAAGCGGTAGCCTCAAGGTACAGGCCGAGGCACCCTCGGATGACCTCCCGGATTTCGGAGAGTTTGATTTTTTTCCAATGGCCGTCAGGCAACTTCTGGATCATTGTCATGGCCCGGAGCAAGTCGGGTACGGAGGTGGCGGGGTTGTCGGGGCGGTAGTTTTTTTCTACTTCGGCCAGCAAGTTGCCGATGGGCACGCCGCCGGGCACGCGCGTCCAGGTGGTGTTGATGCCCTCGAACAGGTCGTTCGTTTTGGGCCGGTCTCCAGCCACGAAATCAAAATACTCCAGCGATTCGCCACGACTGCTCATGGCCCCGAAACCCTGACAACGGTGCATGGAGCGGGCTTCGGCGGCTACTTCGGTGTTGCTTTTGCCTTTCAGGGGCAGGTACACACCGAGATCGAGGGAAAACAGGTGGCTCTTGTCCATCTTATCAAATGCCTCGCGGCCGCCAAAAAAGAACCAAGAGGTATTGAAAAACACGCGCTTGGGTTGCCAAGGTGTGGTGAGCTTGAGTTGATCGGAGTAGGCATCGGTTTTTCCGGCAAGATCAAAACCCTCCACACCGAGCATGGCCGAGGCGGTGTGGTGACCGTGCGTACGGGTGTTTTTGTCGTGCGAAAACCGGTTCACAATCACATCGGGCTGGGTTTCGCGGATGGCCCAGACGAGGTCGGCGAGCACGGCATCCTTGTTCCAGATGGCCATGGTCTCGTCGGGGGTTTTGGAGTAGCCAAAGTCGTTGGCGCGGCTGAACCGCTGGCGGCCGCCGTCCACGGAGCGGGCCATAAGCAGTTCTTCGGTACGCAGCACGCCGAGCAGTTCGCTCAGCTCGGGGCCGATGAGGTTTTGGCCGCCATCGCCTCGGGTGAGGGAGATGTAGATGGCGTTGAAGCGTTTTTCGTTAGCGCAAAAAGAAATGAAGCGCTGGTTTTCGTCGTCGGGGTGGGCGGCCACATACAGCACCGAGCCGAGCACGTTGAGTTTTTTGATGGCATCGTGCAGGTCGGAGGCCGAGGGCTTGGCCGGGCGCTGGGCGGCAACGGGTCGCGCAAGAAGCAAGAAGGCGAAGACAACGGTGGCCGCGACGACGAGCGGGAGGCGGGTAGTTTTGAACATGTTTTTGAATAAATCAACGGTGAATGAGCGGGCGAAGATAGGTTCAGTTTTAGAAAAAATCTGAAGCAGTGGCTAATTCGTTTGCCGTGTCGCGCCTGGCCATTCGTTATGGTTTTCTTAAAAAAAACAGATCGAGGTTACCCTTTCTGGGCGGGCCGCACAAAGCATCAAAACCGACATTCACCGCAATTCAAAAACAACTGTCGTTATGAAAAATCTGATTTTGCTCTTCATCGCCATCGCTTTCTCCACCACCCTGAGCGCCCAACTGACCGGCATCGGGTTCCGTCCGATCCTCACCCTGTCCAACTACAGCCTGTCCAACGACCTGGATGACAACTACGACTCCAACCTGCGCATCGGCGGCGGGGCGGCCATCTTCGCCGAGTTCAACCTCGGAAACCGCTTCACGTTCCAGCCCGAGATCGCCTACATCATGCGGGGCGGCAACATGAAGAGCGAGAGCAACCTGTTCTGGGAAGGTCCCGCGTTCGACTACCCCGCCGACCACCGCGTCGAGGAAATCCGCCAGTACGAGACCCTGCACTACCTCGACATTCCGCTCATGTTCGAGATGAACTTTGGCGGTGGCGGCCTTGGTGCCTACATCGCTGCCGGCCCGGCTTTTTCCTTCGCCATCAGCAACGGCCAGGGTCTGGAGGAACTCACTGTGTCCAAGCCCGGCAGCACCGAGGGCGGCGAGCGCGCCACCTTCACCGACCGCTCGGAGTACGAGATCGAGATGGGCAGCGGCAAAAACGATGACTACAAGGCGGGCGATTTCAGCCTGAACCTCGGCGCTGGTCTGGCCGTCATTTTGGAGCAGGGCGAGATCGGTCTCGACGTACGCTACACCCACGGGTTCAACAACATTGACGTGAGCGGCATCAAAAATCGCGGCCTCCAGATCGGCGTATCGTACACCTATTACCTCGGCAATTAATAAAAACGAAGAACAGATGCTTTGTCCAAACTGCGGCCATTCGGCGCAGCCGAATCAGGCGCGCTGCGGCCATTGCAACTACAAACTCCCGGAGTCGGACCTGCCCGGCGCCGCCTCCGGGAGTCCCAAAGTCCCCTGCTGGAACTGCCTGCACGGAAACGACCCGCTGGCACCGCGCTGCGTCGCATGCAACGCCAAAACGGAAAAACAACCCGCCCCCAAGCGGCCGGCTCCACAACCCAGCGCCTTAGTCTTCACACCCAACGCTTCGATCCATGACGAATAAAAGTTTCGATCCCTTGTTTATCTCGGCCCTCGATATCCTGACCGGGGCGCTCGGCGTGTTCATCATTCTCAACTTTTTGAACACGCGCATGAACACCAATAACCCGCCCCCCAAACCGGAACCGGTAGCGGCAAAAGTGGAAAAACCAGCCAAACCGGAAGCCAAAATACCCAAGCCAAACACGTTGGCCAATAACGGCCAACGGAGCAGGTACAAGCCCGCGCCCGCGCCAAAAGAGCAGCCCAAACCAGCCCCGAAACCGGAGCCGGTAGCCGCCAAGCCCGACCAGCCGCCCGTACCGGAACTGCCGCCCGCGCCGCCACAAGAACCCGTGGCGGTGGATATGATGAAGCAGACCAAGGGCGACGTGACCTTGCTCCTCCAACAGGAAGGCCTGGCCAAACAAACCGTCGAGTTCATGCTGCGCCAAGGCAACCAGACGTGGAAGCCCAGCCGCGCCAGCAAGTACCAGAACGACGAATTTCAGTACGAAAAAAGCCTGAACTACTTCTATCAGGCCAGTATCCGCCCCGGAACATACGAGGTGCTGGTGCGCATCAAACGCCGCGCAAACACGACCTCGAACCAGCCCTTCGCCCTTTTTGGAAAAATCATCCAGCCTGGCTACAAGAGCATCACGCACAACTTCGGCACATACGCCGTGAGCGGCAGCGACGAATGGGTACGGGCGGGCACCTTCACCGTGCTCAGCAACACCATCAGTTTCAAGTCGGCACTGCCA
>JBEBHD010000107.1:0-16365 GCA_040080915.1 Saprospiraceae bacterium
GTGATCGTGGCCGAAACCGGGCCGCTCACCTGCGACCAGGTGCCCGTGCCGGTGGTCGGGGCGTTGCCCGTCATCGTGGCCGAGCCGGTGGCGGTGCAGGTCGTTTGGTCGCCGCCCGCATTGGCCGTTGTCGGCCCGGGCGTGAAGGTGATGACCACGTCGTTTGTCGAGGCCGCGCAGGGCGCGTTGGCTATCGTCCAGCGGAAGGCGTACGCGCCCGCAACGGAAACCGTCACGTTCGTCGTCGGTGAGTTGGCGTTGACAAAATTAGCCGTGCCGGGGCCGCTTTCTTTCGTCCACGTGCCGGTGCCCGTGCCCGGTGTGTTGCCCGCCAGGGCACTCGTCAGGCCACAAGGGCTGGCATCGGGGCCAGCGTTTGCCGCCGTCGGCGGCGCATTAGCCACCATGCTCATCTGGTCTTCACTGGCTGTGCAGGGCGGGTTGGCTATCGTCCATTTGAAAATGTAGGTTCCCGCTGTAGTCATGCCCGTGATGGTCGTGCCCGGCGAACCCGGCGTGGTGATCGTGGCCGAAACCGGGCCGCTCACCTGCGACCAGGTGCCCGTGCCGGTGGTCGGGGCGTTGCCCGCCATCGTGGCCGAGCCGGTGGCGGTGCAGGTCGTTTGGTCGCCGCCCGCATTGGCCATTGTCGGAGGATTTACGGTTACTGGTACCGAGACGGTACGGGCGCAACCGTTGCCCGCGTCGTTTATGGAAAAATACACCGTGTAGGTTCCGGCTGCGGGCGTGCTGTTCCAGGTAAACCTGTTGGTTGCCAAGTTAAAGGTTCCGGCAGCAGTGGTCAGATTCAGGTCCGAATGCCACGTAGTGGCTATGGTAAAACTGTTTGAGCCGCCGATTTCCAGGGCAGGCGAAGCACTGCAGGTAGTGGTGAACGGCTTTACCACGACATCGTTGTTGGTCACATTTGGAATGAAATTGCTCTGCGCGTATGTGATGATACCGTTGTTGGTCAGGCCTGTATTGGTGTGTGCCGAGGCGGTGCTTACCCGGAACAGACCGGCATTGGTAAAAATATCGCTGTTGTTGAGCGGCGCGTACATGAAAATTTCTCCGCAGGCCTGATTGGCGAAGATGTTGTCGTTGTACAAGCCGTTCGTGTTGGGGGCTACTGCTGCGCCGATAGTGATTTTTCCGGCATTGTAAAACTCGGCGAAGTCGGAAAAACTGTTGATGTTGTAAATCCCGTGAACGGTCACGCGGTCAATGGAGATTTCGCCAGTGGCGTTGTTGTTGAACACATTCCAGTTACGGATGCCGTAATCCCCGGCATTCGCTACCGAGCCAATCGTGATCTTGGTGTTGTTGTTGAAAATGCCGTTGTTGTGGTTCCAGAGTATGGTATGCGTGCAATTGTCGCCCTTGATCTCCCCGCCAGCATTGTTGTTGAAGGTGCCTGAATTCGCCACGCCGGTCTGCCCGACGGAGGCTATGGTACCGAGGGTAATCTTTCCGGCATTGTTGACCGTGCCATTGTTGACCAGCCCGAAGACACCAGTCCGGTCAATCTTGATCTCGCCACCGGAGTTGTTGTTCAACAAGCCCTGGTTGCCGAACCCCGTCCCTCCACCGTTCACACTTGCCCCGATCTGGATCAGCCCGGCGTTTCCTATCGTGCCGTCATTGTTGAGGGATTCCCCGTTGGGTGTGTTGTCGAGGGAGAGGCTGCCGCCGGCATTGATGGTGAGTGCGCCACCTGAGGCGACTTTAACCCAATTGGCTACCGCTGATGTGCCTGTCGAGATGACCGGATCGTTAGGCATATCGTAAATATACACGTTGTCGGTTGCCGTCGGCACGGTGCGGTCGTGCCAGTTGTTTGCAACGTTCCAGTTTGTTGAGCTGCACCCACTCCACACCTTGCCTGCTCCGTCAAGCCGCACACCGGTATTGTTGACTATGACGAATACACCGCCATTGAGGTTTTGCAGGATACCGGTATTCGTCGTGATATCGCTGGCAAAGGTGCAGTTGTCAATGAGAATCCCTGCATTGTTGAAGGTGCCGTTGTTCGTCGTGATGTAACTGTTGGTAAACACCCGGATAAAACCGCAGGCATTGTTGGTGAAAGTTAGATTGGTGAATATTGCAGTCTGGAACCCCACACCCTGGGCACCGATGAGCATGGTCCCAGAATTGGTGAAGGTACCATCGTTGACGAGAGCCATGAGGCCCACCCGGTCAAGGTTGATCGTGCCGTTGTTGGTGAACGACGTGTAGTTCCATATCCCGTACTCACCGGAGCTGGACGTGGTGCCAACCGAGAGGGTGCCATTGTTGATGACGGTGCCGTTATTGGTCAGGCTCTTCGTACCGGCGGTGGCACCGTTAAGGGTCAGGCTGGCCGAGGCGTTAATCGTGAGCGCGGCACCCGAGTTGATCGTGACGGATTTCGCCACAGCACCCGGGCCTACCGGGATGACAGGGTCATTCGCCACATTGGGTATGGTGACATCATCGCCCACACCCGGCACCCCAGCCGACCAGTTGGCGGCAGTGTTCCAGTCGGAGCTGGATGAGCCGTCCCAGGTGGTTTGTGCGGCAAGCGTTCCGGTGAGCAGGAGCAGGGTCGCCGTGAAAAAGCAGGAAAGAAGATTTCCGGGTTTGTAGCCGCCGGAGGGGCAAAGAGGTGACAGGCCCAGTGCTGGGCAGATGGCATGATTGTGCATGATTAGCTGATTTTTTTTCTGTAAAAAATACAGTGAAAGCCGGGTGGGGACGAGTGCCTACATTTTTAGAGCGTGTTTGGTTGGGCTACCACCCGAAGGTAGGGCTTGATGGTTTTCCAGCCCTCCGGGTATTTTTCTCTTGCCTCGTCATCCGACACCGCCGGAACAATGATAACATCCTCCCCATTTTGCCAATTCGCCGGGGTCGCTACTTTGTGGGCGGCAGTGAGTTGCATGGAATCCAGCACGCGCAGTATCTCGTTGAAGTTGCGACCGGTCGTCATGGGGTAGGTCAGTTGCAGTTTGACTTTTTTGTCCGGGCCGATCACGAAAATGGAACGAACGGTTTGGTTGTTCAGGGCGGTTCGGCCTTCTGAGCTATCCGGCTCATCGGCAGGTAGCATGTCGTACAGTTTTGCGATAGCCAAGGTGGGGTCGCCAATCATGGGGTAGTGTACCGCTGCGCCCTGGGTTTCTTCGATGTCTTTTTCCCACCGCAGGTGGCTTTCCACCGGGTCTACGCTCAACCCGATGATCTTGCAGTTCCGCTTCGCGAACTCGGGTTCTATTTTTGCCATGTAGCCCAGTTCAGTGGTACAAACCGGGGTGAAATCTTTAGGGTGCGAAAAAAGAACAGCCCATCCGTCACCGATCCAATCATGAAAATGGATGGTTCCTTTGGTTGTTTCCGCCTGAAAATCGGGTGCGATGCTACCTAACCGGATACTCATGATAGTTGTGATTTAACATGTGACTGAAAAAATAGAGCAAATAAGGAAGTCGCTTGAACGTGTTAAAAATGTCGTTCGCCAACAGGAACAAAGGTGGGTTGAAAGTCCTGTGAAAGGCTTTCAAATTTCTGTCAAACGCTTTCAGATTTCTAACAAAACGCAGGTTTTAGGGGCATTTTTCCCGCTCTTACTGCTGCGAACGCCGGAAATCACTCGGCGATACCCCGTATTTTTCCAAAAAAGACGTGGAGAAATAAGCGGGCGTAGTGAAGCCGACTTCGTAGGCAATTTCGGCTATGGTAAGAGTAGAACTGATGAGCATTTCGCGGGCTTTGTGCAAGCGGGCGGCGCGGATGATCGCAATCGGCGGCGCACCGGTCAGGGCTTTTACCTTCCGGAAAAGTTGGCTGTAGCTCATGCCCATCGCCCGTTCCAACTGGGGCATTTCAAAATCGGCTTCGGAAAGGTGCGCTTCGATCACAGCACGTACCTTGATCAGAAACGCGTCCTCCAGCACCAATTCCGGGTCTTCACTGGCTACCGGCAGCTGCGGCAATGAGGCATACCGCTGCTGCAACCGGCGGCGCACCTGAACAAGGTTGCCGAGGCGAATCATCAGTTCGACCGGCTCGAACGGCTTGGCCAGATAATCATCGGCCCCACGCCTGAGGCCAGCGATACGGGACTCGACATCCGCGCGGGCCGTGAGCAGCACAATGGGGATGTGGCTGGTGCGCTCGTCGTTTTTAAGTGCCTCGCAGAGGTCGAAGCCGTCCTTTTCCGGCATCATCACGTCACTGATGATGATGTCGGGCACTTGTTCCACAGCCTTTTGAATTCCTGTATTACCGTTTTCGGCCATGATCACGCGGTATTCCTCCCGGACACATTCGGCGATGTAAAAACGCACGTCGGGGTTGTCCTCCACGATAAGCAAGAGCGGTAATGATGAATTATTAATGCTGAATGATGAATGATGAATGATGTCCGCTTCCGATAAGGCTGCGGCAGGTGAAGGTGATGCATTTTCGTCAGCAAATCCAACGTCGGTGGGTTCAGGAACCCAAGGTGTTTTGCCTTTTTGCTCCGAAATCGGCGGCGCGTACGGCAAGGTCACGAAAAACGTCGTCCCTTGGCCGGGCGTACTTTCCACGGTGATGGTGCCTTGCATCAGTTTCACTAATTCCTGCACGAGTGCCAGGCCGATACCTGTGCCCTCGCTTTTACGAGTGCTGGAATCGTCCACCTGGTAAAACCGGTCAAATATCCGGCTCAGGTGTTCCGCCGGGATGCCGATACCGGTGTCGCTTACCTGGATTTTAATGCTGCCTCCAACGTCGGTAAGCGTCGGCAGGGTTTGAAACTCTGCCGGCGTTGGGTCTGAAACCCTGCGGACGTTTACACTCACTTTTCCACCATCGGGTGTACACTTGACCGCATTGGAAAGCAGATTGATGAGGATAGTTTGCACCTTTTCATGGTCGAAAGCCATGCGCAGCTCTGGCACTGCACTCTCGAAATACAGATGAATGCCGCGCGTTTGGGCAAAAGAATGCACGGACTCCACTTGGTAGCGCAGAAATGCGGTGAGGTCGCCATCGGAGCGCGACAGTTCCATCCGCCCCGACTCCAAGCGCGACAGGTCGAGGAGCTGGTTTACGAGGTTGAGCAGTTGCCGGCTATTGCGTCGGATCAATTCGGCGGCCTGGTCGTGCTCGGCGTTCGCGCCTTGGGCGAAGTGTTTTTTCAACGGTGCCACCATGCCGAGGATGACCGTGAGGGGGGTGCGGAACTCGTGGCTGATGTTGGTAAAAAACCGTGTTTTGAACGCGTCCAATTGCTGCAAACGCTGTGTTTCCTTTTCCGCCAGATTCCGGCGCAACTGGAACCGGTAGAAATAAAAACCCGCAGTGCCTGCGAACACAGCGTACAGCAGGTAGGCCCACCAGCGCTTGTACCAAACTTCCTGTACGATCAGGTACAGGGTAATTTCCCGCCTGCTCCAGTTTCCCCGGCTGTCGGCACCGCGCAGGCGCAGGGCATGCATGCCGGTGGGCAGGTTGTCCAGACGCAGGTCGCGGTTCACACCGAGGTAGTTCCAGTCCTCGTCCAGCCCTTCCAATTTGTACGAAAATTGGTTGCCGCCAGGGTGGTAAAACGTGCCCAATGCCAGGCGCAGACGCAGGAACCGACTGCCCGGTTCGAGGGTAATTGCTGTTCCGTCCACAATGCCTTCCTGCTGCATAACCATGCTGCCTTTTTGTCCGCTAATGGCCAGTTCCGTCACTAACAACGGCGCATCGTTGGCTTCCATTCGAGGATCTTTTTGATCGAAAGCGTTCACTCCGTTCATGCCGCCAAAGTAGAAACGGCCGTGCTGCCGGTCAAAAAAGTACGAAAAGCGGTTGAACTCGTTGTGCGACAGCCCGTCGGTGGTTGTGTAGTTCTGGAAGGTCTTGAGTTTGGTGTCAAAATAGGACAGGCCGATGAACGTGCTGACCCAGAAGTTGCCCTTGTCGTCGGGCAAAAGGCCGACCGTGCTGTTGTTCAGCAGGCCGTTTTCCTTAGAATAAATGGCCGTGACACGGCCGGTTTTCGGATCGAACACATGCAGCCCGCTCTCCATCGTGCCGACCCAGAGCAGCCCCGACTTGTCCTCATGGATGCAGGTGATGTGGTTGCTGTCGAACCCGGAGGTGTCGCCTGGATCGGCGGAATAACGCTTGCTTTGTTGTCTTTGGGGATCAATGCAGAACAACCCTCCCACCGTGGTGCCTACCCAGACCATCCCGTCGTTGCTGCACCAGACAAAACTGGGGTGAGCACGCGCCAAGGGCTGGCCGCCGTCCTGGTCTCGGTATAGCGATGTTTCACCCGTGTTCGGGTTCATTTGCAGCAGGCGGCCATCGCGAGCAGCCACCCACAGCGCATTATTTTTTCCCAAACCGATACCCCATACCTCGTCGTTGCCGCTCAGTTGCTTCTGTGGGCTTGTTTTGAAAAACCGCAGGCTGCCGGTCTCCGGAGCATATTTCAACACACCGCCCACCCCGGTTATCCACAGCACCGAGTCGCCTTGGGCCAGTAGTTGTTTGGGGTACAGGAATTGGTTGAGCAGGGCCAATTGTGGCGACAGGTCACCGGTTCTCGTGAGCGTATTCGTTTTGGTGTCCAGTTCGTAAAGGCCGTTGCGTTCGGTGGAAATGTACAATTTTTCGCTGCCCAGCCGGACGATGCCACGGATACTGATACCATATGGCTCGTCGCCAAGTTCTTTGTTCAAAAAGGTCTTGAACCGTTCGGGGCGCAGCTGGTAGTTGTTGAATCCGTCGCCCGATCCGGCCATTAGCCCCTGCGTAAAATCGTCGCTGTGTACCTGGTCAATCACGGACTGGTGCTCAAATACCCAGCCGTAATCCACCAGTTGGCCACTGGCAGTAATCAGGTAGCAGCCCTTCGACGGGTCGGCGGGTTGGGTTTGATAGGCGAGCAGGTTGCCCCGTTTGTCTTTTGCAAAAAGGTAGCCGTTCGGTGGCAGCAATGGGTGTCGGGTAATGCCCGATGGCTCGGAGGGTTTGATCACGAAAACGCCGTGCATGCTCAGTGTGACCAAAATATTGCCTCCGTTCGTTTCCGTCAGGGCGGCCGCATCTGGGATTACCTCGGAGTTCAGGCCCAAATCGCCCATGCCATACGACCGTAGAATTTGGCCTGTCGCATCCATCTGGATCACCTTGATTTTTTGCTCCATGTTCCTAATGGCAAGCCAAAATGTGCCGTCAGTGGAACGCAAGAAACATGCGATGTAATTCGGGTCTGGCTCTATGTTAGCAGCCTCAAAAACACGCGGGAAGCGCTGTGTTTTTTCATCAAAAACATAAACAGCGGTCCGTTTGCCTTGCGTGGCGAGGAAATAGACAGCCCCGTCATCCGCTTGAAAATAAGCGCGGTAAGCACCTGAGAAACCATTTTCCGGGCCAAACTCGAATGGCTCGACCTGCCCGGTCAGGGGGTTGAGTAAGTCCATGGCCCCCAAGCCCGCCTCTTCGTAGGTGATCAGCAAGTTGCCCGTCCGGTCGGGCACGATCGCAAATATTTTGGTGCGCCGGATCTTGTGTTTGTTCCGAGGCCGGGCATCGTAGTTGAGGAAATCGTATCCGTCGAAGCGGTTGAGGCCGTTGAACGTGCCGATCCAGAGGAAGCCTTGCCTGTCTTTGGCGAAAACATTCACGTTGCGGTCGGAAAGGCCCTGTTCCACCGAGAATTTCTGCACTTGCACCATCGGGGCACGCGCTTTTTGGCCAAAAGCAGGGAGCGCCGCCGCGCAAACGAGCACAGCCAACCTACCTGTCCAAGTCCAAAAAGAAATCGCGTTCATGTACCCAGTATGCTTTTGGCCGCCCGCTCCGAAGCTCCGCCCGCGCCCAGCATTTGCCTAAGTTCGGCATAGCCTACCCGAACGGCGGCGGCGTTTTCCGGCTGCAGTATTTCCCGAAGGGCGTTTTTCAGGGCCTCGGTGTTCAGGTCATCCTGAATCAGTTCGCGCACTAACGGGCGGTTGAGGATCAGGTTGACCAACGAAATGTACGGCACGTTCACTACCCGTTTGGCAATGGCAAACGACAGCGGGCTGCCCGCATAGCACACCACCTGGGGCGTGCCCACGAGTGCTGTTTCCAGCGTGGACGTGCCTGATTTAACCAACGCTGCCACCGATGAACCAAGCAGGTCGTACGTATTGCCCCGCACGAGGCGCAAAGCCGGGTGGTTGGCCAAAAATGGCGCATAAAACGCATCAGGCAGCGCAATTGCTCCGGCGATGACAAACTCGTATTCCGGAAAAAACGGCGTGACCGACAACATGGCTGGCAGGATACGCCGCACCTCCTGTTGGCGGCTGCCCGGCAGCAGGGCGATGGTTTTCCGTTCAGCACTTGGGGGAGAGGTCGCCGGTATCACGTCCAGCAGCGGGTGACCGACGTACTCCACGTCCATGCCGTATTTTTTGTAAAAATCCACCTCGAACGGCAGGATGACCAGCATCTTGTCTACACATTTTTTAATGCTGTGAACGCGGCTACTGTGCCAGGCCCAGAGCTGCGGCGAGATGTAGTAAAAAACCGGCAGTCCTTGTTTTTTCGCCCATTGGGCCATGCGCAGGTTGAAACCGGGGTAATCCACGAGCACGAGCGCGTCGGGCCGGTAGGCGAGGATGTCTTTTTTGCAAAAACGGAAATTGCGCAGGATGGTGGGCAGGTTGCGCAGCACCTCCCCAAAACCCATGAAGGCGAGATCGCGGTAGTGCTTGACGAGGTGCGCTCCGGCGGCCTGCATGAGGTCGCCGCCCCACGCACGGCACTCGGCACCGGGCCGCTGGCGCTTCAGCGCCCGGATTAGGTTGGAACCGTGGAGGTCGCCGGAGGCTTCACCGGCTATAATGTACAATTTCATGGATGGCAAAGGTAGTCTTACCATTTTTAAAGCACGGCCTTGACGAAAAATTGGTCAAGCGCCTGACGGAATCGGGAAAAGCGCTGGCGAAAAAAACGAGCAAGTTTAACTTGCGTCACCATCCGATTTTTCAACAAATTAATCTGCTGCCAATGAAACATCTGTTACTCGCCTTTTTCGTGTTTTCCGCCCCGGCCCTTGCTCAATCCCAGTGCTCGCCGTTCCTGCTCGATTCTTTGGCCTCTACACAACCATTGTGTGACAAAACCACGAACGATCCCCTTTTTTGGAACGAAACCTTCTGGAAAGACCCGGTCAACAACCTGCAAGACATGCCGGAATGCCCCGTAGACCTTTCTCTGCGCCTGCTCGATACCTGCCATAGTGGTACTCAAAGACAACCTTCACAACTGTGGCATTGACCCGCCCTCCATACCTGTTGCTGTCAAGGCCATTTGTAGTTTGCAGCCCATGGCCGGAGTAAAGATCAGTTACTATGACCTCAATGGTCCGCAGCCTACAGGCCCGTGGCAGTTGGGCGAGACCGATGGCAATGGCGGCTTTGACCTGCCACCTTTTATGGTGACAGACTCGTTTTCGGTTCAAGCCGACCGGAACAGCGGCCCGCTGAACGGCGTTTCCACGCACGACCTGATTGCCATCAACAAGCACATTTTGGGTCTCGCGCCGTTCGATCAGCCGTGGAAATTCGTGGCCGCCGATGCGAACAACAGCCGTACCATCACCACCTTCGACATCATCGAAATTCGAAAACTGATCCTCGGGTTGTACACTGCGTTTCCAACGAATACCGCCTGGCGCTTTGTGCCGGACAACTACGTTTTCCCTGACCCAAACCCACTGTCGGCACCGCTGCCGACACAAGTTGACATCGGCCTCACACCCATTGGCTTTTTCGGCATCAAGATCGGCGATCTGAACTGCAACGCCACAGTGCAGGTGCAAAGCGGCTCGCTGGATCGCGCTCCAACTGCACTGGCCCTGCCCGATGTTTTTCTGGCCTCCGGCCAAACCGTAGAAACCCGGCTGTACGCCCCCGACGGGGCCGAATGGGCCGGTTTTCAGTTTGCACTGCAATACGACCCGGAAAAAATCGAGTTGGAAAACGCGGCACCGGGCGACTTGCCGGGTTTGGATGAAGGGGCGTACGCACGTCCGTTTCCGGGAATGCTGACCGTCAGTTGGTTCGCAGAAGCACCCCGGCAAATCGAGGCTGGCGCTTCGCTTTTCCACCTGCGGTGGCGGGCCAAACAGCCGGTGCGATTGTCGGATGCCGTGCGGTTCGCACCCACAGTACTGCACCCGGAGGTGTACGAGGCCGACGAGCAGGAACGGAGCCTGGTGCTTGTGTTTGGCGCTCGTCCCGGTGAGCCAAGCAATACACCGGTCATTTTTTCTCCCTTACCCAATCCAACGGGTGCCGGTGCGAACATCCCAGTACAGCTGGACGTGGACACCGAAGTGTACCTCGAGATCTTCGACTCCCGCAGCAAGTTGGTGTTTCAGCACCGGGCCGACGCGGCCGCAGGCATGCACTGGCACGCCATACCTGCGAGTGCGATGCCGCAGCCGGGCGTGTTTTTTTGGCGCGTGCGGGCGGGGGATGCGGTTGGAACGGGGCGGTTGGTTCGGCATTAGTGCAACGCACTTGTATACGGAATATCCATGCGTATCCGCCGCTCCGGCGGCAGGTAGTTGTTCCAGCGGTTGGGCAGTATTTTCATCCAGCCGAGGTTTAGGCCTTGATGCCGGGCCAGCACCCAGCCTTTCGAGGGCGCACCGCCCGGAAGTTCGAAGTTGTCTTTTTTTAGAAAAAGCAGGGCAAGGTTGCGGGGCAATTCCACAGCGGGCAGCGCCGAAGAGGCTGCGTTGCTGAGTGCAAGGGCATGGTCGGGCACAAAATCACTGCCCTTGAATTGACCGAATCGGGTACCGAACCACTTGTTTTTCAGCACTGCGTCGAGTGTTCTGTAGGCCGTTTCCAAGGCGGATGGCAGGGCGAGCACGTCGCCGTTTGGGGTTTGAAAAAAGTGCATCTCCGGCGTTTCGCCGAGCCAAGCCCGCACGTTCCGGGCTTGGTTTTTTGCCAACGGCTGAATATTGCGAAAATGTTGTGGCACCGAGGGTTCTCGGTTGGGCGCTTCAGGTTTTCGGAACAAAGTGATGAAAAAACCCTCGCCGCGCAGTCGGTGCGGGAAAAAACGGTAACCGCCATCGGTTTCTTCGATGCCCCACGTCGCAGGTACCGACAGTCGTAGTGGCTCCAATTTGTACTCGGCGATCAACCAAGCCGCGTTGTCTTCATTTTCCGTGCGGTTGTACGTGCAGGTGGAATAAGCCAAAATACCCCCCGGTTTCAGCGCCGATACGGCATCGGCCAGTATGTCGCGCTGTCGGGTTGCGCACACACCAACTTGTGTAAGCGACCACTCACTTACCGCATCGGTATCTTTTCGGAACAAACCCTCGCCGCTGCACGGTGCGTCGGCCACTACGAGGTCGAACCAGCCCCTGAGTGCCGCGAAATCGCTCGGCTCGGCGCTCGTAACGGCCACGTTCGGGGTGCCCCATTTTTCCAAGTTTTCGCGCAGCACGGCAGTGCGCTGGCGCACTACTTCATTGGCCACGAGCAGGCTGTCGGGGCTGAGCAACGAGGCCAACAGGGTGCTTTTTCCGCCTGGGGCGGCACACAGATCGAGTACGTTCAGCGGGCGGGAAAAATCCACCGTTTGGCGCAGCGCCTCGTGGAGGAACATAGACGATGCCTCCTGAACATAGTAGGCCCCGGCGTGGAAAAGCGGATCGAGGGTAAATACAGGGCGAGCGGGCAGGTAACAAGCTGTGGGGCACCAAGGCACCGGATCGCCGTCGGAGAAAAAATCGGTGCCCGTGCTTGGCGATTTAAACGGGTTGGGTCGAACGCTGACCGGTGCAGGCTTCTGCATAGCGGCAACAAAAGCGGGTAAGTTGTTGCCCAAAAGGTCCTGCATCTGAGAAATGAACGGCTGAGGCAGCATATCGGGAGAGCGGGTTGGAGGGTTACAGGTTAAAAGATTTCTGGTTGGAGGATGTCCGTTGGCGAACAAAAAGCGATCAATAGCTCGCTCACTCGCGCACTCCCTGTACATTTACGGCCTTGAAACACCGCTGCGTATTGTATTTTATGAAAGCAGAGACTGCCTTGCTAACAATTGTTCAACAGATCAACCACGTAATCAACCAGTTGGAACCGGAGGATTATCGAATGCCGTTGCCCGAATTCGAGCACAACAGTTTGGGGCAACACTTTCGCCACATCCTGGAGTTTTTCCAGTGCCTGGAACAAGGCGTTGGTTCGGGCATTATTGACTATGCCGCCCGCAACCGCAATCCATTGTACGAAAGCAACCCGGACATGGCTTCGGCGGCATTTGGGGCATTCGCTTCAGCGTTGACCGTATTTGAGGCGGACGTTCCGGTGCGGGTTCGGGCCGAGTTTGGCAGCGATGACCGGCCCAGTTACGACAGTACGGTGGGCCGCGAACTACTTTTTGTTTACGACCATGCCGTACACCACTTGGCCATTGTCAAGATCGGACTCAACTGCCGCTTCCCGCACTTGCAAGTGGAAAAAGACCTCGGGGTATCGCCTTCCACGATCAAAGCCCGCGCAAAGGTGGAAAACTGATCGGTAAATTTGAAAGCAGCCGTGCGGCGAGTTGTTTTTTTGGTGTGCCTTTGCCCGTTGGCAGGTTTTTCTGAACTTCGCCGCTCAAATTAGGCCGCACACTAACGCCGGTCGCTATACGACACCCATGCTTGCCCTTTTTCGCAACAACCAGTCCACCACAATTTTTTTGTTGGCGCTGTACCTGATCCTCCTTCGGCTTCCAGCTTTGCTAGGCTGGGTTCAGCCTCAGGAGAACTTGAGCGAACAAGACGGGGGGCTGTTATACCGTACGCTATTCGGTTGGGCCGAAACAAGCGCTTTCACTTCGGCACTCACGGCGGCGGTGCTGGTGTTTGGGCAAGCCGTACTGATCAATCGGCTGGCCGATTTTTATCGCATCATGGACGACCGTACATGGCTTCCGGGTGCCCTGTACGCCGCAACGGCTTCCTGTGTACCCGATTTTCTTTTTCTCAGTCCGGCATTGGTCGCCACGACTTTTATTCCCTTGGCGCTCCACCGCATCTTTTCCGTGTACCGGCAGTCGCTGGCATTTGGAGCTATTTTCGATGCCGCTTTCTGGACCGTATCGGCCGCTTTTATTCATCCCCCGGCCATCTGGTCCCTCGCCGCAGCCTTCCTGTCGCTCTTTAGTCTGCGTTCATTTTCCACCAGGGAACAGTTCATTTTCCTGACCGGGATTCTGACACCGCTGGTACTGGGCCTGACCGGCTATTTTTGGCAAGACCAAGCAGGCGATTTTTGGAGCCAACAAATCGGACGTAGCCTGTATTGGCCCTCCGTAGGCATGCCCGAGAGCCTGAGCGGCACACTCAAGGCCATCTTACTGTCCATCATTTTTGTGGCCTGCTTGTTGGGTTTTAACGTGTACTACCACAAGCGGCTCATTCAGGTTCAGAAATACGTCACCATTTTTTATTGGTTCCTTTTTGCAGCCATTTTGGCCACGTTGTTTCAGTTTGAATGGCGCTCGGAGTCGCTGCTGCTGGCTGCACCGAGCATCGGGATTTTTTTGGCGTACCTGTTTCAGGCATCGCGCAATACCATGCTACTCGAGCTGTTTCACTTGCTTCTCTTGATCGCCATATTCATCATTCAGTTTTACCCAAAAGTTGCTCAAGCGCTCATTCAATGAAATTCGGAGTAGTCATTTTTCCCGGTTCCAATTGCGACGACGACATGGTACACGTCCTTGGCGACGTGATGGGCCAGGACGTTGTCAAACTTTGGCACAAAAACACCGACTTGCCAGCTGGCCTTGACTGCGTGGTGCTGCCAGGCGGTTTTTCCTACGGCGACTATGTGCGGGCAGGGGCCATCGCTCAGTTTTCGCCGATCATGAAAGCCGTCAAGGCGTTTGCCTCGGCAGGCGGATACGTGTTTGGTGTTTGCAACGGTTTTCAGATTTTGTGCGAGGCGCACCTCTTGCCCGGTGTTTTGTTGCGCAATGCCCAACAGCAGTTTGTATGCAACAACGTATGGATCAAGCCCGTCACCAACAACTCGCCGATAACGGCCGGGCTGGATTTGGATCGGGCGCTGAAAATACCCATAGCCCATGCTGAGGGCCGGTACTTTGCCGATGAAAAAACCTTGGACGAGCTGGAGGCCAACGATCAGGTGTTGTTTCGGTACTGCACGCGGGAAGGTGTGATAGCCCCCGCCGCCAACCCGAATGGCGCTATGCGCAGTATAGCTGGCATCTGCAACGCCGGACGCAATGTGTTCGGCATGATGCCGCACCCGGAGCGGGCTGCTGAAGAAGTATTGGCCAATCTGGACGGGAAGGGCGTGTTTGAGGCGCTATTGGCGCGAACTACAAGTGGCGTACAGGTAGGCGAGTCAGATTTTTTGCTCCATGAGGCATGAGGAGGACGAAATGCGGGATATTTTAACCGACGAAGAATGAATGTGGCCGCCTACCTGTACGCCACTTACTGTTCGCGCCACATAGTTGCCTGAAAAATTTATGCTGCAGGCTTGCTCTGCTCGAAAAGGGCAAGGATAATGTTCCCCATATACACGCCCAAGGCGGACTCAACGAGCGTCAAGAAAATGATCATGTCTTGGTAGTTCAGCACGTTGGGTGCCAAGGCCTTGAGCGAGATCAGCAACATAACCGTAACAAAATGCCCAATGACCAACCACCTGACCATGCTGTTGATGGGGGTGTCGGAGCCGATGTAGCTCGATGTCGGCTCGGTGATACTGCGCCCGATGTAGCGAAACACCGCTCCGCCGTACATAGCCGTAACAGGCCCGAGGATACCCATGAGGGCGGTAAATTCCTCGAAATCAAACCCCCGCAGCAGGTAAAAGACGCAGGAAATCCCGATCAGAATAAAGTGGTAAACCAAGATTTGCTTGGCGATGCGTGCTCGCGGACTGAGCGGCGGTGCCGAGGGCTTGGATGGCTCGACGGTCAGGTTGGTCGTCGTTGCGGAAGTGGCTTGAGTTGCTGCCATGGCGTGCGAACTTATCGTTGTCATCTGCGAAGGTAATCCAATAATTTTTTAAAAAGACGTCTTTGGTATTCCTCCAAACTTTCCTTGTAACGCAAAGACATGTCTTTGTAGTCGTTTTTGCGGGGAGGAAAAATTATTCCACTGCCATATTTTCCTTGAAACTCCCATGAAAGCTCCACATCCTCACCCTTTTGTATTCCCTTGACGTAGATTCGGTGGTACTCAAAAAAACCGTCGGGGCATATCTCGTAACTCATGTGTGTCACTTCGAGGACAAATTCGTCCACAGTCGAGTACGAGCTGTCCACCCGGGCTTTCCACAGGATGGGTGTCCCTTTTGGCTTGTAGTAGGCCACCAGGTAACGGCGGGCGTTGGTACACACCGCCTCCACTTTTTTGCCGGGGATGAGCATTTTGTTGTCGCCGATATTCACGCCCTGCAGTGACTGTGGCAGCCGCACATCGGCCACGGCCCCGGAGCGCACGCTGCGCCCGTCGAGCGGGATACGGCCCAGATTGCTGTTGACGCGGGCAAGAAAGTGCGCAGGCTCGTGGCAGCGGACGATCACCTCGGCGTTGTCCTCGTGGACCTCGGCGAGGAAGGCCCACTTGTGCAAGAGGCGTTCGCGGAAAAACTGGCCGTTCAGGCGAAAATTTGTTTTTTCGAGGCGATCCCACGCGCATTGCAGGGAATCGCATACACGGGTTCCCTTGTAGGCCGACCTGAGAAAAAGCGTGACTTTTTTGGGGGCCACAGCCACACTGTCGGCCACGAAGACACCGTCCAACTGGTTTTGGCGCAGCCAGGCTTGGAATTCGGGCACCTTAGCGCGGAAGAACGCTTTGTCCTTGCGCAGGTCAAGTCCTTGAGCCGATGTGGAAGGAAGGAGCGGGAAAGCGGCTATCAGGAAAAAAATCAAACAGCCCGTATTAAGGCTCGATCGCATAGCGGGAAGTTTTACGATAATTGAGCAGCGGGGGAAAGACGGCAGTTGTGCAGCCCTTATTTTCAACGGTTTTTACTTTAACGTTTTGTAGGGTTTCTTTTTCCCCTTTCGAAATGGCCTTATCTTACAATGGTTCGTGAAGAATTTGCGGTTTTTGCTGGGGCTATGCATGGTTGAAAAATAAAAAGCGTGTATGTTTGGGTTTCCACACCTAACACATACACGCCATGACCGGAACTCGAGAGTCCCTGAGCGCAATGATAGGCGATTTGGCTGGAATGGCAGCCGTTCGTCGTCGGATTTTGCAAACACTTTTTCCTTTGCTGCTGACCATGCCGCAACGAGCCAATTTCAAACAAATCTTGAATCTCAACCCAACCGGAATAAAAA
>JBEBHD010000005.1:0-53124 GCA_040080915.1 Saprospiraceae bacterium
CCCGTCGCAACAAGTCAATTATTTACCGCAAAGACGTGTATGCAGGTTTCACCTCCCGCTCCACAAACCACACCGCCACCGCCGCCGACAGCACGCAGTAGCCGCCCACGAAAAAAACATACCACACGCCCACATTGGCCCGTGCCCCGAACCAGTCGCCCCGGGCCTGTGCGATCAGGTACAGCCCAAGGGCGGATTTGGCGATTTCCCAGACGTGGGCGTAGCGGTTGCCGTCCATCAGTTCCGTGTAGGCGTAGATGGCAGTGAAAATGAACGCGCCGTACAGGAAAATGCCCGGCGTGCCGATTTTGCTGAGAAAAGCAAAAAAGTAGATCAGCAGGAAGTAGGTGAAAAACATCTGCACCCACGACCAGGCCACCAGCGTCCGCGAGGCGGGTGTGTCGTATTTTTCAAAATGGTAAACGTTCGCGATGGCGGCCACCGGGTAGCGAGCCTGTACATCGGCGGGCCGCCAGCCGGTGGGCATGAACCAGATGCGCACCTTGTCCCACCAACTGCGGGTACGCCAGGCATCGGTGAAAAGCAGCCAAAAATGCTGGAAATTGATCTTGAACGGGTTCCAGGTGCGCACGGGGCGTTTCACGCCGTACACCGGCGGCACATCGGGCCGCTCGGGCTGAAAGGTGCCGAACCACTTGTCCCAGAGTATAAAGATTTGCCCGTAGTTTTTGTCCATATACTCGGCGTTGATGGCGTGATGTACGCGGTGATGCGCGGGCGTGACGATCACGTGCTCAAGCCAGCCCATCTGCCCGATCAGGCGCGTGTGGTACCAGTACTGCAAAAACAAGTGCAGCGGAGCGATCACGGCGATCACCTTTCCCGGCACACCGAGCAGCGCTGCGGGCAGCAGGAGGATGGTGAAATAATTAATGATGGTCGAAATGGACTGCCGCAGGGCGCACGACAGGTTGAATTCCTCGCTGCTGTGGTGGATGATGTGGCGATTCCACAGGAAGTTGATTTCGTGGCTCCAGCGATGCACCCAGTAACCCTGAAAATCCACGGCCACAAATGCCACGGTGTACACCAACCACGTCGCTTCAATGTGCAGGAGCGCCACGGTGTCTACCAACCAGCCGTAGCTGATGATGCCCACACTCAGGCCCAGCACGTCCTTGACGATGTTCGTGATGCCCGAACTAAAACTCGAAACACTGTCCAACCCCCGGATGACATTCTCACCGCGCCGCCACGCGACAGTGGCCTCGATAAAGTACAGAAGGAAAAATACCGGAATGGCGAGGTTGAGAATAGCACCGTATGCTTCCATAGAGTGTGTGTTTTGTTTTTACTTACCGAGATGGGCTTGGTTTTTTTGTGCTTGCAGCAGCATTTCCAGCAGGTCCTCGTAGGGGATCACTTCGATGGCAAACGACTGGCCTGCTATTTCGGGTGGTTCTTTTTTCAGCAGTTCGCGCTCTTTTTGGATTTTGGTCTCGGCCCGTTCGCCTGCAAATTCGCGCTTTGCGATAGCAAGAAGTAGTTTTAAAAAAATGGCACTTCGGCGGTTGGTGTCGTTTTCCAAATACCTTTTTCGGTATTTGTCTAAGGCTTCCACGCTTCTGCGGAATGCCTCCTCCTCGTACAGACCCTTGGCCACGCTGTACAGTACGGGCAGCAGGACGAGCGGGATGTTCATGCCGTCCTTTTCTTTGTCCAGAATCTCAAAATCGTTTAGGAATCGGGCGGCAAAGGGGTTGAAGTAACCGGCGGCAGTTTCCACGTCGTTTTTGTCCAATTTTCCAAAAATAGCCAGGATGTGCAAGTAGCCACCGATCATGACCCACATATCGCGGGCGCTGCCGCTGAGCAGGAGGTATTTGGGATGGCCAACGGCTTCTTCAAAAACGCGCAGGGCTTGTTCGTACTTTTTAAAATAGGTGTAGTAGTAGAATTGGGTTTCCAAGAGGCGAAACCAGTTAAAGTTGCCTGGGTCTACCAAAGTTAAACAGTAGTTTATAGTTTTGTCGCCTTCGTCCTCAATTCGGAGTTGGGTCAGACAGATGAGTTTGTGAAAGGCGAAAGAAGAAAGCCCGCCCCGATTCGCGTTTGGGCGCGTTTTGAGCAGGTTTAGTGCTTCATCGCAAAGAGCCAGGGCACTTTTACAATCATTTGCTGAAAAGTGTTTGATTAACCCAATATGGTAAGTTTGGATTTGGAACTGGATGGTTCCGACCGAGGCCAAGTGTGGGAAGAGCTCATCAAAATATTGCGATGCCAATGCATTCACTTCCTTGCTGGGGGAACGGCGTGTGATATAGTGGTGGTTTAAAGTTTCAGTATAATCGAATGATTTGGCCTCCCAATACCGTTTTTCCTCGTACAATTGGTGCAGTATGGTGTATTTTTCGTGGCTGACTTGGTCGCCCGGGCTTAGTGCCGATTGATGTCGGAGCAATCGGCATATATCAGCGGTCAGTGCTGTGAACTCAAATTTTATAGTTTGTTCGAGCAGTTGTTGCAACAGGTAATGGCTGGCTTTGGTCGCGTCTTTACTCCAAATGATGTATGCCGCTGCATATTCGCGGTAGCAGGTGAAAGACGCTTTCCCGCGTTCGTTGTACTGCGGCAGATTGGTGTCTACAAAAAAAGAGGTGTTGATCAGCTGCCGGATGAGGCGGTTCCGCAGTTTTTTGTAGTTGGGGTCTTTTTCGTTTGTGCCGTACAAATGTCGGGCGGCTTCATTGTCAGAGGCAAACTGACCTTTAAAGATACCCTCGTGCATTTCGGAAATCAGGTTCTTTTCACTGTCTGGATTGCCCAACACTTCAATGTTTTTTATTTTGTTTCGGGTGATCGTTTGCACCAAGTCCTTGAGTACCTCGAATTCCATAGTGGGCTTGAAATTAGGCTGTTACAGATGATTTTAGATGGATGATTCAAAATCTGCATGGATTGAAATCTGCAAATGTGTCCTTTTTATTCAGGTTGAGGCACCGGACTTTTGCGCCGTGAACAAATCAACACTACTTAATCTCAAACCCAAACCAACAGAGTAACATCGGAATAGTACAGCAAATTTAGGCAACATAATCTTTTCTGGAGGCACAAATATGCCTCATCCCTTCCTTTCGTGCCGGATGCGTGAGAGGTGAGTAAGTGTATTAATACTCAATCTGCATGGATTGAAATCTGCAAATGTGTCCTTTTTTGAGGGTTGGCACCGCCGGACTTTTGACCCGTTAATGTAAACGATCAAAACATTTCGACTATGCCCACATTTGCTGTACTTCTTGGATTGTTATTTGCCACCGCCGGATTTGGTGGCCGCGCCAAAACCATCAACGACCGCACTGAAAAGCCAAATCAAGAAAAGCCTGAGTATATTATTATTGACTTGAACCTCCCATAAAAGCACGCCGAGCGTGTTTTTCAGACATAACTAATCATCCAGCCCTCGCCCACGGCAATATTCTAATCGCAAAGTTCAGCAGTATAATCTTATGAAGCGCTGGACTCGCAACACGCTTAGGTTTGAGTTGACTCTTTCAGAGCGAAGGCAAGTGCCTTGGGCCGTCATGCGCGTCGGTCAAGGCAGAGAAGTTGGCAGCCTGCGCCAAGAGAGGCGTTTGCGCTGATTTGTTCGGCCAAACAAGGTACTTGTCTTTTCTCTGAGAGGTTGGGTATCGAACCAAACCCCTTGGCTTGAAACCGTTTATACTTCGCGCTGCGAGGTTTTGTGCATGGCCTTCGGCCTAATATTTTGATTAGCTCCGCTCATTATGACAAAAGCGGCTTCGCACCTTGCGATGCGAGGTGTAAAATCAACGAGGATGCACCTGCTGTTTTGCGGGGATTGTGCTGTTTCTTAAATTTTTCTTTGCCAATGCCAATTGTTGCGTACTTTTCGCGGTGAAAAAGTGTGTGCAGCGTTTTTTGCACATTTGAACCCAACGTATCGCAAAGGCTTAATCTTTTTTTAATCACAAGACATACTTATGCGCATCCAGTTCAGCCTTTCCTGCCAGAAAGGTGTCATTATTCCAATCAACTACCAGTCTGAAATTTCTAACTGGATTTTTTCGGTGCTTTCCAACGCCGGTACTGAGCTGTCAGCCCACGTTCAACAAATGGGTTTTGACACAGCCTCTCGTAATTTCAAACTCTTCACGTTTAGTCCGTTGGCCATCTATCCCTACGAAATGGACCAAGTGAAACAAGAGTTTAAATTATTGGGCAATCAAGTCAAGATCAGCGTGTCTCTGTACTTGGACCACGCCTTTGAGCAACAAATTGTCCATCTTTTTCGTCAGCTCCCCCTTTCGCTCGGAGCTCTTGACGGCAACCCAGCCCAGTTTGAGGTCAAGCACTGGCAGATCATGCCTCGGGTGCATTTCAAGGACACCATGCAGTACAAGGCTGTTTCGCCCATTTCGCTGACGAACGTGGAGGAGGGCAAGGCAGCCAACCAGTACCTGCTTCCCGACCATGAAGCCTACGACATCAGTTTTTTCAACCATGCCATTCGCCGCTTCAAAGCGGCTGTGCAGTACAAATCCCTGGCAGGACTGAAATTGCTCGATCCATCTTTCCCGATGAGCTACAGGCTTCTCGGTCAGGCAAAATCCAGGCTTATCCACCTGAAACCCAACCCCGACGGTTTGTCCCAACTTCGCGGCTTCGTTTATGAATTTGAAGCCAGCATGCCTCCCTCGGTGGCGGAGTTTTGCTATTATACCGGTTTTGGAGAGTACCCGTACCTGGGTTTTGGCTATGTCGAAATCAAATAACTCACTCGGATTGAAAAACTTCCATGAAATGAGCGGACGTTTTACCTCCCTTGCGCTATTATGCCTGTCACTGTTTCTAGTCTACATGTCGTGCATTGAAGACTCGAAAAACACGTTGCCATCGGTAGAAGGACGCTGGGAGATCATTCGCGGGCTGCGAAATGGGCGGGAGACCGGTACGTTGTCGGGCACCTATTTTCGCTTTGGTGCTGATGGAAAGATGATCACCAACCTGCCCATAGGCCCTGAAGTACCTGTTGAGTTTGAATTGTCCAAGACCATAATCCAGCAAAAAGGTGCGTCCCCAATGGAATATTCCGTCCTTTCGCTCAACGACACTACATTGGTGCTCGGCTTCGAGATGCGCGGCATGCAGTTTGAAATGTACTTGCGTAAAGCAACAGAACCGGACCCCATGTTGTCCGAACCACAAACACCGCAAGGCGACACCACTGGCCTCGCTCCTGCTGATTCCATCCAAGAATAGCAATTCTGTTTCCGGCGGGAAATGCAATTCAGTTTGCCCGTTCCAAGACGACAGCGTAGCCCTGCCCGACACCTATGCACATGGTGCATAGGGCAAAGCGTCCATTTCGCCATTGAAGCTCGCGAGCAGCAGTTAAGAGAATACGTGCTCCAGACATGCCCAACGGATGCCCCAGAGCAATAGCGCCCCCGTTTGGGTTGATCCGCTCATCATTGTCAGCAAGGCCCAACTGGCGGGTGCAAGCCAAAACCTGAGCCGCAAATGCCTCGTTTATTTCGATCACCGACAGGTCGTTGAAAGCAAGTCCGGCTTTTTCCATCGCCTTACGGGATGCTTGCACCGGGCCGATACCCATGATTCGCGGCTCTACACCCACGACGGCCGAGCTGACGATTCTGGCCATCGGGCAAAGGTTGTGTTGTCGAATACCAAACTCCGAGGCGACGAGCAGGGCTGCGGCACCGTCGTTCAGCCCGGAGGCGTTTCCGGCAGTCACTGTACCCCCTTTCCGAAAGGCTGGTCTCAGTTGAGCGAGTACTTCGGCGGTCGTTTCGGGTTTGACAAACTCGTCGAGCGCAACTAATTGGGGGGCACCCTTGCGCGAGGGCACTTCTATGGGCACTGTTTCTTCAGCCAGCCTTCCTGCATTTTGAGCCGCTGCCGCTTTTTGCTGGCTCCAGAAGGCGAATCGGTCTTGGTCTTCGCGGCTAATTTGGTAGAGTTCAGCCAAGTTTTCGGCGGTTTCCCCCATAGCCTCGGTTCCGTACAAGGCCTCCATGGCCGGGTTGATGAAGCGCCAACCGAAACTCGAATCGTACAATTTGGAATCCGTGCCAAATGCTTTGGTGCTTTTGCTCAGCACATACGGCCCACGGGTCATATTTTCCACGCCACCCGCGATAAACAAGTGGCCATCGCCACTATGAACGGCTCGTTGAGCGTGAATCGCTGCGGCCATGCCACTGGCGCACAACCTGTTGACCGTTTCGCCGGGCACACTGAACGGCATGCCGGCAAGCAGTAGGGCCATGCGAGCCACATTGCGATTGTCCTCGCCCGCCTGATTGGCGCAGCCCAAAAAAACATCTTCGATGGCCGCCATATCTAAGGTTGGGTGCCGTTCAAGTAGTTTTTTTAGGGCATGGGCAGCCAAGTCGTCGGCTCTAAAATGGGCCAGACTGCCGCCAAAATTTCCGATAGGCGTTCGTACGCCGTCAATGATATAAGCGGTGTTACTCAAGGGTAGTTTTTTTATGAAAATGCTTGCAAAACGCCGCAAAGTTCACAATTCAAAGGTGAAAACCCCAAACAATGAAAAATGCCAACTAAAATGTTTTTCTACCTTTGCCGTGTAAAAAAAAGGTACCGTGTATTGGCGACCCTTTGGCCACTTTATTTAATCCGCATCGGCCCACACAATTTGGTGTTGCCGTTGAGTGAAAGCGTGCTACTTTTTACTCGTCATTTTTTCATGAAATTGATTATGAAATCGTTCAACCTGCTCAAAGTATCGCTCCTTTTTCTGGGAGCCAGTGCCTTGTTCGTTCAATCTTGCCGCGAAATTCAAGTGGATCATTCCAGAAAACTGGTTCGCGAGCACTCCAATGAAGTTCTCCTTAAATGGAACGAGGCGTTCCTTCAAATTGACCGATATGCCCCCGGCTACCGGCCCGGCCCGGCCCCACACGCACTGGGCTACTTGGGATTTGCCGCCTACGAAGCCGTTGTGCCCGCCATGCCCGAACACAATAGCCTGGCCAGCCTGTACAGCGGCCTTTCCGTGCCTTCGTTCGACGAAGAATTAGAATACCACTGGCCCGCCGTCATAAACGAAGTGTACGCATACATGATGAAGCGGTTTTTCTTCCACATGGAAAACGCATACCCGGACGAGTTCGGGCTGATCGAAAAAACGCGCCAAGAGCTGTACACCAAGTACGCCGCTGAAACTACGCCCGATGTGCTGGAGCGCTCCGTAGCCCGTGGTCAAGAAGTAGCTCGGATTTTTTACGAGTGGGAGCGCACCGACGTAGCCGCGCACAACGCTTTTCTCACACCCCGCCCGCCATACAACGCGCCCTCGGGGCAAGGCTTTTGGGAACCAACATTCCCTGATTATTCCAACGCCATGTTCCCCTTTTGGGGCCAAGTGCGTGCGTTTGCCCTTTCGGAGGAGGAGCAGCTCTGCAAACCGCCAATACCGTACAGCGAACACCCAGAATCACTGTTCTTTATACAAGCTTTCGAGGTTTACAGTACAGTCAAAAATATCAAAGAAAACGGCCCGGATGCATACGAACAACGTTGGATCGCCGAATTCTGGAGCGACGACATCCTCGGCCTTACATTTTCGCCACCAGCCAGATTGATCGCCATTGCCAACCAGGTAATTCAACAAGAGAATACTGATTTGGAAAAAACTGTCGAGTTGTATGCCAAAATGGGTATGGCCCTGAATGATGCCGGGGTAGGCATCTGGCAGTCCAAATACGTGTATAATCTCGAACGCCCGGTTTCGTATATCCGCCGTGTCGTTTCCAAATACTACCCGGAAGCCGCAAACTGGACGACCATCCTGAACAACCCTATTGCCGGAGCGGAAGGTGTTACGCCCTCCTTCCCAGCCTACCCGTCCGGGCACTCCGGGTTTGGTGGAGCAGGGGGCAAAATCTTGTCTTCGTTTTTTGAGTTCAACTCTGAGCACCCCGGCACGTACACGTTCTCCGACCGCTGTCACCTCTACCGCACCGAATTCAACGGCCGCCCCCGCACTCTGAACTCATTCAAAGACATGGCCTACGAAAACGCCTTCTCGCGCCTCCCACTCGGCGTGCATTTCCGAATGGATTGCACTGCAGGTGTGCTTTTGGGCGAACTCGCAGCGCAACGTGTGCTGGAACTGCCCTGGAGAAAATAAAACGTATGGTTGCCATCATCATGGGTTCTGATTCCGACCTGCCGGTCATGCAAAAGGCGGCGGATATTTTGTCTGCCTTGCGCGTACCGTTCGAGATGACCATCGTTTCGGCGCACCGCACGCCGGAGCGGATGTTCCAGTTTGCGCAAACAGCGCGGGAGCGGGGCATCCGGGTCGTTATCGCGGGCGCAGGCGGTGCGGCGCACTTGCCCGGCATGGTGGCGGCCATCACGCCGCTGCCGGTCATCGGCGTGCCGGTCAAGTCCTCCAATTCAATTGACGGCTGGGATAGCATCCTGTCCATCCTGCAAATGCCCGAGGGCGTGCCCGTGGCCACCGTGGCCCTGAACGCCGCCCGAAACGCGGGCATCCTCGCTGCGCAAATACTCGGCACCAGCGACCCCGAACTGCTTGACCGCGTGGCAACTTACAAAAAAGGGTTGGAACAGGCGGTGCTGGAAAAGGTGAGGGAAATGGAGAAAAAAGGGAAGAGATAGCAAAGCGAGGTACGTTACGGTTATGTACAGCTTTTCTGATTGTGGAGTTGGCAGTGTTATCATGATTTATTTTTTTGCCAAAGGTATGCTTTCCTGAAATTCGAATAGGCGCTCGGCATGGCGAGAAGAACGGATGTTTTTCCCTGCAAAACAAAAATCAAATTTTACTTTTGCAGGGAAAAGCGCATCCAGAAAATGAACCACTACCATCACCAAAAGCATGCGCGTGGCAGCCGACGATTTGCGTACACGGTGCAACGTCATCGTCGCACCTGTGGATGAAAGTTACCCGTTGCGCGACGGATTCGAGGTGATCTGCCTCTCGGATTTGGTCAAGATTTTTGATTAGTTTTAGTTACGGAACCAACTTCTTGATCTCCGCCACGATATCACTGTACGCTGCGTCCAGTGTAGGGAAGTCGGAAAGACTACGATTTTGGGTCGGCAAAGCCCTCAAACGCTCCAACCCTGAACCGGCGATATCGAACTTTTCGATATGCACGGGGATGACCCGTTTGCCCGTCTCGATTGCTTTCAGAATCAGCATAAACCAAGCCTCCACGCTGAACAGGTTTTGGGTGATAAGCACCAGAACGTAGTCCGCGCCGGCTACTTCCGCTTCGGCACGGGCGAAAAGGTCTTCGCCCGGCGGTGCCTCGTGGACGTTGTACAACTGAATTTTTTTCGTAGCCTTCAGCAGAAACAGGTGTTTGCTCAATGTCTGGCAATGCGGCGTGTCGGCGGCATCGTACACCACCACGAATTTGGGTACTGCACCCGCCGTTGTGGCTGCAGCAATTGGTTGATCCTGTACCGGCGCAGGTGGAGTCGAAACGGACTCCTTGCCCGAAACGGGTTGCGGCTTGGCAGCAGGGGCGGTGGCCGCGCCGCCCTTTTTTATAAAATCAAAAATTTGCTGAAACAGGATGCCCCGGTTGGCCCCTCGTTTGTCGCCCTTGGCATTGATCTGAAGCCCACCTTCCGCATCGGTTTTTCCGGCATGGTGAATGGCCACAACTTTCCAGTCCTTGTTGAACACGGGCGAGCCGCTGCTCCCAGGCTCCGTGTCGGCTGTATAATATAGGTGTTGGTTCCAGGCACTCAGCACGTCGTTGGCATTGAGGGCGATATGTTTGTCCTCGCCTTTGGGGTGCTGGATGATCGTGACAGGCTCGCCCACTGTAGGCACGGCACTGGGGTCGAACTCCACGAAACCCCACTGACTGAGCGGGTTGGCCGGGTCGTCCACGACGCGAATACGGCTGAAGTCCAATAAGTCGGGCGTGCTGGTCACAAAGTCGGACGCATCTAATCGGTACGCAGTACGGCTTTTAACACTGCCTGAAGCATCCATTTCGTAATTGAACTCGATGCGGGCATCGCGGGCGATGTCGGCATCGGGTATGACGTGGTTGTTGGTAAAAATATAACCTTCCTTCGTCAGGAAACCGGTGCCCAACTCGCCGTCGGCACAAACGACACGGCACACGGCCTTGGACGCACGCAGGGCTTTTTCCAACCAATTGATGCGCAACAGATTGTTTTGCGGGCCGATGACCTTTTCCAAACGTGCCTCGTCGGGCACCGTGAACTGGAACGTGCCGAGGCTGCGGATTTTGGCATCGCGCTCCACACGGCGGGGAATTTCTTTCATCAATTCCAGCAATCCGCTGCGCGTGCGGGCAGAAAAGCGGCTGTACTCCTCAAAACTGATGGCCCCGCGCTGGTACTCTTTTTTGGCCGAAACAAAATTGCCGGACTGCTGTACCACGTCCTGTCGGATTCCGGCCTGCGTTTGTTGGTCGAGGTCGAGCAGGGCCTCGAGGGCTTTTTCCACCTCGCTGTCCATGAGCAGCCCTTCGATGGTTTTCAGGTAAACAAGTTGAGCGTTTTGCATAATTCGTTTTACTGTGTGATCAAACGATCCGGCGGTGCCAGCTCTGTGAGAAGGGCACGAGCCATTTTTCCTGCAGGTCGCGTTGGGTTTGGACTAACGTGTTGACCATGAGCGTATCGGGTTGGATTTCCGACGACTCCACGCTGGCGATAAGGCCGTTGCGATCGGAAAAACGCAGCCTGTCGTCCTCCACCCAGGCGAAGCGCATGCGGTCGAACAGGTCTATACCCAGTTGGTGACCCAGTGCCTCAAGGACGTGGGTAGATTTGTCAATGGAGCATCCGCTGGCCCCTGCTAGGGTTTCGTCTACGAGCAGGAGGATAAACTGGTTTTGAAAAACCTCGGCTGCTGCCCGGAGTGCTTGGTTGTGCGCGGTCCATTGGCGTGTAAAATCGTGGAGTGCCTCTCGGATAAACTGCGTTTCGGCATCGGTCAAGGCCCGGTTGGCGGCATACACCCAAACACGTGATTCCGGTGCGTAGTCGGCCGTTGCGAGACTTGGCTGGAGTGTGTCATTGTTTGTTGCGGTCATGGTTTCAATTATTTACGGTTTCGGAAGACACTACCCGGGCTGTTCGGAAACCGAGGTTGAACAGTTCGGGGAGCATTTTTTCCGCATCGCCCAAGGTAGAATATTTGCCAAAATAGTAGTGGTACTGTCCGCTATTCATCTCTTCTTCCACACTGCCCAGCAACCCAAGTTGGCCAATACTTCGATCCAAACGGGAAGCCCAACTGAGCAGGTGGATTCGGAAAACCGGCGCTGTATTCACTTTGGTGGCCGACGCTGCAGCCTCGTCGGCAAAGCGGTCGCCCATGTTGGGCGGCGGCACATTGGTCGGGCTGGTTATTGTTACGGCTTTGGGTTGGAAATTTTCCACAATTGGTTCAGTCGGCGTGTTTTGGGCGGTCAAATGGGGTGTCGGTGGCATTTTGGCCGCAAGTTGAGTATGGTTTGTAAATTGGCGAGCGGTTAATGGCATGCCCTCCATTTTGGCCTTGTAAGCACGGAAAGACTCAAAAATAGCGTCAGCCATTTGAAACTGACCGTTCTCGGAGGCAATGAATCGCTCTTCATCCCGATTAGTCAGGAAACCAGCTTCCACTAAGACAGCAGGCATGGCCGTTTTGTGCAACACAATAAACCCGGCTTGCTTCACGCCCCGGTCGTCGCGATGGGCGATTTGTTTGCCATATTTCTGCACAAAACTGGCGAACAAGATGCTCTGATCCAAATAGGCGCTTTGCCACACGCTTCCGAAAATGTGTGCTTCCGGGCTATTTGGGTCGTAGTCGCCGTAGTTTTTTTGATAATTGTCTTCCAAATAAATGGAAGCGTTTTCCCGCTTAGCCACCTCGAGGTTGCTTTGGGCGGTGTGCAAGCCCATGACGTAGGTTTCCACTCCTTTCACATACGACACAGGAATGGAATTGCAATGGACACTGATAAACAAGTCGGCGTTGTTCCGATTGGCAATGGCCGCTCGTTCGTTCAACTCTACGAAAACATCCGTCTCGCGGGTATAAATCACTTCCACATCCGGGTATTCTTCTTCAATGAGCGCTCCGAGTTTCAGTACGATGGCCAGTGCGTTGTGCTTTTCCTTGGAAGAAGCGCCGATGCAGCCGGAGTCCTTGCCGCCATGACCAGCGTCGAGTACGATTTTTTTGATGCGGTACCCTGGCCCCAGTCCCGGTGTCAAGGTGGGTACATCCCGCATTGCTGGTTGGTTCGGCGTTGAGGGGGGCTGGCGCTGCGGGCCGTTTGATGTTTCGTTCTCGAGGGTGGCATGCCCCCCTCCTCCCCGGGGCTGGGGTTTATGCAGCGAAATACACGCAAATCCCCAACCCACAGGCATTGCGCAGCAAGTTTCCATACCTTTGCCAGCGCATACACGCGGTGGAGAAAAAATGTAGTGTTCGCAGGTATTTGCGGCGTTAAAATTTACCAATAAAAGCCACGCCAGAAGGGTCGTGATCGTTTGTCGGGCATTTTGTTCTCTCATGCGCAGTTGTCGTTGTCAAAAAATCTCGGAGCGTTTTCAAAAAAACATGGGCAAATATCGGCTTTTCTGGCAATTAGCCTTCGCTTTCGCTTGGTCGCCTGTTTTTACCCAAGTGCCCATGTCGCCACAGGACACGCTGCCCCCGCCCGTGCGGCGCGAGGCGGCTACTGCTCGGTTCCAAGCCCTGCCCCCGGCGGGAATTCGCGACACCTCTCTTGCCGGCCTGCCGGATTCGAGTATCGTAGACCTGCGAGATGTGCGGGTTTCCTCCGAAACATTGGACGAGCCGGTGGACTATGGCTCGAACGACTCAATGTGGTTTGATGTGCGAAACAAGCAACTCCACCTGTACGGAAAGGCGTTTGTGAAATACGGTGTCATAGACCTTGCGGCCGGTTATATCATCGTGGACTACAACAAAAACGAGGTCACAGCTGAACAATACCCTGACTCATCTGGCGCGTTGGCGGGGGTGCCGGAGTTCAAGGACGGCAACGAATCATTCACCTCCAAACGCCTGCGCTACAATTTCCGCTCAAAAAAAGGCATCATCTACGAGGCCCGAACCAAACAGGAGGATTTGCACGTGTTGGGCAAAAAGGCCAAGTTCGTCAGCGCTCCGCCCTCCGCCGACAGCACGCAACGCAGCCGGAGCATTATTTACAATCAAGATGCCTTGCTCACCACCTGCGACCACCCGGAACCGCACTTCGGCATCCGAACCAATAAATTAAAGGTGATCCCGGACAAGCTCGTGGTCACAGGTTTTTCCAATGTAGAAATCGGCGGAATACCCACGCCACTATTTTTGCCCTTCGGTTTTTATCCCATTACCAAGTCTCGCAAATCGGGCCTCATCATCCCGCGCGATTTTGAGCCCTCCAGCACGGAGGGCCTCGGTATCAAAGATTGGGGTTATTACATTCCGATCTCCGACAATATGGACGTGACATTTCTTTTCAACGCCTACACCAGCGGTTCGTGGGGCGTACAATCCAATGTGCGATACAACAAACGCTACCTGTACAGGGGTGATTTCAACCTGCAGTTCAACGACCGCGTTGTTGAAGACAACCAGGCGCGGAAGTTGTCCAACAAGTCGTTCGGTATCCGGTGGTCCCACCAACAAGACTCTAAGGCGCACCCATCGCGCACGTTTGGGGGAACGATCTATATCGAGACCAATCGCAATCAGAATCGAAACCAAAACGACTACGCCAGCGTGGTACGAAACCAGTTGACTTCCAATCTGAACTATTCACAGACGTTTCCAGGCCGGCCATACCAGTTCAACGCCAGTTTCAGCCACTCCCAGAACACGCAGACCCGGTTGATGAACATCAGTTTTCCCAACGCCACGTTCAGCCTCCAGCGCATTTTTCCATTCAAGCGCCAAAACCCGACAGGCAAGGAGCAGTGGTATGAAAAAATCTCGCTCACCTACACCTCAAGTCTGCGAAACGATATGTCTGTGGTGGACACCCTGCTGTTTACCGATGCCACGTTGCGCAGTGCCCGCATGGGTATCCAGCACAAAGCAAATACCGACTTCAACTTCAAACTGTTCAAGTACATCAACATTGCGCCGAGAGTGAACTACGAGGAAAACTGGTACCCGTACACCATCGAGCGGAAATTTCTGGACGAAATCCAATATGTTTACGACACTGTGGCCGACATACTGGTGGTGGACAGCGCCCGCACCAAGTGGGGCCGCGACACCAGTTTCCGCGACTGGGGATTCAAGCCGTTCCGTACCTACGACGTTGGCATCTCGCTCAACACGGCGCTGTTTTTCACCAAGCAATTCAAAAAAGGCTGGTTCCGCGGCATCCGGCACACGATGAAGCCTTCGATTTCTACCGGATTCCGGCCTGATTTTTCCGAGTACGACTATTTCCGGAAGGTGCAAATCTCCAACCGTCCCGGCCGGGAGGATACCCTCGACTACGGCATTTTTGACGAAGGCATTTTTGGCAGACCCACGAACGGCAAGCCTGATCTGGCCATCAGTTACAGCCTGTCCAATATTTTGGAGATGAAATTTTACTCCGCCAAACGGGACACTGTGAAGCGGGTACGCATTTTCGACAACCTCACCTTTTCGGGCAGTTACAGCCTCACCCGCGACACATTGAAATGGAGCCTCATCAACACGGGTGGTCTTTTCAGACTTTTCAAAGGCATATCCAACCTGACCTGGAACGCTACCTTCGACCCATATGTGCTAAGTGAAAAAGGTGTTCGGATCAACAAATTTGCCCTCAACGAGGAGGGCAAACTACTGCGCTTGGCCAGTTTTGGTATCGCCCTCAATACTTCGGCGAGTATCCGAGACCTGCGCAACCTGTTTGCCAAAGAACCGGCGAGCCAAACAAGTGGCCAATCAGGGCCGACTACCGTACGCGATGGCTTTTTTGACCTGCTCGACAAGTTTCAGGTCAGCCACCTCATTTCGTATGATCGGAGGCAGATTTTCGGTACCAACCGCGACACGTTCCTCATCGGCGCCAACAATATCAGATTTTCAGGCGACATACCGCTCAGCCCTAAGTGGTCCATAAATGTGGGCAACTTTTCCTACGATTTCCTGGAAAAAAGACTTGGTTACCCCGACATTGGGTTCACGCGCGACCTGCACTGTTGGTTGTTCAGCCTGCGCTGGTGGCCAGACCGAAACGTGTACGAGTTTTTTATTTCGGTAAAACCCGGCAGTACGCTTGATTTTCTCAAATTGCCCTATCGGAAAAATGTGTATGATGGACAAAGGGGGTTTTGAGTTAGAGCGTGTTCGTGTCGCAAAAAGAGTGGCACATTGAAAGGAGGATGTATGATCAAAATTGAAATAATCGAACCGACTTTTTATGCAAAACGCAACCGACTTTTTCCAAGCCCCAACTAACCCCGACCAGCACTCCGCTCCCCGTATCGCAGACGAGGCCGAAGCCTGTGCTGCCGTACTTGTAGCCTGCCTGCGTTCCAGCGACCTGTACGGGATAACCGAAAACGCCGCTTTTTTCACCACTATCCAGAGCCGAAACATTTTCCGTGGCCGCGACGCAAACGCGCTCGTAGCCAGCGCCGAACAGTATCTGGAACAAGCGGGCAGCCCGGCGGCACTCATTGATTCGGCCATGGGGCCTATACGAGAGCAAACGCGTCTCCCGCTGTTTTACCATTGCCTCGACTGTATTCTCGCCGACGGCATCGTGACACCGCAAGAACACAAAATTTTTCTTTACTTGAAAACAAAGTTCAAGGTGGCCGATGAAACTGCATGGACAGCCTTGGATGTGCTGGTAGCGAAAAACAAGTTGTAGCCCGCTTAGTACATCATTTTACACACATCCACCACCTGCCCTTGCGCATTGTGGAGCCAAACTGCGTACATGCCATGCGCAAGACCGGGCAGGTTCACGGCCAGTATTTGCTCCAGCGATTCAGAGCGGAGAGCCTCGCGCCCATCCATAGCGTGTATGGAAACCTGCCATTGCTCGCCCGTGGTGCTGCCGATCACTTCCACAAACACTTGTTGTTGCTCCGGGTGCGCTGCTACACGCAGCCGCACCCCGGGCTGGCCGTGGCGTACCGACACAATGGGGCTAAACGCAAAAGCACCGGAAACATCTACTTGCCGGAGCCGGTAGTAGTTCAAGCCTGTGGCAGGCGAAAGGTCTGCGAACTGGTAATCGGTGGTTTGGCTGCTGGAGGTCGAGCAGTTTTTTTTGCCTATTGCTTGCCACAGCACGGCATCAGTACTGCGCTGGATTTCGAAGTAGGCGCAGTCCTGCTCGGTAGCCGTGGTCCAATATAACAGGGTAGTTTTGTCCACTGGCTCCGCAGAAAACGAAACAAGTTCCACGGGCAGATTGATAGCGGCGTTCACGGCTGCGAGCGCATCCACCCGTCCCCAGCCGTACTTGTTGTTTGGTCGAGACGAACTGTTATCGGTTCCACAGTGCGGTGAAGAAGAAAAACGCGGCAAGGCCGTACTTTTCATCAGGTTTTCCAAAACGGTCACCTGACCCATTAGGTCGGGTCGTGCCGACAATATGAGCGCGACCACACCCGCCACGTGCGGGCCGGCCATGCTGGTGCCGCTCCACGAGGCATACGTGTACGAGCCGGGGTTGTTGTCGGTGCCGGTGCAGGAGTACACTGTTTCGCCGGGGGCACTGATGTCGGGCTTCATCCGATTGCCAAAAGCAGTGACCGGGCCGCGGCTGCTGAAATTGGTTATGATGTCGCTGCTGTTGGTAGCGCCCACGGCAAAGCTCCCGGCAAAAATGGAGGGTGGGTTGCTGATAGTGTTACAATTTGGGCCGTCGTTTCCTGCTGACGTAACCACGACGATGCCCGCCGCTCGCATGTTGTTGATGACTGTGTCCATCGTAGCGAAGTTACCACTGTTGCAGCCCTCGGAGGAGGGGCACCCCCAGGAATTGTTGATGACATGGGGGGCCATGTTTGGATCGGGGTTGGCATCGTTCAGGTCGGTAGGTACGGTAAGCCATTCGAAACATTCGATGTAGGTTGCAGGAGTACCGTCGCCCTCTTCCATATTTCGGCAGCCGATCCATTTGGCGTTAGGAGCCACACCGATGGCGACGGTGCCAACCATACCTGCCATTGTGCCTGCTGTATGGGTCCCGTGACCGTTGTCATCGCAGGGTTCATCAAGGTTGAGTCCGCAGGAATTTGATCCCCCATTTATCAAATTGTGGATCGCGTCGTGCCAGTTGTAGTTGTGGTCGGCAGAGGAGCCGTTCCAGCCGCGGTATTGGTCCTTGATGGCCGGGTGTTCCCACTCGTAGCCGGTATCCTGGCCACCCACCACTACACCAGTGCCCGAGTAGCCCAGTGTCCACACATCGTCGGCATTGATCTTGGTCAGGCCCCAGGTGTTGGAATTTGGTGTAATTCGGTCAGTAACAGCCGGGTCATCCAAATTGGATACGCGGCTGAGATGCAGTACGGGGTTGTCCTCCACCCGGGCCACATCGGACATTTCTGCCAGCCGCAGCACGAGGTCGGCTCTGCCCTTGGACCACAGCGCGTTCACAATCCAGAACGACTGTATGGGCGCACCGGCCTGTCGCAGCACTTCGCGCACAGGGCCTTGGGTGCGTTCAGCGGTTTCGAGCAAAGTTTCGTACACATATCGGCCCTTGTCGGCTTTTCGGTGGAAACGCTCAGCATCGCGCACGTTTGCCTGCACACGTAGGATGACAAGGAATTCCGCCGAGGCACCGGCCTCTATTTTTTTCAACAGAGCGGTGTCAATTTTTTCAATACCCGATTGGGCGGAGGTGGTTTGTGTTGCGGTTAGCCAAAAAGTGATCAGGAAAAGTAGGCTACGCATGGAAACGATTGGTTCAACTGTCAAAAAAAGAGTCATATTGGTTTCCGCCTCGGGACTCTTTGCTGGGCATTTTGATGGGTGTGTTCAAGTCCAGAAGTTCTTTTGTGTCCCCTGCTTTGGCGATAATGGACGATTTTTCCTTGCCGAGCAAAAACGACACACCTTCTTTTTCCCACTTTTCCAGCATTTCCAAGCCCTCTTCTTCGAATACGCCGTTTTGCAGGTCAATCGAGTCCATGAAGCCTTTGGACATGTCCATGAAGCGCTCCATTTCACCCACTTTCTGGCCCACGTCTTCGGCCATTGCCTCCAAAGCCATGTCGTACATGTACTTTTTGTCGCTGTTTCCGCTCAGGATGGTCATGGCCGAGCGGATAGCCGAATGACTGGCCTTGATAGCTTTGTACTCCTGCTCTTTCACCACCACTTGGTCTTGGAGGTCTTCCAGCATGATCTCGGAGGTCTCGTACATTTTGGTCAGCACCCGGTACAGCACTTCCATGCGTTTGTACACGTCCTCCAATTTCATGTTGGATTCCTGCAGCCGCCCAGCCTTGCGGGCCTTGAGCACCATGATGGATTCCTTACCGGTCTCCTTGGCCTTGCTGGCTATGCCGAGGTTGGCCTGAATGTCGCGCTGGTTTTGCCGAATCATTTCCGACAGCCGGTACATTTGGCCTTTGAGCTTGCTTATTTGCTCGTTCATGGAGCCAAGGTTGTTTTTCAGGTCCTCAATGTAGCTTTTCAAGATGCCTATCGGGTCCAACTGGACGAACAGCCCCGTGACCCAGCGCATGACCGACTTGTACATGTACCACACCAGATTGCGCATTTTTGGATCCAACACCATATACACCACGCCAGCGAGAGCAGCGAGCAGCCCGGCCAGATAAAGGGTGTTTTGGGCCAAATTGATCAAGGTGGGAAGCGCTTTGTAAAGTAGGTATCCACCGCCCAAAAGCAGGGCGGTCATAAACATTCCGCCCGTCACGCCTTCGGGGCGGCTCCAAAATCCTTTGGGTTTGATTGGTTGCAATTCTGTGCTCATCGGTAGGAAAAAAGTTGGTTAAAAGTTTTAGCGCCGAAAGATACTGCCCAAAAACATCCGCACGGCTCGACGGAAGCGGTCGTTTACAAAAAAAAGTACAACGAAGGCCAGAACAAAAATCCAAAACACGCTGATCAGGCCCTTCATCACCTTGAAAGCCAGCCAAAGAAACAGCAGGCCAGCGGCAAAAACCGCTACAGGATTTTTTAGCAAATCGTTCATTGTCAGAGTTGATTGTGAAAAAACAGCAGGTAAAGCGGGGCTGCCAAACCGATTCGTTCGTGCAAGCCGGGGGCAAAAGTGCGATTTTGGAAAACTTGATGGTTACGGTTGGTCGTCCACAGCCCGGAAATTTTGGACAAAATGCACAGCATGATGATTTTGTTTCCGCCCACAAACCTTTCAGGTTTTAAAAACCCGGGAAGGTTTACATCGGAGAAAGCGGCCTATAAACCATCGTGGCCGGAGCGATCAACCTGTCCCTGCCGCTCGGCATCCAGGCGATTATCGGGATCATCGCTGGCGGGGGCATCTCGGCATCCTGAGGGCTTTTGGTGGCTTTTGTCATTGTGGGGGCAATGGTAGTAAAGTGGGAGCGCTCGAAACCCAAATCGCAGCTATGGAGCGCGAACTGGTCAACAAAATCCAGCAAGTCGGCAATAAAGTCCGCCAAGCCGAACTCAAGATTGAATCTGACTGCGCCACCCTCGAGCAGGCAAAAGTGGATGTCCAAATCGCCAAAAGGCAGTTGGAGGGCATCAAAAACCTCTATGAAAAAGGGCTAAAATCCCTGACCGAGTTGGAGGAAAAAAAGGCCAAGATGCAAGAAAGCGAAGCCAAGTTGGTCGGTGCCGAAAACAAGTTGGCTTCTGCCCAAAACGATCTGGACATTTACAAAACCGAGCTCCAGTTGACCCAAAACGAGTACGCCAACAAGGTTGCCAAGGCCCAAAGCGACAAGTACAGCACCTTGTCCGAAAAATTTGACGCACAGGCATCAGTCAACAAACTCCGCATCGAACGCGAAAACTACAGCCTACTGGAATTGGGTTGCCGCCGAAAACGCCATCGGGATTTTCGAAAATGCCCTCCGGCAGGCCCAAATCCGCTACCTCGGAATCGTGGAAAGTTACAAGCAAGGCGACAAGCCCGCCATTGACACGCTTGAGGCGTTCCATCACCGATAATTACCGGACGCTGCTTGACGGCGAAAATGAAAAATTTCGCTTCGGCGAGTCTTCTGTTTTTCTCATCAACACCCGCGAACAACGCTGGCTGGAAGCACAAACCAAACTCTTGAAACTCGTAGCAGCCTACCGAAAAGCCGAGGCAGGGCTACGTTGGGCAGTGGGTGACATTGGGCAGTAATATTCCCAAATAGGCCGCAGGGGCTTGGAGACGAGGTATAAAAAAATGTCCAATTGTATGGGCTGCGGCTCCCTATTTTCACCCCCAAAATCACAACCCATGTCTGCTCGCCTTGCTTTCCTTCTGTTTTTCGCCCTGTTTTTCACCAACTGCCAACCAGCCGCCGACAAGCCCCTGCCCTCCCCCACCCGACCGGCATACGCCCTGGCCATTCACGGCGGAGCAGGCACCATCCTGAAATCAGAAATGACACCGGAACAGGATGCCGAGTACCGGGCAGCCCTCGACACAGCCCTTTCCGTGGGTGAAGTCATTTTGAAAAATGGCGGCACTGCCCTTGACGCAGTTTCCCAAACCGTCGTCTGGCTCGAAAACTGCCCCCTGTTCAACGCCGGGCGCGGAGCCGTTTTTACCCCACAAGGGGCGCAACGAACTCGACGCGAGCATTATGGACGGCAGCAACCAGGCCGCCGGGGCTGTTGGCGGGGTCACCACCGTCAAAAACCCGATCTTGCTGGCTCGCTCCGTCATGGAAAAATCGCAACACGTTTTTTTGAGCGGCAGGGGGGCGGAGCAGTTCGCCCTCGAAAACGGCCTTGATACCGTAGGGCCAGCATGGTTTTTTACCCAAAAACGCTGGGATGCGTTACAAAAAACGGTGCAGGAGGAAAAGGCCAGATCGCCGCAGGGCATGAACCGCAAAAATCCCGACCACAAGTTCGGCACCGTCGGCTGCGTGGCGCTCGACAAAAATGGCAACCTCGCCGCGGCCACCTCCACCGGCGGCATGACCAACAAACGCTGGAACCGCCTCGGCGATACGCCGGTGGTCGGCGCAGGCACCTACGCATCCAACGAGGCATGTGCCGTTTCCTGCACCGGACACGGCGAATACTTCATCCGCTACGCCGTGGCGCACGACGTGTGGGCGCGTATGGTCTACGGCGGCAATTCCCTCCGCGAAGCCGCCGAGGCCGTCATTATGAAAAAATTAGTGGAAAAAGGCGGTGAGGGCGGCCTCATCGCCGTGGACAAGGACGGCAACATCGCCATGCCGTTCAACTCCGAAGGCATGTACCGCGGCTACGCCAAACCGGACGAACGCAAGGTTTTGATTTACAAAGATGGTGAAGAAAAATGATCCTCGGCATTATCCCCGCCCGTTGGGCATCCACCCGGTTTCCCGGCAAACCACTGACCATGATCGCCGGAAAAAGTATGATCGAGCGTGTGTGCGAGCAGGCCCGCCGGGCCACGCTGCTGGATGAGGTTGTCGTGGCTACCGACGACGAGCGCATCCTCCAGCACGTCCGGTCGTTTGGTGGCACTGTGCTGATGACCCACCCTGGTCATCCCAGCGGAACGGATCGCTGTGCAGAAGTGGCTGCCCATTTCCCCCGGGCCGACATCGTGCTGAATATCCAGGGCGACGAGCCGTTCGTGCAGCCGGAACAAATTGACTTGCTGGCGCAAACCCTGCTCGAACGGCCCCGGTTTTCGATAGCCACCTTGGCCAAACAAATTGAACAAGCAGAAATCCTGAACAACCCGAACGCCGTCAAAGTCGTCTTCTCCCAAAAACACGGCGCGATCTACTTCAGCCGCCATCCCATTCCGTTTGTGCGGGATGCCGCCCCGGAAAACTGGTTGGAACGGCAGGTATTTTACAAGCACATCGGCTTGTACGCGTTCCGCCGAAACGCGCTGTTGCGCGTCGCCCGGCTCCGGCCCACTCCCCTGGAACGCGCCGAATCGCTGGAACAATTGCGTTGGCTGGAAAACGGCCTGCGCATCGCCGTTGGCATCACTGACTTGGAGACCATCGGTATTGACACCCCCGAAGACCTGAAAAAAATCCGCTTTCCATGAAAAAAATACTGCTCCTTGCCTTCACCCTGCCGCTCCTCGTGGCTGCCTTGGCGGATTTTCCGTATGGGAAAACCGCCAAGCCTTTTCACAACCCAACCGAATTGAAAGTGTTGCGCAGCCATTTTTCAAAAGCACAAGCAGCGGCGGGCGAGTTGCCAATTGACTCCAGCGTGATTTTCCTGACGGCCAAAACCTGCGGCGGATGCCACGGCTTTGATCCCACGGGCTTTGCTTCGGTAAACAACAGCGGCGAGGACGTGAACGTGTACGACGATTGGGGCAGCACGATGATGGCCAATGCGGCCAAGGACCCGTTCTGGCGTGCCAAGGTGTCGCATGAAATTTTGATAAATCCCTCCCACAGCCTCGCTCTGCAGGACAAATGCACCTCCTGCCACGCGCCCACCGGGCATTATCAAGCCAAACTCAAGCGCCAACAACCGCATTACCTCCTGGCCGATTTGCTCACCGACACGCTCGGCCTCGACGGGGTCACCTGCCAAGCCTGCCACGCCCAGGCTCCGGCCCTGATCGGAAGCCTGCACTCCGGGGCGCTGAATTTTGATACAAACAAAGTACGCGTGGCGTATGGCCCCTACGAAATGCCCTTCGCACCGCCCATGCGAGACTTCGTGGGCATCACCCCACTGTACGGTGAGCATATCAGCGACGCGGGCCTGTGTGCCGGGTGTCATACGCTCATCACTGGCACCGTGGACTTGGCCGGCAACCTGACCGGCGGCACATTCGTGGAACAGGCCACTTACCACGAGTGGCTCAACAGCCGCTACGACCGCGACCGCGACAACGTGACCTGCCAGGCCTGCCACCTCCCGCAGATTCCCGACGAGGTTATTGTTTCTTCCAATTACCAGTTTCTCACGCCAAAATTCCCCTACGGCCTGCACGAAATGGCCGGGGCCAACGTGACTATGCTCCAGTTGTTGAAAGAAAATCGCGCCAGGTTGGGCATCGGTGCCAAAACGGAACATTTCGACAGCACCATCACCGCTACCCTGCGCATGCTCCAGCAAAAAACCCTCGACCTGACGCTCGAACCGCAGGTGCTGAACGGAGACACTGCATTTTTTGCCCTGAAGTTGGCCAACAAAGCCGGACACAAATTTCCCTCCGGCTATCCCTCGCGACGGGCATGGGTGGAATTTGAAGTGAAAAATGCCGCTGGCCAAACGGTATTCCATTCGGGTCGGCACAACCCCGACTACAGCCTGCCTGACGAGGACGCCAATGTGGAGCCACACCACCTCGTTATCAACCGGCCCGATCAGGTGCAGATTTATGAAATGGTGCCCGGCGACGTGTCCGGGGCGTTCACCAATGTTTTGGAACGGGGCGACAAGGCGCTGAAAGACAACCGCCTCACTCCGCAGGGATTCTCGACTGCCCACTCGGCCTACGACACCACACTGATCATCGGCAGCGCCCTCATTGATCCCGATTTTAACCGTTTCCCCGACGGTACCGAAGGCAGTGGTGCCGACATCCTGCGTTTTCACATACCCATCAACGGCTATTCCGGGGCCTTGTCCGTGACAGCCAAGGTGTGGTACCAAAGCCTGCCGCCCAAGTGGATGGCACCGCTGTTCGCGTACTCATCGCCGGAAATTGACAGTTTTCGCCAGATGTTCGATGCTGCCGACCGCTCGCCCGTGCTGGTCGCTTCCGTGGAAAAAAACGTGAACGTGACACCTGTGTCGGCCACATCTCCCGTTTTGCCCAAAATCACGGTCTCCCCTACCCTCTCCGCTGATGGCCGCATCCACGTTGACTTGCCCACTGGAATGGCTGCCAAACGCATCCGTGCCTGGGATGCTTCCGGGCAAATGGTGTGGGATAAAGTCGCACCCGACCTTGTGCTGCCGCAAAAAAACGGTGTTTATTTTATTGAAATACAGACGAGTAAGGAGCGGGTCGTGCGGCGGGTGGTAAGGGGTGGGTAGCCCCAACCGCACCACCGTCACATCTCCATGCCTGCAAATTTTGCCTTTTTTTTAAGTTACTGAACACTCGCGCCAGTCAGGAGTTTCTGAGTCGGCAAAAAGCGCGGGTGAACCCCCATCCTGCTCATAAACCCAGTGTTTTTTTGAAAAAAAATATCAGAAACCCCAAACCAAATTTTCATTTTCTGAAAAACTGCGGATATTGCGCCGCGAAAGCCGCCACCACACTCTTCGGCTTTCGCCCTCACTTGGTACTTCCAAATTAGGCTGCCGTTTTTTACAGAAAAAAACGCCTATTCCCTGTTGTTTTGTCATTTCAAATGACCTCCCCAAGTTATCCAAAGCCATAGCCCCGGTTTTGGGGATTGTTCTGTTCTACTGGGAAAAATCACAACCTAATTTTATTTGTATGAAGTATTCTAAACTTAAGCCATTTATTACTCTGGTTTGTTTTGTGCTGTTTGCGGGCAGTTTTGCCTTGGCGCAAAAACAAGTCAGCGGTACCATTACCGACTCCGAGAACGGCGAGCCGCTCATCGGGGCCAGTGTTCGGGCTGTTGGCGGCACCGCTGGTGCCATCACCGACGTTGAGGGCCGATACAATTTCTCGGTACCCGCCGGTGTGACCCAATTGGAGGTGAGCTACACCGGATATGCAACCCAAACCTTCGACATTGCCGCCAACGGCGTGGGCAATTTTGCGCTCCTTGCTGGCTTGGCCTTGGAGGAAACGGTGGTCATCGGCTACGGCATTGTCAAAAAAGAAGACGCTACCGGTGCCATTCTTTCCGTGGGCCAAAAGGAGTTCAACAAGGGGGCCATCAACTCGCCGCAGGAACTGCTCGTGGGCAAAGTAGCCGGTGTACAGGTCACGCCCAATGCCGACCCCGGCGGTGGCGGCACTATCCGCATTCGCGGTGGTTCCTCGCTCAGCGCCAGCAACGACCCGCTGATCGTGATTGACGGTCTGCCCGTGGCCAATACTGGCAACAATTCCGCTGGCATCGCGGGCGAACGCAATGCGCTGAACATCGTCAACCCGAACGACATCGAGACGTTTTCGGTGCTCAAGGATGCCTCCGCAACGGCCATCTACGGCTCCCGTGCTTCCAACGGTGTCATCATCATCACCACGAAAAAAGGCTCGCTGAAGCGCAAGATCGGTGTGGACTACACCAACAACTTCTCGTTCAGCAGCCCGACCAAGCGGGTTGACGTGCTGAGCGGCGACGAGTTCCGCGCCCTGATCAACAGCCGCTATGCCGACGGGCACCAAGCTCGCACCCTGCTCGGTACCGCCAACACCGACTGGCAGGACGAAATTTACCAGACGGGTGTAGGTATGGACCACAACCTCGCTGTTTCGGGCGGAGTGGGCACCTTGCCGTACCGGGTATCGCTGGGCTACACCGATCGAGACGGTATCCTGAAAACGGATAACTTCAACCGATTGACCGGTGCTGTCAACTTGTCGCCCACGTTTTTCAACAACAAACTTCAGGTCAATGCGAACGTGAAGTACATGAAAACGGAAAACTTTTTTGGTAACAGGGGGGCTATCGGATCAGCCATAGCATTCGACCCGACCAAGCCAGTTTTGGATCCGAGCAGCCCTTATGGGGGATACTTTACGTTCACACAAGTGGACGGCAACCCGAACACCCTGGCACCAATCAACCCGGTAGCTCAATTGAACATGCAAACAGACGAGTCTTCGGTCAATCGTTTGCTCGGTAACCTCCAGATAGACTATCGGTTGGGCTTTTTTCCTGATCTGCGTGCCAATCTGAACATTGGTTACGATAAGGCCGAAAGCGAAGGCACCAAAGGCACGCCGGTAAATTATGCAGGCGGCTACCGCCGTTTCCCTGATGGAACCGATGGCGGTGGCTTCTCGGAAATCTATACAAACGAGACAAAAAACCAGCTCCTGGAGTTTTACCTGAACTACGTCAAGACCATTGGAACCGTAAAAGTGGACGCTATGGCGGGCTACTCATGGCAAGACTGGCGGTTTGACGACTACAACAACCGGATTACTCGTAAGTATCAACCGGACACGGTGACCACCCAGTTCATCAACCCGCTGAACATCCAGTCTATTTTTGGCCGCCTGAACCTCGGCTTTGACGATCGTTTCCTGTTTACATTTACCCTGCGCCGCGACGGTACTTCGCGCTTTAGCGAAGACAGCCGTTGGGGCACTTTCCCGTCCGCAGCATTAGCCTGGAAGGCTATTGACAACGAAGCTGGTGTGTTGAGCAAATTGAAAGTACGCTTGAGCTGGGGCGAAACTGGCCAGCAGGACGTAGGCAGTGATTACTTCCCGTACCTTGCCCGCTACCAGCGCAGCACGCCTACGGCACAATACCAATTTGGCGACGTATTTTACCCCACGCTTCGCGCCAATGGCTACAACGCCAACCTGAAGTGGGAATCCACGACTACATATAATGCGGGCCTGGACTATGAAATACTCGGCGGCCGGGTCTTCGGTTCGTTGGAATACTACATTCGTCAAACGACCGACCTGCTCATTTTCAGCCCGGTGGCAGCAGGTACCAACCTGACGAACTTTGTAAATGCCAACGTTGGTGACTTGGAAAACCGAGGCGTGGAACTGTCCGTTAATACCATCCCGTACCAGTCAGAAAAAGCAACTTGGGAGCTCGGCTGCAACTTTACCATCAACAACAACGAGATCACCAAACTGCGGGCCACTGACGACCCGAACTACCGTGGCGTTGCCACAGGCGACATTTCCGGCGGGGTAGGAAACAAAATTCAAATTCACAGCGTGGGCTTCCCAGCCAGCTCATTCTATGTGTACGAGCAGGTGTACAACGAAGACGGCCTGCCCATCGAAGGCTTGTACGTGGATCGTAACGGCGACGGCCAAGTCACGCCCTCCGACCAGTACCGTTTTCAAAAGCCTGTTGCAGATGTGCTGATGGGCTTTTACACGTCCGTGACGCTGGGCAAATTTGACGCTTCCGTCGGCGGGCGTGCCAGTTTCGGCAATTTCGTGTACAATAACGGCCAGTCCAATCAAACGGCTTTCAACAACTTGTACTCGGCTACGGGTTACTTGAACAACCTACAGTCTGCTTACTCCGGCATCCAGTTTGATGTTCCCCAGTATTTCAGTGACCACTTCATTCAGGACGCATCTTTCGTTCGGTTCGATCACATCACATTGGGCTACAATTTTGCCAACCTGGGCTTCTTGCGCAACCTGCGCATCAGCGGCTCTGTACAGAATCCGTTCGTAATTACCGACTACAAAGGCATTGACCCGGAGGTTTTCAATGGCATAGACAACAACGTGTACCCACGCGCCACAACCTACCTTTTCGGACTCAACGCTAGTTTCTAAACTTAAAAACACACCAACCAATGCGTTTACATTCGTATAAATTAGGTTCGCTTCTCTTACTGGGAGCCACCCTGTTCGCGGTGTCCTGCTTCAAAGATCTCGACACCGTTCCGCTCAGCCCCAACGAAGTCACAGCCGCCAACGTATTCAACGACCCGGCCTCGTACAAGCAGGTTTTGGCCAAGATTTACGCCGGCTTTGCCACCAGCGGCCAGCAAGGCCCGGCCGGACAACCGGACATTCAGGGCATTGACGAGGGTTTTTCCAACTACATCCGCCAATACTGGAAAGCGCAGGAGCTGACCACCGACGAAGCGGTCATTGCTTGGAACGACGGTACCATCCAGGACTACCACCAACAAGACTGGGATGCCAACAGCGAGTTCGTAACAGCCACGTACAATCGGATTTACTACCAGATCGCAGCCTGCAACGAGTACATCCGCGAAACCGCCGATGCCAAGTTGGATAGCCGCGGTGTGAGCGGTGCCTTGCGCTCCGACATCGAGAAGTTCCGCGCCGAAGCCCGGTTCATCCGCGCCATGTGCTACTGGCACGCGCTCGACTTGTTCCGCAATGTGCCCATGGTCACCGAGGCTGATGCCGTTGGGGCGTTTTTCCCCCGCCAGGCAAACGCCGAAGAGGTGTTCAACTACGTAGAAAGCGAGTTGAAGGCCATCGAAAACACGCTGGTACCAGCCCGCCAGAACGAGTACGGCCGCGCCGACCAAGCCGCGGCTTGGATGGTGTTGGCCAAACTGTACCTGAACGCGCAAACGTACATCAACCGCGACCGCAACACGGATTGCATCACCTACTGCAACAAGGTGATCGGTGCCGGATACACGCTGGAGTCTAAGTACGCCGACATGTTCAATGCCGACAACCACAACGCCGACGGCATCATCTTATCCATCAACTTTGACGGCAAGCGCACCCAAACCTACGGGGGCACCACCTTCCTCTGCCACGCGGCAGTTGGCGGCAGCATGAAACCCGGCGACTACGGCCTCGACGGCGGCTGGGGCGGCACGCGCACCACGAAGGCCGTGGTGCAAAAATTCCCGGCAACGGGCGGCAACATCGTCGTGGCACCCAACGCAGGCGGCACTTACCCGGTCATTTACGTACCGGGCGGCTATCAGGGTTGGAACCCGGCAAGCGCCAACCAATTGTCGTCCAAAAACAACGACAATACCTACGAGGGCTACGTTTACCTCCCGGATGCCAACTCCGAGTTCAAGTTTACCCTCGGGCCAAACTGGGACAACAACTTTGGAGACACCGGAGCCAACGGCACGCTCGAATCGGGCGGCGACAACATCAAAGTAGCAACAGCCGGATTTTACAAAATCAACGTGGACCTGAACGCACTGACGTATACCCTGCTGAAAACTACGTGGGGCCTCATTGGATCGGCAACACCAGATCAATGGAATAGCGATCAGGATATGACCTACGATGCCACCGAAGGCGCTTGGACGATCCAGTTGAACCTTACGGCAGGCGAGGTGAAATTCCGCGCAAATGACGGGTGGGACTTGAACTACGGCGACACCGGCAAGGATGCCCTGCTGGAAGGTGGCGGTGACAACATCGCTATTCCCTCGGCTGGCACATACTTGATCAAGTTATTTTTGAAAAAACCCGACTACACGTACTCCATCGAGCGCCCGTTGTTTGACCGGCGTGCCATGTTTTACACCGCTGGCCAGTCGTTGGACATCGCCGACATTTCGCAGTTCACGGAAGGTTACGCCGTGTCCAAGTTTTCCAACTTGAAATCTGACGGCACGCCGGGTTCCGACCTGACCTTTGTTGACACCGACTTCCCGCTCTTCCGCATCGAAGACGCTTACCTGATGTACGCAGAAGCAGTGCGTCGGGGCGGCAGCGGCGGCGATGTCGCTACAGCTGTCAGCCTCGTGAACAAACTCCGCGAACGCGCCTACTCCGGTACCGGCGGCAACATCACGGCCAACGACATGACGCTCGACTTTATCCTTGACGAGCGTTGCCGAGAACTGTACTGGGAGGGCCACCGCCGTTCCGACCTGGTTCGCTTCGGCAAGTTCAGCAACAGCACCTATCTTTGGCCTTGGAAGGGCGGCGTGGCCGCTGGCGTTACGCGCCCGGCGCACTACGACGTGTTCCCAATCCCGAACTCGGACATCGGAGCCAACCCTAACCTCCGCCAAAACACCGGTTACTAATTTTCAAAACGATTCAAACGATGAATAAAAAACTCATTTTTCCGACGTTTTTGGCGGCCTTGTTCCTGATTGGCGCTTGCCAAAAGGCTGAGTTCTCGCCCAATCCGACGCTCAAAGTAACCGCTCTGCCGGTCATCACAAGCCCGGCTTCCGGCACCTCAATCGTGTTGACCGAAGCCGCTGCGAACGACGCGTTCACAGTCACCTGGACAGGTGCCGAGTTTGGTTTCCGGGCTGCCGCTACCTATTCGGTGGAGGTAGACCGTGCTGGCAACGATTTTAAAGATGCGGTCGTGCTCGGTACGAGTACCGGCCTGACTCTGGCTTCCACAGTCGCCAAGTTCAATACGGCCCTTTTCTCTTCTCTGGCATTGCCCAGCGGTGAGGCTTCGACGATTGAAATGCGCCTGTCCGTAAAAATCAGCCCGGAGGTAAATGTGATCTACTCCGCTCCGGTGACCCTACAAGTCACGCCGTACACTATCGTTGTTGTGTACCCGCAACTTCAGGTGCCCGGCAGCTACCAGGGCTGGAATCCTGCGGACAACTCAACGATCATCTTTTCGGCCAAAAGCGACAACAAGTACGAGGGTTACATTTATTTCAAAGATGACAACACCGAGCACAAGTACACCGTCGGCCCGAGCTGGGACACCAACTACGGCGACACGGGCGCAAACGGCTCCCTCGAAAAAAACGGCGACAACATCAAGATTCCCACTAAAGGTGTTTACCGACTGAACGTGAACCTGAACGAACTGACGCACGCCAACCTCCGCACGGACTGGGGCCTCATCGGCTCTGCCACGCCAGATGCCTGGAACAGCGACCAAAATATGACTTATGATCCGGCTGCCAACAAGTGGACGATCACACTCAACCTCGTGGCCGGAGAAATCAAGTTCCGTGCTAACGACGATTGGGCTATCAATTTCGGCGACACCCAGGCGAACAAGACGTTGGAGTACGGAGGCGATAACATCGTTATCGCAGCGGCTGGCAACTACACGATTGACCTCATCCTGAGCGGTGCGGTGTACACGTACACCATCAAGAAAAATTAAACTTTCCGTGTTATTATTCGAGGTTGCCCCGGTTCCGGGGCAACCTTTTTTATTTATCATGGTTACCTTGCGGCCTTTATCGGACAACCGCCAACCATGTACGATTCCAACAACGACGGCGCGGATAGCACCCGCCAACATTTCTTGGACAGCCTGCGCTTCCCGTTGGGAATGGTGTTGTTTTTATGGTTGTTGCACGCTTACCTGACCCTCGTCGGCTCAGACCCTGGCTGGTACGGCATTATGCCGCGCCGCCTTTGGGGCCTGAAGGGCATCGTGACCGCCCCGATGGTACACGGCAGTTGGGAGCACCTGCTGTCCAACTCGTTCCCTTTATTCGTGCTGAGCGCCATTACGCTGTACTTTTTCCGAAAAGTGGCCATGCGGGCGTTCTGGATGATTTTTTTCCTGACCGGAATTGCCGTTTGGCTGCTCGCCCGACCAGTACTGCACATCGGGGCCAGTGGTGTGGTGTACGGGTTGGTGGCCTTCATTTTCTGGAACGGCATTTTCCGCCGCAGCCTGCGCTCGATCATTCTGGCCCTGATCGTGATGGTGTTTTACAGTGGCATGTTTCTCGGCATACTGCCCGATCAAGAGGGTATTTCCTGGGAAAGCCACCTGCTGGGCAGCCTCGCCGGCATCTTTACTTCCTTTTGGTTCAAAGAAGAAATGGAGGACGACGAAGTAGAGCGCTACGACCCCTTCGCCGATGAGCGCGGGCAAGAATCGGAGTACTTCCTGCCCCGCGATATTTTTGAAAAAACCAAGGCCCAACGCGCCTTAGAGGCTGAGGAGGAAGCCCGTCGTCAGCAGGAAAACAACCCGCCAATTTGGTACCGGGACTGGACCCTGTAACCACACTTTTGGCATGTTCAAACACACCACACCATGTTACATATGCGCCGTTTTTTTGCAATTACAATCTGTGTTTTCGGATTTGGCCCGGCTAATTCGCTGCTGGCCCAGTTCGTCGAACAAAAACCAACCATTGAGGTCGGCGTATTGGTTGCTGCCACCAATTACTCCGGCGATCTTGCTGACGATCACATCATTATTGCCCAAACACAGTTCGGCGCTGGCGCTTTTGCCCGACTCCACCTGAGCAAACTGCTCCAGGTGCGCGGCCAGTTTTTTGCAGGGAGCATCGGCGGCGACGACAAACGCTTCCCAACGTTGGCCAGTAGGCAGTTCCGTTTTGAAACAAAATTGCTCGAAGGAGCAGCGCTCTTGGAGGCTACTATTGCCTCATTCGAGTACGAACCCGTATCAACTGATGTGACGTTTTATTTTCACCCCTACGTCTTCGGTGGCGTAGGCTTCACCTCAGCGGATGCCAAAGTGACGTATTACGGCCCCGAAAGCGACCGTTCGCGTATTGTGGTGGAACCCCTGCCTGAAGGCGGTACGACTAAGCAGACGTTCGTGAGTACGCCCATCGGTTTTGGGTTGCGCATGGTAGCCGGACGGGTTAGCCTCGGCCTCGAAGTTTGTTCGCGCCCGGTGTTCGACGACTTGCTCGACGGGGTGAGCAAAAACGGCAACCCCAACAAGGGCGATTGGTACCATTCGCTCAACCTGATGGCTTCCTACAGTTTAAGCGAAATGGCGCGACCTATGAAGTGAGTCTTTCTGCACAAAATGACCGTTCACAAAACCTCTGGATTGATTTCAGCGGGCTCTTCGGGCCTCTCTAACTGCGTCGCCTGATCGCTTTTATTGAGTTGTTCATCGGTAGTGGCAGGCTCCGTGGGCGTATCGGCGGGTAAAATTTGTGTTTCATCTTGTTCAACAGATTCATCGCTGGGCGGCAGGTAGGCGATGAGTGAATCCAGAATCCGGCTTTTGATGTGCTGCCATGCCTCTGACACACCACGGGAATTCCAGCGCGAGTCGCACTCGGCCACGGTGTCCACAAAAGCGTTGAGCAATGTGATGTACTCTGTGCTGCTGTTGCTTTCGAGTGGGGATAAGCGGGTGGTTTTTTCCACTGATGCGACGGTATTCTCGATGTCGAACATGAGGTGTACCGCGATATGGAAGCGTTGAAAAAACAACGTGAGCTCGCCCGGCGATGTCGGCTTGAGTTTATCCATGCCTGGCTGGGCAAACAAACGGTTGAAAAACAGTTCGGGGAAATTGTCGGACTGGCTCAGGCAACGGCGGTAGCTGGCAAAAACGACCTCCTCGTTGTCGTCCAATTCTACCCGTATCCGCCCGATGTCACGTAGGGCAAGCCCCATGTCCTCGTAGCGTTTGTCGGGATTTTCGGCCAACATTTTTTTCAAAATAGCCACGACGCGCGTGGGCAGGCGCGGGTGCGCCAAGCGGTTTTTACGAAACTCCGGGTCGGCGAAAAAACGATGCCGGGCGAGCAGGATATCCGAGAGATTTTCGCCTGCGAACAGCTTTTCACCTGTCAGCATCTCGTACCCCAAGGCAGCAAGGCAAAATTGGCTGGCCTTGTCGGTGGCATCGTTGCTGGTGGGCTTGTCCATCTCGAACAATTTTTCGGGTGCAAAATAGTGGCAGTCCTCAATGAAAGCACTGAGCAGCCGCTTGGCATCGCTCACCTGGTGGATATCGAAGGGCGATATTTCCGGCTCCATTTCGTGGTCAATAATGATCTTGGAAGGCCGGATACCGGAGTGCGAAAACTTTTTCTGTCGGAGGTAGTCCATCACGTCGCCGATCACCAACAGGATACGCTTCGTGTTGTACAATGGCAGTGTACCGGTGTTGCGCAGCAATACCTTAAGGTTTACGCCCGATACCATTTCCGTGATCAGGTAGTAGGGGTACGTTTGAAAGTTTACGTCAAGCAACTGGATTAGGTTGCGGTGCTTCAATTGCGAAATGCGGCTGAGCTGGCTGTTTTTCTTGATTTCTTCGATGTCGCTCGTTTTCAGTACCATGATCATCACCTCCTGGTCGGAGTGCCGCTCCTTGGCGCTGAAATAAATGAACGATTGGCCCTCTGTGAACGGCCTGATGTCGGTGTATTTGCGGGAAAGCCCGGTTTCGATAAAGTCGCGCAAGGTGTCACGGTCCTTTGCTGCGCGGGGGATCGGCTTGAAAAAATTGATTTTTTCCTCGATTTCCTCCCGTACATCACCTAAGATACTTAGAAAAGTCGCCCGGATACGGTTGGACTCCATGCTGGTCAGTTCTTTGGGCGCGGTGTTCGTGTCGCTGGCGGCCCGGTTATCCGAGTACCGCCCGGAAAGCGCGATCAGGTTGGTGTACGGCTCGCCCTTGAGGGCTTCTACGAGCGATTTGAGCTGGGCAATGGCTTCGGGCAGTTTGCCTTGGCATACGAGGCCTTCGAGAGTGGGTTTGTCCGTCATTGATCTGTTTATTTGACGTGCAAACGTAATACAATTCATTCGGCAACAAAGCGAAAATATTTGCCATACAGCGTTCTACTTTTGCGCCAGAAAATTCCGCAAGAAGCCGCAACCACGCTTTTTTGAACAAAACCGCTATCCTAGCCGCCTTCGCAGCCCGTTTTGGCGAACCACCGGAGGTCATCGTCCGGGCACCAGGGCGCATCAATCTCATTGGCGAACATACCGACTATAACAGCGGCTTCGTATTGCCAGCGGCCATTGACCGGGCAATCTGGCTCTCGGCCAGCCGTCGCCACGACGGGCGGTTTGCTTTTTTCGCCGCCGACCTCAACGCTTTTTTCCTGTCGGAAAACACCGAAACAGTTTTTCAACGCGAACAAACTTGGGCCAACTACCTGCTCGGTGTAATCAGCGAAGCCCGAAAGGACGGGCTGCTCGTCGGCGGGCTGAACGTAGCGATTGGCGGCGACGTACCGCTCGGCGCGGGGCTGTCGTCGTCGGCAGCATTGGAAAGCGGGATGCTGTTTGCGGCCAACGAACTGTACCGTTTGGGGCTGTCTCGAATGGACATCGTCCGGATGGCACAGCGCGGTGAGAACAACTTTGTAGGCATGAAATGCGGCATCATGGACATGTTCGCATCGGTCATGGGCAGGGCCAACAGTGTGATGCGCCTCGACTGCCGCAACCTCGATTTCCAATATTTTCCGTTCGATACGCCGGGTTATAGTTTGGTTTTGTTCGATTCCGGGGTGAAACACGCGCTTGTGGATACGGAGTACAACACCCGCCGGGCGGAATGCGAGGCTGGTGTAGCGGTATTGCGGCAATTTGACCCGAACGTATCAAGCCTGCGCGATGTATCGCCCGGTTTGCTGACAAAGCACCGCGAGGCTTTCGATCCTACTGTTTATCGGCGTTGCAAGTTCGTCACGGAAGAAATCGCTCGCGTAGGCGAGGCCTGCACCGCCCTGCAAAACGGCGATCTGGAACACTTGGGCCAGATCATGGTTCAGTGCCACGACGGGCTGAACTTGGAATACGAGGTGTGCGTACCCGAGACCAATTTCTTGGTCGAACAAGCGCGAAAAAACTATGAAGTGGCCGGTGCCCGGCAAATGGGCGGCGGTTTCGGCGGCTGCACGATCAACTTGGTAAAAACAAACAGGCTGGAGCAGTTTGCTGAAGAAACGGCTACTGCATACCGGCAGGAGTTCGGTTTGGAACTGAGTATTTATCCGGTCAGGTTGACAGAGGGAGTGACGCTGATCCACCCGTGAAGGCGGAATTTCTGCTTTTCTGCCTCGTATGCAATTTCAATAAATCTGTCCTAACACCCCATGTTGTAGTTGGCTTGAAGTGTTACCGAGCCATTTTTGTGGGTACAACAAAACCTGCAAATATGGACGACTCATTCAAACTTGCCCGCCAGCGCCCGCACGACACCTATTTCGAGCAGGTGTTCAAGGTGCAGCCGGTGACGCTGCAACTGCTGCAAGCATTTCTTTCGGCCGACCAAGTGGCGGCGCTCAACCTGCGAACCCTACAACTGTCGCCGGAAAGTTTCCTGTCCGATGATCTGCGCGAATCCTTCTCCGACCTCGTGTACACCTGCGAAACGATTCAGGCCGACCCGGTGCGCATCTGCATACTGCTAGAGCACAAAAGTCGAAGTACTGGCCGCCGGATATACATCCAGTTAGGCAACTACCTTCGAGGGGTTCAGGAGGAGGACATCCGTCAGAAGCGGCCACGTTTCACACTGACCATCCCTATCCTGTTTTACCATGGCCAGAATCCGTGGAATCCCAAGCCGCTGCGGGAGCATTACGGAGCGGTGCCCCCGGCTTTGGCAGGTTATGTCCCACACTTTGACATCCTGAAAGTCAACGTGCAGGCTATGCTGGACGAGGAAATCCGAGGCATGCAAGACGCGGTATTGCTGCGCAACATATTTCTGGCGTTCAAGCACGGTCGCGAGAACGAATTCATCCGGCAGCATTTCCGCGAAGTGCTTATTTTTGTCCACGAAAACGTGGCAGAGGAGATCCTGTTGGGCCTGTTTGAGGCCACGTTTTTCTACCTGCAAATTGTCTCATCGTTCACCAAACACGAAATCATGGAATTAGTAGAAACATTGCCGCCGCATTTGGAACACAAAGTCAAGTTTACCTATGAGCATTTTGTGGAAGAGGGTATCGAAAAAGGTATCAAGATGGGCATCGAAAAAGGTGTCGAAAAAGGTATCGAAAAAGGTATTGAAAAGCTGCTGGTTGCCTTTTTGAAAAAGAATCCCGACTGGCCTGACCAAGCGGTGGCCGAGTACTTTGACATCCCGGTGAGCACGGTGAAAAATGTGCGGCTTGTGCTGCTCGGAAGCGCGTAAAATAGGTATTCAAATGGCCCGTCTGCTCGCATTTACGCTTGACTTTTTTCCAATCTTTTTACTTGCGCAGGAGCCTTTGCACTTGCTTGCCCACGAAAGCGCCCAACACTTCAACGGGCCGTCTCCCGCCTCCACAACGTAGGCTTTCAACTCGACAGGGCAGCGCGTGGGGGGTAAGATTAGTTTTTTTTACCTTTTACCGGGTGACCGAGCCCTTTCGAAGGATTCAGTTCATGTCACAGACGAACGTGTAAGCGGCGGCTACTCTCGGTATGACAAACAGAGCGCGGCTGTCCTCGCGACTTGGACGGATTTCTGCAGAATGACAAAAGCGAGCAAGCGCACCCTCACCCACTCACCCCCCACTTCGAACAAATCGGGCAATTCTCCGCCTTGTGCCCGCGTGCCGGGCAGTATTGCCGCCCGAAGTAGATGATTTGGAGGTGCAGTTTGTTCCAGGTGTTTTCCGGAAAAACGGCCTTCAAATCGCGCTCGGTCTTTTCCACGTTCTTACCGTCGCTCAGCCCCCAGCGGGTGGCGAGGCGGTGAATGTGCGTGTCCACCGGAAACGCGGGCACTCCGAACGCCTGCGACATCACCACCGAGGCCGTCTTGTGGCCTACTCCCGGAAGTGCCTCCAACGCCTCGAAGGACGGTGGCACCTCGCCGCCGTGCCGTTCTACCAGCAAACGAGACAGCCCCCAAATGGCCTTAGACTTGGCTGGCGAAAGGCCGCAGGGGCGGATGACCTCCTGGATTTCATCCACCGATAGTTTGGTCATGTCCGCCGGGTTGTTGGCTCGCGCAAAAAGCAGGGGCGTGATCTGGTTTACCCGTTCGTCGGTACACTGAGCCGAAAGCACCACGGCCACCAACAGGGTGTACGCATCCTCGTGCCGGAGCGGGATGGGCGTTTCCGGGTAGAGGTCGTCCAAAATACGGGCTATAGCCTCGGCCTTTTTATCCAGCGAAACTACTGCCATTACCACCAGTTGTTCTTTTTCACTTTGTCCTCGTATCCGCGCAGGTTGTAGCTCAGGCTCACCATGAAATACCGGGCCAGGGTAGGGGCGGTGTTGCGCGAAACGTAGTTTTGGGTGCCGTTCTGCGTGATGTTTATGCGGCGGTTGAATATGTCGAACGCGGCGAGGCGCATCTCCAGGCGGTTGGCCGGGCCGAGCAGGCGGCGTACAGAGGCATTCCAGATGGGCACCTCCTGGTTGAAATCAAAGCGGTCGTTTTTGTAGAGCGAGTAGTTAAAATTGCTTTCCAAAAATGTCTTGGGCACAAACTGCCACTTGACGGAGGCGTTGGCACCGTGGTTTTGTATTTTTTGGTTCTGCTCGGCGCGAATGGAGTAAGAGATGTTGTTGAAACCGAGGTTGCCGCCCGCGCTGAGGATAAGGCTTGGGCTTGGCGTGAGCGAAAAACCGAGGCGGATGTCGTAACCCAAGTTATCGGTCTCGTTCTGCACGTCGTTCACGAAAGCTGGCGAACGCCCGGCGTTGACATTGCCGCTCACGTTCATGGTCAGTTTGGTTTTTATGATTGGAAAATTCGACCACAGGTAGGCGTTGAACCGGTTGCCGCCCGACACGTTATCGGGCCGGGAAGTAGTGCGCACGCCGATGCTGTCCACGATTTCGACGGTCTGGTTGTACACGATCTGGTTGTCGTACAGGTTGTAGTTGGATCCGATGCCGACATTGGCGAATGAGGCGGGGTCCCAGTAGTTGAGGTTGAAGGAAAACCCGTGCGAGCGCTCCGGCGTGAGGTTGGGGTTGCCTTCGTTTCGAAAAGCCGGGTTGGTCACGTTCGGGACGGGCTGGAGGTCGTTCAGCCTCGGCTCGGTCACTTGGTACGTGTAATCAGCACCGAAGGAGAGGTTGGAGGTGATGTCATAGTTGACATCCAGATAGGGCACCAAATTGTCGAACGTGCGCAGGATCGGGTCGGTGAGCAGGGGCAGCCCTTCGTCAAGGGAGTACCTGCCGTCTAATTGGAGCCGTTGGCCAGCGAGACCGGCGGAAATATTCATACCCTCGTGGGAATAGCGCAGGTCGGTTCCGATGCGGTTGTACTGCACTTGATAATCGTAATAAACGCTCAGTGCATCAACGCGCTGGTAGTTGGCACCGGGGTCTTGTGTCTGGCGGTTTGCGGCGTTGGTGGTTTGGCTGAAATTGTAAAACGTCTCCAAAAACCACCGCTTGTGCAGGGTCTCGGTGAACAACAGGCTGGCTTTGGCCTGCCAGGTGGTATTATCTTTCAGGTTCAGCAGCCGGATCTGCTCCGTGGGCGTTTGGGCGTTGAAAAACTCATTGATGGAAAAGAGGTTGTCCGTACCGTCGGACTGGTTGTTGTTGTACGCAGCACTGACGGCGAAAGAGCGGCCTTTCTTTTTGAAACGGTGTCGGAAGATAGCTGCTCCGTTCAGGTTGAGCGAACCGAGGTCGGACGTGTTGTTAATGCGCAGGTTATTGGTGGGATCGGTGCCATTTTCACTAAAAAACTGGGCTTGACGGTTTCGATTGTCGGTGCTACTGATGCGCATATTGGTTTTCACGATCAGGACATTGGACGAGTCCATTTCGTGTTCCATTCGGGCGGCCACGCTGTGGTTGTTGCGAAACTCGGTTCGGGCAGTCGTGTCGGAGTTCGTCACGGAGCCGTTGTTGAGGAATGTTTCCCGGAAGGTGAACTGGTCGAGGTTTAACTCGGTCTGGTTGTAGACGTAGTTGGCGTTGGCCTTGATTTTTTTGTTGTCGAAGTTGTAGTTCACGCCGCCGCCGTGGTTTTTGGTGAAACCCCTGCCATCGAAGTTGTTCATCAGGCCGTTGTCGCCAAAATAGTACATGCGCCCGCCGCCGCTATTGAAACCAAAGTCGCCGTTGTCGAAGTCGTTGAACGAGTTTTGTCCTTTGAACTCGCCGTAGTCTTCCCAGTTCACGCCGGTCTCATTGATGTTGTTGGCAAAGCCGATGAACGACAGCTGCTGTTTTTCGTCAAACCGGTTGTAGTTGCCGCGCGCCGCCCATCGTTCTTCGGTGCCCACTGCTGCGGTAACTTTACCGAAAGCGCCTTTTTTGAATTCCTCCTTCAGTTCGAGGTTCATGGCTTTTTCCTTTTTGCCGTCTTCCACGCCGGTGAGTTTGGCCTGCTCGGATTTTTCATTATACACTTGCACTTTGGAGATGGTTTCGGCACCGAGGTTTTTGGTAGCGCTTTTGGGGTCGTCGCCAAAAAAGGTCTTGCCGTCCACGTACACACGGTTCACGTCCTTGCCTTGGGCTTTGATGCTGCCATCAGCTCCCACTTCGATGCCGGGCAGGCGGCGCAGCAGGTCTTCCACTGTGGAGCCAGGGGGCACCTTGAACGTAGTGGCATCGTACTCAATCGTATCGCCTCGGATGCGCAAGGGGGCCTTGGCGGTTTTGATGACTACTTCCATCAGTTCAGTGCTGATGGGCTTGAGCCGCACTACGCCGAGGTCGCTCACATCGGTGTCCGACGGCTCGATGGTTTGTTGGTAGGGGATATGGCCGATGTAGGAGGCCTTGAAGATGTAGGGGGAGTTTTTTATGTTTTTGAACATAAAATTGCCCTGTTCGTCGCTGCGCGAAAAATTGACCAGTGTAGAATCCACCGGACTGAGCAGCATGACGGTGGCGTACTCGGCCACCGCGTCGGTGGTGTCGCGGATAACGCCTTTGATCGTGGTGCGGGAAGGTTTTTGGGCGAGGAGGGAAAGGGGGGCAAGGCAGAGCAATGCCAATAAGACGGGGAGAAATTTTTTCATGAGGACTGGTAAGATTGTTTTGTTTTCCGGCAAGAAACGGCGCGGTGGTGGTAGTGATTGTGCGAAGGAGTTTTAAGAGAAAAAAGGGTTGCTTTCATCAACAGAGTGCGCTCGAAAGGCCCCCGCGAACCACAGGATATCAAGGTGCAAAATGCTCTACTTGTGCTGCACCTCCGGCGAACCTATTGTCTGCTGAACCCCATAGGAGTGGAATTTAAATTTCATCCCTACGGCCTCTCTGCCACGCGATAATCATTCCACCGAGGGCACTGCAGGCAGCGGCGGAAAAATAGCCAGCACTGTTCTGCGGTTTCGCTGCCGGCCTTCTGCGGTCTCGTTGGATGCCACGGGAAAGTACTCGCCCTTGCCCACGGGTGAGAGTTGATTGGCATTGATGTTGAACTCGCGGATGAGCGTACGCGTCACATTCGCAGCGCGGATCAGGCTCCAATCCCAAGTGTCGTCTGCGTTTTTTATACCTTTTGGCAGGGTGTTGTCGGTGTAGGCGCGGATTTCCACCAGTAATTCCGGGCGGTTGGCCAGCACCTCAGCCAACGGTTGGAGCAACGTGCGGCCTGTCGGGCTGACGAGTACGCCGTTTTTGTCGAATAGCGCCTGATCGGGCAGGGTTAACAGCATAGCTTGGTCGGTCTGGTCGAGCGTCGCGCCGGACGTATAAGCCTTAGTCAGTGCGTTTTTCAGGCCTTCCAGATCGGTTTGCCGCTTTTTTTGCGCCGAGGCCACCACGCGCAACGTGTTGTCGCGCTGTTCCACTTGGGCTTTTTTACTAGCCAGTTCCTTTTCAAGGGCCGTCTTGTCGGCGAGCAGTTTGGATGCCGACTCGCCCATGGACTGCGTTCGCGCCGCAAGGTCCTTTTTGAGATCGCGGATTTCGGCATCTTGGTTGCCAAGGTCGCGGTTGAGGTCGCCGATTTGTTTGACGAAGTCGGCAGCTTCTTTGCGGCGGCCCATCACCTCCGTCACCAATACTTTTTCGCGAGCCTCGCAGGCCTTGCGCTGATCCTCCTCGTAGCGGTATTTTTTGGAGGAAACGCAGGATGCGAGGAGGGCTGTGGCCATGAGGCCGTATGCAAGTTTTTTGAAAATCATGTTGAGCAGTTTTGTTTGTGTGGGGTTAAACGATCCAGTCCACGGTTTTTTTGCCTTGCTTGGCCAAAAGTTCGTTCGTGCGGCTAAAGTGCCCGCAACCTTGGAAGCCGTCGCCCGCCAACGGCGACGGGTGTGGGGCGGTGAGGACGTAATGTTTGGTCTCGTCAATGAGCGCCTTTTTGCCTTGGGCGAACTTGCCCCAGAGCAGGAAAACCACCCCTTCTTTTTCCTCCGAAACGCGCCGAATGACCGCATCCGTGAAGGTTTGCCAGCCGATTTTTTGGTGCGAAGCGGGTTTGCCAGCCTCCACGGTCAGCATGGCGTTGAGCAGCAAAACGCCCTGCGCGGCCCAGTGCGAGAGATCGCCGTGCGCTGGCACGGGCAAGCCAAGATCGCGGTTGATTTCTTTGTAAATGTTGACCAACGAGGGCGGTACGCGCACACCTCGGGGGACCGAAAAGCACAGGCCCATTGCCTCGCCGGGGTTGTGGTAGGGGTCCTGGCCGAGAACGACGACCTGCACACGCTCGAACGGGGTAGAATTGAAAGCATTGAACAGGAGCGGGCCGGGCGGGAATATCTCCTTGCCCGCCTTTTTTTCCCGAACCAAAAAATCTTTGATCTCGGCGAAATACGGCTGCCGGAACTCGTCGGCAAGCACGGCTTTCCAGCGGGCCTCGATCTGGACGTTTTCTACTTTTTCAGACATTGTTTCAAGCATTTATTTCCGTTTCCCCTTCATCAATTTCATCTCCTCTAACAAGTACCCAGCGCCCGCGAACTTGTCAATGATGAACAGGATATACCGGGTGTCCACCATGATGTTTCGGCAAATAGCGGGGTCGTAATTTAGGTCGCTCATCGTGCCTTCCCACACGCGGTCGAAGTTGAGACCGACAAGGTTGCCACGGGCATCCAGTGCGGGACTGCCGGAGTTGCCGCCGGTGGTGTGGTTGGTGCCGAGGAAGGCCACTGGCAGGCGGCCGTCCTTGGCGGCGTATTGGCCGTAGTCCTTGTTTTTCCACAAGTCAATGAGCTTTTGGGGCACGTCGAACTCGTAGTCGCCGGGTACGTATTTTTCCATGACCCCGTCCAGGTTGGTCCGGTATTCGTAGCGGAGGGCATCGCGGGGGCTGAATCCGTCCACCTTTCCGTAAGTGAGCCGCAAGGTGCTGTTGGCATCGGGAAAAAAACGCTTGTCCTTGAAAACCTGCATTTGCGCCGCCATGTACAGGCGCTGGAGCAGGTTGATGTTGTTCTGGAGTTCCTGCACTTTGGGGGCTACCGTTTGAGCGTAGGGCGCATACACGGTTCGCCAAAAAACGAGTAACGGGTCGTTCTGGAGTGTTTGACCAAAGGCGCTCACATCGCCAGTGGCGGCGGCTTTCCAGCGGTCGGGGTTGGTCAGGACGCTGTTGGCGTACAGGTGTTCGGCCAGTTTGGTGAAGCCGCCGTGGCGTTCGGCCTCGGTTTGTGCGAACGAACCGCCCCATTCGGGCCGCATGGTTTTGGCAAAACGCTCGATCAGCACAGCGAACACCGCCTGATCCAGTGCGCGGCTGTAGCCGCGAAACATGCTGTCGGCCTTGAGGTCCATTTCTTTGACCTTGGCCGAAAAGGGGGGCAGGTTGTTTGCGTCGTAGGTTTTGGCCCAGTCGTTGAGTTTCGCAGCGAAGTTGGTCGCCTGAATGTTCACCGAAAATGTCTCGTTGTACAATTCGCGCGCCTCGGCGTAGGGCTGCATGTCCTGGTAGGTTTGGTTGAGGCGGGGCAACAGGTTGGTGTAGCGGATTTTCCAGTCGGGATTTTGGTTGATGCGGCGCATAAACTCTGCCTCATGCTCCTGCCGTTTGGGCACAGCCCGGCAGGTTTTCAGGCCCTGCATCTCGCCGAGCCATTTTTTCCACGAATTGGCGATACGAGCGTATCGGGCTACGTATCCGACCTTGATGGCAGGATCGTTTCGCATGAAATTGTCCATGATTTTCAGGGACTTGTCGCGGATGTCAACGCGGGCCGGGTTGACGATTTCGGCGGTCTGCTGAAGCGCCGAGGCGGGCAGGTATTCGTCGGTAGTGCCGGGAAAACCGTACACCATCGTGAAATCGCCCTCGGCTACGCCCTCAAGGGAAACGGGCAAAAAGTGAGCGGGCTTGAACGGCTGGTTGCCTGCTGCAAATGGCGCGGGGCGGTTGTCTTTGTCGGCATACACGCGGAAAAGAGAGAAATCACCCGTGTGCCGGGGCCACTCCCAGTTGTCGGTGTCAGCGCCGAACTTGCCGATGCTTTCGGGCGGAGCGCCAACGAGGCGCACATCCGTGTACACCGCAGTGACGAAAAGGAAATACTGGTTGCCTTTGTAAAACGGCTTGACGCTCACTTCCTCCCAAGCCTCTTTTTTGGTGTTCACCCGGATTTGTGCGAGATTTTTGTCAATTTGACCAAGGCGGTCTTTTTCGTTCATCGCCTCGGTCACGTCCTTGAGTGCCAACGCTGTCACATCCTCCATCCGGGAAATAAAGGTAGCTTTCAAACCGGGGCAGGGCAGTTCGTCCGGTCGGGACATAGCCCAAAAACCGTCCTTGACGTAGTTGTGCTCCACCGTGGAGTGGCGCTGAATGGCATCCAATCCGCAGTGATGGTTGGTGAGCAGCAGCCCCTGCGGGGAAATCATTTCACCCGTGCAGCCGCTACCGAACAGGCAAATGGCATCCTTGATACTCGGGCGGTTGGGGGCGTACAGGTCGTCGGCCTCCAACTTGAGGCCGAGAGCCTTCATTTCCTTTTCGTTTTGTTTTTCGAGCAACATGGGCAGCCACATCCCGCCCTGAGCGTGGAGCAGGGCTGGCAGGAGGAACAGCAGGAGCAGTGTTTTTTTCATGGGACGGCAGTGTTTTTGTGCGCGGCGAAGGTAGAAATTTCCTATCGGCTCACTCCACCCTTGCCCGTGTTTGCCCGCTCTTCAGCCCTTCCCCTGTTGCCGTCACCGTTACGTTTCCCGGTTGCCCTTTTTTTGTGCGCAGCACTAACATGGCTTTGCCGAAAAACACCTGCACTGTGTCGGACTGAAATGGGGCATACGAACGGGGGTTACCGTTGTCCACAGCGGCTATCTCGGCCGGACCGCCCACTTGGAAACGGATGCTGTTTTCGGCCAATGGGCATTGGTTGCCTTCCCGATCCAGTATCTCCACTGTGACGAAACACAGGTCGTCGCCATCTGCGTGCAGGACGCTGCGGTCGGCAGTCAGTCGGATAGTCGCGGGCTGGCTGGTAGTCTTCATTTCGGCCTCGCCGATGCGCTGGCCCGAGTGGTATGCCACGGCCCGCAGGGTGCCGGGGGTGTAGGGCACATTATTCCACATTAAGCGGTAGCGTTCCACACTGTTTTCGGCGTTGGTTTGCTTGCACTGTTTGCCCAGCGATTTGCCGTTGAGGAAAAGTTCAGCACAGTCGCCATTGGTGTACACAAACACCGGCACAGGCTGGCCAGTGCGTTCGGGCCAGTTCCAATGCGGCAGGATATGCACGGTGGTTTCTTCGGGCTTCCACACGCTTTTGTACAGGAAAAAACGGTCTTTCGGCAAGCCTGTGAGGTCGAGGATGCCAAAATACGAACTGCGGGCGAGGTCTTCGCGCTTCATGCCGCGCTCGGCGATGGCATAGTCGCCGTAGGGCGTAGGTTCACCGAGATAGTCAAATCCCGTCCAGACAAACTCGCCTGCCACGAACGGGTCTTCCTGCTGCCAGCGAAAATCATCTTCCGGCACCTCTGCCCACGATGGTGTATTCAAATCGTAGGAACTGACCTGCACGGCATCGGTGAAATCTGTTTTTTTCGCGGGAAGCGGCAGTTGGTAAAACCCGCGTGTGCTCACCGTGCTAGCCGATTCGGTGATGATGACGGCCTTGTGCGGTGCCAACTGCCGAGCCAGTGCGTATCGGCGGCCATAGTTGTAGGAAACCACGTCATAGTAGTCGAAATGGCGCAACGCAGCGGCATCCCGGTTGTCGCACACGAGTGTGACGGCGCGTTCTGGATCGTATCGGCGGAACGCCTGCACGACGGCCTGCATTTTGGCGAAACCGCCATTCATGTTGCCCTGCACGTCGCCGATTTCATTGCCGGCGCTCCACAGAAAAATGCAGGGATGGTTGCGGTCTCGTTCGACAAAATTGCGCACCTGACGTTCGGCGAAGGTGGCAAAATCGGCTCCGGTCTGGTAGTCCGCTTTGCCGTCGTACTTGTCAAACAGTTCGTCGAGCACCAGGAAGCCCATTCGATCGCACAGGTCGAGCAGTTCAGGTGCGGGGGCGTTGTGGCTGGTTCGGATGGCATTGCAGCCCATGCTTCGCAAAAGTTCTAATTGGCGCTCCTGAGCCCGTTTGTTGAATGCGGCACCGAGCGCACCGAAATCGTGGTGCTGGTTCACGCCCTTAAGTTGTAGGCGCTTGCCGTTCAGCAACATACCGTTGTTGGCCGTGAACTCAATCGTGCGCACGCCGAAGGTGGAGATGTAATCGTCGCACACGGCACCGCCCTTGCGCAGCACGGTTTTCAGGGTGTACAACACCGGGGTTTCTGGCGACCACAAGCGAGCGTTCGGCAGGCGGAGCCGTTGTTCGAAAACATGCGCTTCGCCGGTTTTTATTGGACAGCCGACAGAATCGGCGGCCAGTATTTCGCCGCCGTCGGACAAGATATACTGCTGAACGGAGACCGTTTCAGGGTGATCACCCTCGTTGCGCACGGAGGTGCGCACCTGCACGGTGGCCTGCTCCGGCGTTATTTCCGGCGTGGTGATGTGCGTGCCCCAGATGTCCACGTGTACCGGGTCGGTCACGATCAGTTGCACCTTGCGGTAAATTCCCGCGCCGGGATACCAGCGGCTGTCGTGTCGGCGGGTGTCGGCATACACGGCCAGCACATTGTCGGTGCCGGGGCGCAGCAGGTGCGTGATGTCGAGAAAAAACGAGTTGTAGCCGTAGTCCCATTCGCCAGCATAACGGCCGTTGGCATACACTTTTGGAAATGCCATCACGCCGTCGAATAGCACATACACTCGCTTGTCAGCCCAATCAGGTTCCACTCGAAACGTATTACGGTACCAGCCTTGGCCCTGCCAGGGCAGTTTGCCGGTTTCGGCGGAGCCAGCGGGATCGAACGGTCCGGCAATCGCCCAGTCGTGCGGCACACGCACGGTTTGCCAATGACGGGTATCGTAGTCCGGTGTCTCGGCACCACTGGGGTTTCCCTTTGTAAATTTCCAGTTTTCGGAGAGCGTAATGGTTTGGCGGAGGGGGGCCTGGCCTTGGGAAGACAAGGCAAGCAAGAGTAGAAGCAACGAGCAGAACTTCATGGAGAAGAAATTTTTGGGCCCATGTTCGCATCCTGCTGCCATGTGCCAATTTTTAGGGCACAAATTGGGGCGTTTTTTGGGCCGGTGTGATGCGGAGGTGCGGAGTTTTTCCCGAAACCGTACTTTCACCGCCAAAATTCGCCTCGCCTTGCAGCCGACTGTTTTTCTGATCACGCCACCCTTCACGCAGTTGAACACGCCCTACCCTGCTACTGCGTATTTGAAGGGGTTTCTCAACACCCGGCAGGTTCCTGCCCGGCAGGCTGATTTGGGCATTGAGGTCATCCTGACGTTGTTCTCACAAGCAGGGCTGAGCCGTTTGTTTAAGCATATCGGCCCTGCCACGGCGGCATTTTCCGACAATGCACGACGCATCGTGGCGTTGCGGGACGACTACATCCGCACGATTGATCCCGTCGTTGCTTTTTTGCAGGGAAAAAACCCTACGCTTGCCCACCAAATCAGCCCGGAAGGCTTTCTGCCGGAAGCATCGCGTTTTTCCCAATTAGCCGACCTCGAATGGGCTTTCGGTGCGCTGGGTGTTCAAGACAAGGCCAAACACTTAGCCACGCTATACCTCGAAGACCTTGCCGATCTGATCCAGGAGTGCGTGGACGTACATTTTGGTTTTAGCCGCTACGCCGAACGCCTCGGCCGCTCGGCCAATCATTTCGATGAACTGTACGCCGCCCTGCAAGCGGACTACACCTATATAGATAGTTTGCTGGCGGATGCTCTGGTGGCGCATCTGGCGGAAATAAAGCCGAATTTAGTGGCTATTTCTGTGCCTTTCCCGGGCAATTTGTACGCCGCGTTCCGCTGTGCACAATGGATCAAAAAGCACTGCCCCGGTGTCAAAATTGCCATGGGCGGCGGGTTTGCCAACACTGAATTGCGTTCGCTCGCGGAGCCGCGGGTGTTCGAGTTTTTCGATTTTATCACGCTCGACGACGGTGAAGCGCCCATCGAACACCTTGTCGAACACCTGGCTGGCAAACGCCCGTTGGATTTACTGAAACGCACTTTTGCCCTCGTCAACGGGAAAGTGGAATACCTCAACTTTAGCCTGAGCAAAGACTACAAACAGGCGGAAACCGGTACGCCCGACTACAGCGATTTGTGGCTTGACCGGTATATTTCCGTGTTGGAAATAGCCAACCCCATGCACCGGATGTGGAGCGACGGGCGCTGGAATAAACTCACTATGGCCCACGGCTGCTATTGGGGGAAATGCACGTTTTGCGATATTTCACTCGATTACATCAAAGTCTATGAACCCCTGACAGCCAGCCTGCTCTGTGATCGTATCGAAACCCTGATCGCTCAAACCGGCCAAACGGGTTTTCATTTTGTGGATGAAGCCGCGCCGCCCGCCCTGATGCGTGCTTTGGCGCTGGAGATCATCCGGCGGAAACTTACAGTAACCTGGTGGACCAACATCCGGTTCGAAAAAAGTTTCAGCCGCGATTTGTGTACGCTACTGCGGGCATCCGGTTGTGTGGCTGTTTCAGGAGGCTTGGAGGTGGCCTCCGACCGGCTGCTCGACCTGATTCAGAAAGGCGTGACGGTGGCGCAGGTAGCGAGGGTGACACGTAATTTCACCGAATCAGGCATCATGGTACATGCCTACTTGATGTACGGTTTCCCGACCCAAACGGCGCAAGAAACAATTGATTCCCTGGAGATGGTGCGCCAGATGTTCGAGGCTGGTATTCTGCAGTCGGGGTTCTGGCACCTGTTCGCCATGACCGCCCATAGCCCTGTTGGCTTGCATCCAGAGCAATTCGGGGTACAGCAGTTACCTAATCAGCGGGGCACATTTGCCCACAACGACATCGTGCATACTGACCCTTCGGGGGCGGATCACGACCAGTTCAGTTACGGACTCAAAAAATCGCTGCTCAATTTTATGCACGGCATCGGCCTGGAGTTTCCGTTGTCCGACTGGTTCGATTTTAAGGTGCCGCGCACCAGTATTTCCCAAAATTACATCGCCGGAGTTTTGCAGGAATTGGACACGTCTACATTGAAGCCCACGACCAAAATTGTGTGGCTTGGCGCTTTACCGACGCTGACATCGGCGATCAAAACCAAAAAAGGGGTCACTTGGGAAGCAGCAACCCTGACCGTGCAGGATAAACGGGAAACCCTGCACCTGCACTTTCCGCAGGGACAGGGACAATGGCTCGCCCAAGCACTGGAAAAACTGGCAGTAGCCAATGCAGACGGGTACACGTTTCAAGACTTGAAAACAAGTTTTGAAAGCGCCTCACTGGGCGATTTTGATGCATTTTGGTACAGCAAACCGGTAATGCGGTTGCGAGGAGTAGGGTTGTTAGCCTTGTGAAAGTTCATTCTTGAACACACTCCCCACTACGGGCGTACCAGCACTCGCGCCGGGTTCCCTACCACAACAGCTCCGGCAGGCACATCTTTCAGCACCACCGCACCTGCTCCTACCACGGCTCCCGCGCCAATGCGTACACGCGGCAATACTACTGCCCCGGTGTAGATGTCGGCGTTTTCGCCCACATGTACTAGCCCGGCGAGTACAGCACCCGGCCCTACCGTGGCCCCGTCCTCAAGTATGCACTCGTGGTCAATGGATGCACGGGTGTTCACGATGCAGTTTCGCCCGATTTGGACATCCACGCAGATGGTAGCATTGGCATAAATCTGGCTGCCCGCGCCCACGATGGCATTGTCGGCTACAAAAGCGGTTTGGTGTTTGGCAACCATAGGCAACAGGCCGTTCTGTTGGAGTTCGTCATGCACATCGCGACGCACCTGGCCGTATCCAGGCCCGATGCTGACAATGAAATACGGGGGCTTCTCCACGCGTCGTACCCAAGCCTGAAATGCTTCACGGTTACCCAAACACGGGATGCCCCGGTATTCCGGCGCGATGTTCGGGTTGTTGTCGAAAAAGCCGATTATGCTGTAATCGTCGCGCAGGAGTTCGCACAGCACCTTGAAGTTTCCGGTGCCGCCCCACACGACGAGTTCAGGCAACGAGGGCTTCATGGAAAACTTTTATGCCGTCCAGAATGTAGTTCACCTCTTCATTGGTCAGGTCTGCGTGCAACGGCAGGGTGATGAGGTGCTCGTGTTCTTTTTCTACAAACGGGCAGGTGTGCCCCCACGGCGCAAACAGCGGCTGAATGCTCAGCGGAGTGTAGTGGCAGCCCGTGGCGATACCCAGCGATTTGAGGTGAATCATCATCTCGTCTCTCTGTTCAGCGCGGATGCCGAACATCTGGTAGCAGTAATTTTCCGGCTCGAACGGCAGCATGGGTGCCACACCCGGCACACCTTCCAGTCCGTCCATATACTGCCGGATAATCTCGGATCGGCGGCGGCTCATGGCTGGCAATTTTTTCAGTTGAGCCAGTCCGATGGCAGCGGCCAGGTCGTTCATGTTGTACTTGTAACCCAGCACGGCGATTTCGTAAAACCAATGCATGGCATCGCGATTGGTGGCAGTGTACGCCTGTGCGGTTTTCCAATTATCCTTGTCAATGCCCACCCAGCGCATGGCCTTTACGTCGCGGAACAGATCGGGGTCGTTGGTGACCATCATGCCACCGTCGCCGGTAGTCATCAGTTTTTTCTCTTCGAAGGAATAGCAGCCGATATCGCCCCAAAGACCCAGCATCTGGCCTTTGTACATCGCACCTGCGGTATGGGCGCAGTCTTCGATTACTTTCAGGCCGCGTTCGCGTGCCCAAGGCATGAGTTTTTCCATAGGCACCGGGTGGCCAGCGTAGTGTACGGGTATCACGGCCACACAGTCTTTGTCGTACTTGCGCGCAAGGTCGTTCAGGTCCATACCCAGGGTGACCGGGTCGCTGTCCACAAATACCGGCACAAGGCGGTTGTACAAAACGGAAGTGGCAGTGGCGGCAAAAGTGAGCGAGGGCACGAGCACTTTTTTGCCTTCGGGAAAACGAAATGCAGCCAGCGCCAGATGCAGTGCTGCTGTAGCGGAATTGACTCCGATGGCCATGGCCGCACCGGTAAATTTTTCCCATTCGGCCTCGAAGAGGTTGACATTGGGGCCGAGGCCGATCCAGGAGCGTTCGAATGATTCGCGGATCAGTTGCAGTTCTTCCTCGCCAACGGAGGGTTTGAATAAGCGTATGTTCATGTTGAAAAAAGGTTTGAAGGTTTCGGGTTTGAGGGTTTCGGGTTTGGAGTGATCCATCGTTGCCGCGCTTGGTGTTTTCACCAAGCGCTGTCAAGTAGTGTTGTGGGGTTAGTGGGTGTCAATTCCGAGTTCAGATCAAATAAAAAATTGAATGCCAATGATAAACGCCAGAACAGTCAGCAGGGCGACTACTGTGGACCAGAAAATGATTTTCGAGTGTATGGTGGCCTTGCCGTTTTTGGGCAAAAAGCCGCCGTTTTTCAAAATGAACGTGTGAACAGCAATCCCGATTACAGCATACGCCACCCAGCCCCAGGGGTTTGTGAGCAGTTGGCTTGGCATGGCCCAGGTCAGCAAAAACAAGAGTCCGATGCCGAGGAGGAGGTAACTGAAATTGGTGCGTTGGCGTGTGTACATAGTTTGGTGTTATGGTTTTCGAGGCCTTTCCGGTTTTGAAAATCTGATAGGCCTTGGGGGTTACACTTAAAAGCGCATCCGGCTTTGATGGGACTCCACAAATTCCCCCCACGTCCAGTTCTTCTGATCTTTTTCAGAAAGAATCGGCGTGTCGGTAGGCCATTGGATTCCGAGATCGGAGTCGGACCAAAGCAAGCCGCCTTCGTGTTCGCGGTTATACACGTTGTCCACTTTGTACAGCACCTCGCTCTCGTTGGTTAGCGTGCAAAAACCGTGCGCAAAGCCGCGGGGGATGTAGATCATTTTTTGATTTTCTTCGCTCAGTTCGATGCTGTCCCACTGGCCGAAAGTGGCCGAATCGGGGCGGATGTCTACAAAAACATCGAGCACTGCGCCGCGCACACAACGCACGAGCTTCGTCTCGGCAAACGGCGGAAACTGAAAATGCAGGCCCCGAATGATGCCCCGGCGTTCGCTGCGAGAGTGGTTTTCCTGAGCCCAGGAGCGGTGCAGGCCGTTTTTTTCAAAAAGGGAGGTATCGTAGGCACGCATAAAAAAACCGCGTTCGTCGCGCAGGGGCGCGAGTTGGATTTCCCAGGTGCCGGCGAGTTTGCGTTGCGTAAATTCCACGGGTGGCGATACTTGTTAAAAAGCCGGATTTTTGAGGACGGCAAAAGTGGCAAGTTGTTGGCGGTTTTTGGCAGAAAACGTTGACGAAAAAAAGTAAAAGGCGCTTTCTGTTGCCAAAAATCATTCCGGTTGTACGTGTTCGAGTTACGTTGGTTCAACCGGTTAACCCATCTGAATTTCCCTATATTAAATTTCAATAAATCTGTTCTTGCCCCTTAGCGTGCTGCCGCCCGCCCGCCCGTCCGCGTTATTTTTGCCAGCGATAAAAAAAACGCCCGTATGGAAATACCCTTCGACCTCGCCCGCCACCGCCCGCACGACATGTACTTTGAACAAGTGTTCAAGGTGCTGCCCGTCGCCTTGGAACTGGTCAAAAAATTCCTACCGCCCGAACAACTGGCAGTACTGAACCTCCAGACCCTGCAATTGTCTTCGGAGAGTTTCCTATCCGAGGACCTGCGCGAATTTTTCTCCGACCTAGTCTACACCTGCGAAACCAACGATTCAGACCCGGTGCGCATCTGCCTGCTGCTGGAGCACAAAAGCAGCAGTACTGGCCGTCGCATCTACGTTCAATTGGGCAACTACCTGCGTGGAGTGCAGGACGAGGACATCGTCCAGCAGCGGCCCTGCTTCACCCTGACCATCCCAATCCTGTTCTACCACGGCTCGGCACCGTGGGATCCCGGGCCGCTGCGGGAGCAGTACGGTGCGGTGCCCGCAGCCCTTTCCGGTTACGTTCCGCACTTCGACTTCTTGAAGATCAACGTGCAGGCGATGCTGGACGAGCAGATTCGGGACATGAAGGACGCAGTGCTGCTGCGCAACGTACTCTTAGTATTCAAGCATGGGCGAGAGAACGAATTCGTTCGGCGGTATTTCCGCGAAGTGCTTATTTTTGTCCACGAAAACCTGGCAGATGAGGTGCTGATGGTCCTGTTCGAGGCCACGCTCCTGTACCTGCAGATCGTTTCATCACTCAACAAACACGAAATCATGGAACTGGCAGAAACACTTCCGCAGCCATTGGAGCAAAAAGTTAAGCACACGTACGAGTACTTTTTGGAAGAGGGTTTTGAAAAGGGCATGGAAAAGGGCATGGAAAA
>JBEBHD010000108.1:0-16216 GCA_040080915.1 Saprospiraceae bacterium
TATGCGTGGTTGATTTCCCGGTAGGCATTGGTGAAAATCTCGAGATTTTTGATGATCTCGAAGTACTTGTTGTCCTCAAATCCTTTGAAGGCAAACAGGCCGATGGCGGCCGCGCAAATGAGCAGGAGAAATTTCTTGTGCATATTTATTCAGGTTAAAAGGTTTCGGGTTGGAAGGTTTCGGGTTGGAGGGGTGGGCAAAAATGGGGCAAGTTTAATGAGGGGAAACTATTTCCGACAAATTGGCGGGCAATGGTCTTTTTTGACACGGTTTGACTTGATAAACTATGATAAGGCCTTGCTGGTTCGAGGTGACGCACGGCTTGCTTCTTTTGCCGAAGAGCTATTGCACTAAAAACGGAGCGCAGAAGCGCATACTGCACCCCCGCGCTCCATCAGTCTAAAAAAAACAACGGCCCTTAATCCTTCTTCTTGTCTTTTATGGGTGGCGGTGCTGGTGTTTCACCGTCCATGAATTTCTGGATTTCGATGCCGGTCGGGTTTGACGGATCATGGCGGAACAGGTTTTGCAGGTGCTCCCTCGCCTTAACATCGTCTTTTTTCAAAAAATAGTAATAGACCAAGTACTCATAAGCCGAGATCAGGTCTTTTTTGTTCTTGACCGGGTCTTTTTCTCCTATTACTACGTACTTCTCAAAAGAAGGTTGTGCTTTGCCAAACTCGTTCAAAATCGTTGTGTCCCCTGGGTTGCCGGCTACATCAGGGTCTTGTTTCGACAACGCCTTGGCGCGCCAAACCCAGCCAATACCTGCGTCAGGAACTAGCTGGGTAATTCTGGAAAAAGCCTTTTCAGCCTTCACAAAACGCAGCGAGTCTGCCGTGCAATAGTAGTGCGACAAGCCGAGATAGTAGGTAGCATTGACGATGGTCTGCGTCTCAGTCAACGAATCAATATACGCCTGGTAAGCGATAGCCGCATCACAGAATTTTTTGGACTTGTAGAACATCTGCGCGATTTCTTCGTGCAGGGGCCACTTGGAAGAGTCCATTTCGATAGATTTTCGGTAGTTTTGGACGGCTTCCAGCGTGTCGCGGCCTGCTTTGATCTGCAGCTTGCCGAGGTACTCGTAGTCGGAAGCAAGCACTTTTTCGGGGGGCACTTGTTTGAAAAAGTCCTCAAGAAGACGCAGGCCGTCGAGAAACTTCCCGTTGTCGTAATCGCAGTAGGCTTGCAGGCGGCGCAAGTAGTTACGGGACGGGTCTTTTTTGAGGATTTTGTCCACCAAAGCGCTGCACGCGACGCAGTCTTTGGTGATGTAGAGCAGGTTGGCGAGGATCATCTCGTCCTCGATGATCACCTCGGAGGCCTTGCCCACCAATTCCTTGGCAGCCTCAAGGGCTTTTTCCCACTTTTTATCGAAGTACAAAAACTCGGTCTTGGAGCGCAGAGCCTCTGAATAATTAGGCTGGAGTGCAATGGCCTTGTCCACGTAGTTGAGGAACTTGTCATTGAGTTTGGCTGCACGGTACACCTTGGCCAGCATGTACACCGGCAAGGCGTTTTTCGGCTCCAAGCTGGCCGCGAACTCGTAGTTCTGGGCAGACAGACCGCCGTTTGGCATTTCCTTGTAGCAGTAGGCCAGCGACATAACTGTGGCAAAATCTTTTGCACTGACATCAATGGCTTCCTTGAGTTCCTCTTCGGCGCGGGTAAGGTTCCTTTTTACGCCTGGCATGTTGTACATGAACGACTCGGCCAACAGGCGGCGGCCCGTAACGTCCTTCCGATCAGCCTTCTTTTTGGCCCGTTTGAAGGTCTCGTCAGCCTCGGCGGTTTTGTCCATCAGGAGCAGAACGCGTCCATTGGCGATCATGGCCAGCGTGCCTTCGGCCTTGGCGTTGAAGGCGGCATCAAAGGTTTCTTTGGCCTTGGCTTTATCGCCCTTGGCCAGGTAGGCGCTGCCGAGCGTCAGCCACGCTACTTGGTCGGTCGGGTTTTGCTGGGTCAGGGCGGTGTAGGTTTTTATGGCCTTGTCCCAGTTTTCCAACTGCATGGCGGCCATGCCGTCGCTGTGGCTTTGGGCGAGCGCAGCAGTAGTGCCCGCGAGGGTGAGCATGAGCGATAGGAGCGTTTTTTTCAGGTGGGTAGTCATTGTTTGGAAAAAAATTTAGTGAGCGACGTACACGGATGTTTGTTTGGGGCCGCAAAGTTTCGATTTTTTCAACGTTTCCCCGCTATGAAGGCAACATTGCGTGGCACAAAAGATCGGCTGGCCAACAAAGTTTAATACTGCATTAACGAAACCTGCCCGACAACCGTCTCCTGCCCTCGGTCAGGTTGTTGTAAAAATACGCGTCAACGCTGGATTTGGATTACCCTTGTAGGAGCAGTGGCTGGCAGAAGCCCGTCCTTGTGCATGATGCGCTGGCCGGGATCGGAGGCGAGAAAAGCTGCCAGCCCGAGGCCCAGACCGGAGCGTGCCTGAGCGTTGATGACGTACAAGGTGCGCATAAACGGATACCGCCCTGTGGCGAGGTAGGCTTGGTATGGGCCGTAGCCTTTCCCACCGGGTTCTTTGGCGATGTCCACGAGTTCTATTTCCCGCAAAAATGCCTGCACGCCCTTGTCGTCGGTGTCGGAAATCCAGTTGGCACCGATGATGCCAATGGCGTTTTTGTGCTTGGCCACGTACTTGATCACTTCCTCGTTGGTTTGCACGGCAAAAGCGTTTTTCGGCAGCGGGGCACCGCCGCCGATGCTGTCCTTCACATACCGCACTGTACCCGACAGGGCGTTGTCGAACACCATCAGGATGTCGCCGAGTGTTGACCTGGGGTTTAGGTCGCGCCATGTTTTGACGGTACCGTTCAGGTACCCGCGCAACTGGTCGGGCGTAAACACGGTGTCGGGGTTGGCGGGGTTGACGACAAAGGCCACACCGTCGTGCGCGATGGCGGTCATGGGCGGTTTGAAGCCGCGTGGCGTGAAGTGCTTGTTGATTTCCGCCTCGGTGAGGGCGCGGGCAATGATGATCACCTGAGTGGAATCGCGCAACAGCGCCGCCAGAGCCTCGCCTTCGGAGGTGTACACAGCCTCGATGGTGGCGCGGGAGTAGATGGTGTCGAACACGTCCAAGGCGCTGGCGATGACGGGTTTGTAGCACTCGTCCACGAGGATGCGGATATGACCGGTGGTGGGTGTGTCCAGCACCTTGCCGCTTTTGTCGCGTTGCTGGCAGCCGGACAAAAGCACGATCAGGCTTAAAAACAGGAGGATGCGGTTCATCTTTTGATTGGTTCGATTTTTTGAATGATTCGATTTTTTCGGGTGCCTTGTTTGGCGGATCAGAAATAATCGGAGTACACACGCCAGCCCCGGTAGGTACCGTACACTAGCAACATGACCGCAAAGATATTGCGCAATTCTGCCTGCATACCGGGGAAGGCGTTTTTGTTGAGCAATAGTACCGACCCTAAGCCGATGTAGATAATGGTCATGGTGGTACCGAGGATGAGCATGGGGATACGGGCGGCGCGGGAGCGTTGTTCTTCCATTGTTTAGAGTGTGAGCGGGTGAGAGGGTGAGAGGGTGAGCGGGTGAGCGGGTGAGCGGGTGAGAGGGTGAGAGGGTGAGAGGGTGAGCGGGTGAGCGGGTGATATAATTGGGTGGTGGAGGTGTAGATGCGGTTGCCTGAGAAAGTGGTGTGCGGTAAAAAAATATGAGCCATCCCAAAAATTCGGGATGGCTCATGTTAGATGTAGTGGGGTCAACGGCTACGGGTTAGCTACAGTTTCCACCACATGGGGTTGCTGAAAATACCCGTGTTGTCTACCCCTTGGCGCTGGATAGCGGCCTCGAGGTTGGCTTTGTTGTTGCCGGTCTCGCTGGTCGGGTAGGCAAATCGTGTGGGCACGCCCTTGCCGGGGAACGAAGACTCCGGTACTTCCACGATTTCGGACGGGAAGCCCGTGCGGCGGAATTCTGTGTAGGCTTCACAGCCGTCGCCGAACAGAGCCAGCCACTTGTGGGAAATGACCGAACGCAGCGGAGCAGCATCGTATGCAGCACCGGAAATGCCGAGGAATGCAGCACCTGCTGTCACGCCGTGCTGGGCGCAAGACGCAGCGATACCGTCGAGATAAGCCTGTTTGTCGTTTTTGGCTTCAGCCTTGATAAACAACACTTCAGCATAGGTCATCAGGACGGAAGCACCGGCCGGGTCATCGCGGAAAGCCGCACCGATTTGGGAAACCGACGTGAATGGGTTGGGCTCTACGGTACCATTAGGCTGACCTACGTAATTACCTGCGTCATTCTTTTCAGCGTAAACGGGTAGGCGCGGGTCGCTGATGGAAGTCATTAGATCCACCAATGTTTTAGACACGGCGTGGTCGTTCCGGCCGTCATTGTACTTGTTGCTGTACAGCGGGTTGGAGTTGACCGTGTTGTCCGGGTACGACATCTGTGCATTTTCGCTGTTGCTGGCGATAAGATCTGCCGGGTTAGCGAGCAGGGCCTGCAGTTCCGTAGCAAAGGCCGCGTCTTTGTGCTTGGCGCGGTTGAGCAGGCGGGCGCGCAGGGAGTTGGCAAATTTTTTCCACTTGCCGGTATCGCCACCGTAGATCAAGTCGCCGGCACCTAGGTCGTCGGACTGGCCGAACATGCTGGCTGCCGTTTTCAGATCACGTACAAGTCCGGCGTAAATGACGGATTGGGCATCATACTGCGGTGTAGTCGAAACAGCCACATCCAAGGCTTCTGTGTATGGCACCTCTCCCCACATGTCGGTGATGATGGAGAAGTAGTAGGCCTTCATCGTAAGGGCTGCAGCGAGCATATTGCTCGGGTCGGGCGCTTTGTTGATGATGCTTTGCAAGTCACCCAGCGGGCCGGTGTACAGGCCGTCGAAGTGAGCTGTGAAGGCATCCGGGCGATACTCATACCAGTCTTCGTCAATGTACTGGATTTTGGCATAGTGTTGCGCCCAGAGGCCGGCATAGGTCATGTTCATACTGGCACCATGTGTACGGCGCACGCCTTGAGATACGGCCGAAAGCAGCACATTGGTCAGCGGCACATCTTCCGGGCGATTCGGGTTGGTGTTGATCGCGTCGAAGTCTTTCTCGCAACCGCCGGAGAATACCACGGCGAGCAGGAGCAACCAGATTTTGATATTTTTCATAACTGTGGATGTTAAAGTGAAAAAGGATGTTGGATGGTTTAGAACTGGGCGTTGATCGTCAGGCCGTACGTGGTGGCTGAGGGAAGCTGTCCAAACTCGATACCCTGCATGGCGTTGCTGTTGTCAAACGCTGTTTCCGGGTCAATGTGCGGCACATTGGAGCTCAACAATGCCAGGTTGCGACCGTAAGCAGCGAGGCGCAAACCACCGATAAACGAGTTGGAAAACCATGCTTTCGGGAAATCGTAGGCCAGCGTCACTTCGCGCAGTTTGATGAACGACGCATCAAATACACCACGGTCGTGGCGGCGGCCGTAAAGGTCGGCGTTGTGTGCCTCGGCCGATTGTTTCACCGTGTTGGGTTTGTAGGTGCCGTCGGTATCGAGGTACACGCCGCCAAAATTGTAACCGTTCTGAATCTCGTCCAGAGTATTCCGGCCTTCGAGCGATTCTTCCAGAACGCCAGCGTAGCGGCCAAAGATGTATGTCATGGAAAACAGGTCGGAGCCTTGACGCATATCAATCAAAGCACTCAACGACAGGCCTTTCCAAGTGATCGTATTGCGTATGCCACCAACCCAATCAGGCGTGATACTACCCAGTGCCCAGTTGTCAATGTTGCCGTTGGCATCGGCCTCGTAGATCGGCCGGCCTGTAGTTTTGCTCACAACGAGTTGGCCATCGGGGGCACGCTGTACGCGGCGGCCAACCAAGGTTCCGTACGGTTCTCCTTCGCGTGCCACCAAACGAACGCCCCAGTTGGTGTTCAGCGTAATTTCGGTAACACCATCCGGCAGGTCTTTCACTTCGGAGTTGTTTTTAGCCCAGTTGAAGTCAATATCCCAACGGAAATTGGTTGTTTTCACCGGTGTAATGCCCAGTTGAACTTCGATGCCGTTGTTATTGATCGTACCCGCGTTGGCAAAACGGCTGGCGTAGCCTGTCGTGGATGACACGTTGAGCGGAATGATTTGGTCAATATTGTCCGTGTTGTAATAGGTCACATCCAGGCGCAAGCGGTTGTTGAGCGCCTGCACTTCAATGCCAGCCTCAATGGACTGGGCGCGCTCCGGTTTCAGGGTGTTGTTGGGCAGCGATGCCGGAATGGTAAAGGAAGGTACGCCATCCCAAGGTGTGTTCGGCGTATAGGTCGGCAGCAGGCGGTATGGTTCCGTGTCTTTGCCAGCCTCGGCGTAACCACCACGTACCTTCAGGAAGTTGATGCCGGGTATGCTGATCTTCTCGGACAAAACCACACTGGCGTTGAATGCCGGGTAGAAATAACTGCGGTTGGCGGCTGGAAGTGTAGAGGACCAGTCGTTACGGGCCGATGCATCCAGATAGAGGAAATTCCAGAATCCAAACGATACACTGCCAAGTACGGAATTGACGCGGAGGGTGTTCACAAACTGGTTCACGTTAACTGCACCGTCAGCGTTGGCAAAGTTGAACAGACCTGGCACAACCAGGGCATTTGCCGTTTGCTCCTGGCCTTGGAAACGCGAATCACGGCGAACAGCACCCACCGTAGCGGTAAGCGAGAAAGCATCCGAGAAGTACTTATCGGCGGTAAACAAAATATCCGTGTTCGTCTCCTGAAACGTGTACGTCTGCGCTTGCAGATACCCGTTCGGGTAGTCAACAGTTTCTTTCTCATACCGGATTTGCCGGTTATCGGTGTAGTAGTCGGTACCGGTACGGCCCATAACTTTCAACCAAGGCAACAGTTTGTACGTCACAGAAATGTAGCCGTTCGTACGGTCGCGGTTCTGCGGTTTGGTGTTGTTGTACAGCGTGAAGAACGGGTTGTTCTGGTAGTTGTGGTTCCAGTTGACGATGTTGCCTGCGGCATCGCGGTTGTTGTAATTCTGCTTCAGGTAGTCCCAGTCCACCTGGCGGCCAGTCCAGATCGTCTGCTGGAGGATGTTGTCACCAGCATAACCGACACCCGGGCGGTTGTCCGAACGCAGGGCCGTGTAGGTGATGTTCCCGTCCAGCGACAGTTTTTCGCTCATCTTCATGCCAAAGCCGAGGTTGAACGTGTTGCGGTTCAGGTCGGTGTTCGGCACCATGCCCGTTTGGTTCAGGTTGGTGAAGGAGAAGCGACCGTGCATATTGTCGCCACCAGCCGTGATGGCCACGCTGTTGGTCAGGCTGACACCCGTTTCAAAAATGCTCTTGATGTTGTCCGGGCGGGCAGTCCAAGGCTGGTTGGCCCCGGTGAACTGGTCATAGTTTGCGCCTTCGCCAGCTTCGTCCGTTTGGCCGTCGCCGTCGTTGTCTATGCCGTCCTGTTGGCTGATGGAAGCGTCGAAAGCGGGACCCCAGCTTTCGTCAACGCCGTCGTAAACGCCGCCGCCAGCACCGTCCACGTAGTTGAATTGAAAGTCAACGCCCTGGCCGAACTTGTTCTGGTATGTCGGCAGGCGGAACGGCGTGGAAAATCCGATGTCGCCCGTGTACGAAATACCGAGGCCTTTTTTGGCACCGGTACCAGATTTGGTTGTGAGCAGGATAACACCGTTAGCTCCACGTGAACCGTACAATGCGGAAGCGTTTGGACCTTTCAATACGGTAATGGAGGCAATGTCGTCAGGGTTGATGTCCTGAATGGCATTGCCGAAGTCCACGCCACCGAACATGGTGTTGCCAGAGCCTTGGCTGCGGTTGTCCATCGGGATACCGTTCACCACAAACAGCGGCTGGTTGTCGCCGGTAATGGACGTGTTGCCCCGAATGACGATACGCGACGAAGCACCCACGTTGCCGGAGGAACTGACTACATTGACGCCAGCGATCTTGCCCGACAGGGAGTTCACGATGTTGGCATCGCGAGACTGCACGAGCTGACTTCCGTCAACTTGTTGAACGGCATACGCCAATGATTTTTGCTCTCGCGACACACCCAAGGCTGTCACGACAGTCTCGGTCAATTCCAAGCCGCTGACAAGCACAACATCCATTGTAGTGGCCGTGCCGAGCGAAATTTCCTGGCTTTTGTAGCCGGTGTACGTGACGACCAAGATATCGTAGCCGGCAGGAACCGCCACAGAATACTTGCCGTCAATGTCGGTGCGGGCGCCTGCGCCAGAACCTTTCACGGAGACCGTGGCGCCGATAAGCGCCTCTCCGTCGTCGCCCTTTACCATACCGGTCACGGTACGTTGGGCTTGAGCGTAGCCCAACAGGGCCAGCATCAACCATGCGGTTGTTAACAATCGTTTCATACAGAAAGATGATTTAGTTAAAAAAAATGTGATGAGATTAGAATGAAAACAGCAATCAAGTGGAGATAGGGATTGCCTCAAATGACCTTGTTAAGGTTTGGGAAACAAAGATAAAAGCCGAACATCGTCGGTTAACACAGCGGCAAATGTAGGTAAAAAACACTCGCAAACCCCTTGGAGGTTTTTTTTTCAGCCCGACCTCCATACCAAGGGAACTCAGGCCTATGTGTACCCAGCGGAACGTGGTTTGCGAAAACTATCGGTTGCTCGTATTATTCAGCTGGCACCTTCAGCACTTTCTACCGGGTCTGGAAAGGTTGTGACTCACTCCCGCCAAGCTGCTGTCGGTACATTCGAATCACATTGGCCAGCCCGTAGTAAAGCGCATCGCATATCAGTGCATGGCCAATGCTCACTTCCAACAAGCCGGGGCAATGCTCTTGGAAATACCGCAGATTGTCCAAATTGAGGTCGTGGCCGGCATTGAGGCCGATACCGATGGCATTGGCCTCTGTGGCGGCTTCCATGTACGGACCGACCGCTTTTGCGGGGTCTTCTGAAAAACCGTGCGCGTATGGCCCCGTGTACAGTTCCACCCGGTCGGCACCCACGGCCTTGGCACCGTCCACCATACGCGGATCGGGGTCGGTGAAAAGCGCCGTGCGGATGCCCTTTTCTCGAAGCGCTGCCAGTGTGTCGCGCAGAAAATCGGTGTGGCGAACGGTATCCCAACCGTGGTCGCTGGTCAGCTGGTTGTCGGTGTCGGGCACGAGGGTACACTGGTGCGGCGGGTTGGCCAGCACGAGTGCGAGAAATTCCGGCGACGGGTAGCCCTCGATGTTGAACTCGGTGGTCACTACCGCACGAAGTGCTGGAATATCGGTGTAGCGAATGTGCCGCTGATCAGAACGCGGGTGTACGGTGATGCCCTCGGCACCAAAGGCTTCACAATCTTTGGCCACTTGGATCAGGTCGGGAAGGCTGCCGCCGCGGGCGTTGCGCAGCAGGGCTACTTTGTTGATGTTGATGGATAAGCGTAGCATGGTGAGAGGGTTTCGGGTTAGAAAGTTTCGGGGCGAAAGTAAACCGAGTCGTGATTTTTTCTTGCCAAAAAAAACCGCTCGCTTTGCAACGGCTTTCCGCCTTCGCTGTTTAACCGTACCGCCAACAATCGGAAGGGTTTCCGAACTGAACGCCGGAAGGGTTTTGTATTCTTCCGGTGTCACCTCCGGCGTTACATCTACTATTCCATGTCCTTCATCCTGAAAATGGCCTGGCGCGACAGCCGCCGCAACCGCGCCCGCCTCTTGCTGTTCATGTCCGCTATCGTGGCCGGCATCGCCGCGCTCACTGCCGTGCGCTCGTTCAGCGTCAACCTGACCGCCGATATTGACCGCGAGGCCAAGTCGCTCCTCGGTGCCGACCTGCTCGTACAGGGCAACCAACCCCTGTCCGACTCGCTCATGGCCACCATCATGGCCACCCCGGGCGTGCAGCGGGCACGGGTATTCAACCTGTTCAGCATGGCTTATTTCCCCAAAACCAATGGCACCCGCCTCACCAACGTGCGAGCCTCCGACCCCGGCTACCCGTTTTTCGGGAAATGGAAAAGCGTGCCGCAAACCGCCTGGAAGACGTACCACAACAGCGGAAAAAAAGCACTCGTAGAGCACGGGCTTATGCTCCAGTTTGGCGTACAACCGGGCGACACCGTGTACATCGGCACACAGGCTTTCGCCATCGAGGGCGACCTGCTCTCGCGCCCCGGACGTGCCGGCATCGGTTCGGCCATTGCCCCCGTGGCATTCATCCCCTTCGATTGGCTCGATTCCACTGAACTGGTACAAAAAGGCAGCCGCCTGTGGTACCAGTATTATTTCAAAATACCCGACCCGCATGCACTCGATTCGCTCGTTGCCCACATTGAGGCACCACTCAAAAAAGCAAGCCTCGATTGGGAAACGGTGGAGTCCAACAAACAGAGCATCGGACGGGCGTTCGGCAATTTTTCCACATTCCTCAACCTCGTGGGATTTGTGGCCCTGTTGCTCGGGTGTATCGGCGTGGCCGGAGCGGTACACATTTATATCAAAGACAAATTGCCCACGGTGGCCATTCTGCGTTGCCTCGGTGCCAGCGGGCGAAAGGCATTTTATGTCTACCTGGTTCAGGTAGCAGGCATCGGATTGGTGGGGGCCGTGGCCGGTGCGGCGCTTGGGGCGCTCATCCAAATTGCGCTGCCATGGGTGACCAAAGACCTGCTGCCCATTGAGTCAGCCAGCACCGATTTTTCACTCACATCGGCGCTGCAGGGCGTACTGCTCGGCGTGTCGGTGGCAGTGCTGTTTGCGTTGTTGCCGCTGGCGGGCATCCTGCGTACCTCGCCGCTGCGTACGCTGCGGGCCTCTTTTGGTGAAGAAAAAACAACAAGTCGCTGGCTCCAGTGGGGGGTGTACGCCCTGATTACGGCCGCGCTGATGGGTTTCACCCGTTGGCTCATCGGCGATTGGACGGAGAGCCTTGCCTTCATCGGTGCTCTGGCCGCAGCGTTCGCCGTACTTTGGGGTGCCGCCCGCTTGCTCACTTTTTTGCTGCGCAAATTTTTTCCCAAAAAATGGTCGTACGTGTGGCGGCAGGGCATCGCCAACCTGTTCCGGCCCGAAAACCAGACCGTGCTGTTGGTGGTCACCATTGGACTGGGGGTCATGCTGCTGTCCACCCTTTTCCTGACCCAAAACCTGCTGTTGCGCCAAGTCGAGTTTTCCGGCAGCGGCAACCAGCCCAACATGGTCTTGTTCGACATCCAGACCGATCAAAAAGACACCGTAGCGGCCATGGTCCGCGCCAATGGGATGCCGCTCCTGCAACAAGTGCCCATCGTGGCTGTGCGGGTGGAAGAAATTGATGGGAAACGGAAACCCGTGGAGACGGAAAAACCAACGGAAAGAGAAACGGAAAGCCCGCACGACGACGACCAGCGCGTCCCCCGCTGGGTGTGGGACCGGGAGTACCGGGTGACGTTCCGCGACACGCTGATCGGGACGGAGAAAATCCTCGAAGGCGAATGGGATGGCGTTCACCAGCCCGGCGAGCCGATCCGGGTGTCCATTTCCGACAACCTGCAGCGCGGCATGAAAGTCAAGGTCGGTTCCAAAATCGTGTTCAACGTGCAGGGTGCCCTGCTTGAAACCGAAGTGGGCAGTGTGCGTGAGGTGGATTTCACCCGCATCCAGACCAACTTCATGGTGGTGTTCCCCACGGGCGTGCTGGAGGCGGCGCCGCAGTTTCACGTCGTGGTGTCGCGGGTAAACAACGCCGAACAGAGCGCTGCATTCCAGTCGGCATTGGTGCAGCGTTTCCCGAACGTGTCGGCCATAGACCTGACGCAAATCCTCAAATCGGTGGACGAGGTGCTGGGTAAGGTGTCATTTGTGATCCGTTTTATGGCCATGTTCAGCATCCTCACGGGACTGTTGGTGCTCATCAGTTCGATCTATCAGGGCAAGTTTGCCCGCATCCGGGAGAGCGTTTTGTTGCGCACACTCGGCGCGAGCCGCCGGGTCATCCTGCGCATCATCGCGCTGGAGTACCTGCTTCTGGGCGGGCTGGCGTGCCTGGCAGGCGTGGGTCTGTCGGTGGCTGGTGCCTGGGCGCTGGCGCGATTCGCGTTCGGCATCCCGTTCGAGCCGGATTGGTGGCCGCTGCTGCTGACGTTTGTGGGCATCACCGGGGTCACTGTGGTTATCGGTCTGCTGAACAGCCGGGAGGTGGTGCGCAAACCGCCGCTGGAGGTTTTAAGGCAGGAGGTGTGAGTTTGAACCGCTTCACATACAGGCCTTTTGTAGATTCCACAAGCCAAGTCTCTTCACCCCCGTAAATCAATCTGATTCGTACACGTTGGAAATTGGCAACTCGGCAAATGGAATTGATTTACCCGGCCTCGGGATTGAGACAGATATTAAAGTAACTTCAATCAGGCAACCCCAGCGCAAGGCTACCTTACCATTTCCAATGCTTTGCAATGGCGACTCCAGTACCAACGCATCGTAAATCTGGAAGAAGCGGTGATGGGAATTACCAAAATCACCGACAAAATCAACAGATGATGCAGTTCGCAGAAGCACAAATAGGCTGGGAGAGTCGCAGTTTTTTGAAAAATGTTTTTCAGAAGGCTTGCGATTTCACGCACATCAACCAGATTCTCCGTTCGGCGTGTGGGATTGTTGATTTTTTTGAAACCCCTTCGGAAGCGGCCGACTTTGCTTGCTATTTATCCGAGTCCCATGACCTTGTGCAAGAGCAAGATCGTACTGCCTACGGCGATTTTCAAACAAATCCCGATTTGGCAAATCGGGTTGTCCGGTTTTTGAAACAGGAAGGAGCAACTCCTGCGCTTTTGCTTGAGCCTACATTTGGAAAAGGAAACTTTATCGTTGCTGCGCTATCGGCGTTTCCCTATCTACAAACGGTGGTCGGGATCGAGATATACAAACCCTACGTGTGGGCAACCAAGTTCAGTATTCTTCAGTATTTTTTGGAGCACAAAGATCAGCCTCCTCCAACGTTGATGCTTGACGATACCTGCTATTTCATCGGATTTGCACGCTACGATGATGCAGCCATAGCGTTCGCGTTACTGAATCACACCAATGTGACCAATCTGCTGAATGCCATCGCCTTTGCAGATGCCAAGCGCATGTACACCAAAGAAATTTTGCAACGAATAGATCTTGCAGCGGTGGCGACATCCGTGTCAACCGCAGAGATTCAAAAAATATGCAGGACCGCCCGCTTGACTGAAATACCGGGCGAAGAGCGTATCATTGCTTTTTTGGAATGTCTGCGGCCAACAACTGCCACGCAAGCACAACTGGAGTTTTTTTGACACTGCATGCAACAACACATCGCCCAAATCGCCCTCGTCGTACAAGACTACGACGAGGCCATCCGCTTCTACACCGAAAAACTGAACTTCCAACTGCTGGAGGACACCCCCATGAGCGCCGTCAAGCGCTGGGTCGTGCTGGCACCACCAGGCACCGGGCAGTGCCGGCTGCTGCTGGCCAAAGCCGCCAATGACGACCAACTCAGCCGCGTGGGCAACCAGACCGGCGGGCGAGTCTTCCTTTTTTTGTACACCGACGACTTCTGGCGCGACTACCACCGAATGGTGGCACAAGGCATCCGGTTCGTGCGCGAACCGGCAGAAGAACCCTACGGCACCGTCGTCGTTTTCGAGGATTTGTACGGAAACCTGTGGGACTTCATTCAGCCAAAATCGAAATAAAGCTAATGGCGCGAGTTACAAGTAAGTTTGTCCTGAAAATGAAATAGACAACCAAATTCTCAATAGTTCGGGGGTGTGCAAACGCTCCTCATTTCATATCATAATTCACCCCAAAACGCAGCACCCTACCTGGCTGCGGGTTGTACAGCAGGTCGTCGGGCGTGCCGGTGGCATCAATACCGGCGTGCTGACGGTCGAAGAGGTTGCGCATGTGGACGTACACGAGGAAGTTTTTGCTCAGGTACAGGCGGAACATGGCATCCCAAATGCGGTAGCTGGCATAGCGGGGATCGGCGATGACGCGCTCGAACTGGTCGCGGTAGGCCACCGTTCCGCCGAGGATGGTGTTGTTGCTGGAGGTACTGACCATGAACTCCCACTTTTGGGCCTGCAACGAGAGGCGCAGCTGGGTGATCCAGCGGGGGTAGTTGCGCACGTCGTCGGTGGCGGGCCGGTCGTAACCGAACCACTCGCGGCCCCGTGCGTACTGGAAATAAAACTCGCCGTGCGCCGTGATCTGGTTCTCGCCGGGCGTTTGGGAGGTCAGGTCGAAGTCGAGGATGTCGTCGCCAATGGTACCCTGGATGCCCCACAGCGCCATAGCCAGCCCGGGAGCCTGCTCGAAACCGTACCGCCAGCCATTTCCAGTCTGACGCAGGTAGCCGTCGCGGGCCAGGTTGTGCGCTTCCTGATAGAAAAAAACAAAGTCGGACGTGAACCGGTCGGAATACCGGCGCAGGCCCAACTCCAACGAACGAACCCGCTCGGTGCGGGTCAGGTCGTGAAAGGCCGGTTCGGCCCGAACGGGGTCGGTGCCGATCCGATAAGTCGCCACGCGGCCGTACACGCTGGGGCGCTGAAAACCCTCGGCGTAGGTAAATCGAAACGACCAGGTGCTGTCAGCCCGGTACTTCACTGCGAGGCGGGGTGCCACTTCAACCGGGTTGTTGTAGGCGTAGTTGGCGGCAAAGCCGCCGATGATGGTCGTTTTTTTGCCGCGCCAGTGCAGTTGGGCGAAAGCGCTGGCATCGAGATAGCCCTCGTCCTGCGGGCCAAAGGGGAACGGTTGGGGCGGGTCGCTTTCCCCGTTCAGACGCACCTCAATGGGGCCGGGATAATAGCCCATCGGCGGTACGCCACTGCCCGCATTGGCCTGTATGCCGGCATCCAGCGTGAGGGCGGGGTTCAGCCGGGCATTGATTTTGGATTCCAACCGAACATCAAGCCCTTCCGCAGCGAAGTAGCGCTCCTCGGAACTGTAGCGCCTATAGATGTCGGAAAGCAGGTCGCGGCGCTCCATGTCGGTAGTCAGTTCGGGGGCCTTGGCGTAGTACAGCGCAGCGCTCAGGCGGTCGAAGATAGATGTGAACGAGGAGCCGCCCTGCACGGAGTAGCGCAGGATCGAGAGCGTGTTGGTAGTGGTGCGCTCGTTGCGTTTGCGCTGGTAACTGAAGGCAAATGTTTCGATCTGTTCGGCGATACGGTTCGACGGGTTGGCGTACGAAATGGCGAGCGGGCTGAGGCCGAGGCCGCTGTGGTCAAAGCGGGTGAGGCGGTTGTAGTTAAAATGGATGCCGCGCCACGTTAGGTTGATGCCCAGCAAACGGCTTTCGTGGGCTATGGGGGCGGTGCGGGCCACGGAGTCGCCGAGGTCGCGAGCGCGGTAGTTGGGATTTCCCGTGTACAGGCTCGTGTCCAAACCGAAAGGCAGGTAGTTTTTGGCCTTGAACAGGTTGTCGTCGTAGTAATAATCGGTGTTTTCGCGCACGGTGCTGCTGCCATACAGGCTGAAGCGGAAAATGTTTTTGTCCCGAAACAGTTTGCCGCCGAGCATGAGGTCGAGGCTGTTGTAGCCGAAACTGCCGAACGAGAGGTCGGCCTGGGTGAAAATGGGCCGTTCGTTTTCCTTCAGGACGATGTTGACCACGCCCGCGCAGGAACCGTCGCCGTAAATGGCCGCAGCGGGGCCATATACAACCTCAATGCGCTCGGCCTGCCGGATGGGCAGTTGGTACCCGATGGGCATGCCGGGCGCGGCGGTCGGTTTTACGGGCACGTCGTTGATGAGCACTTTCATATAGCGGTTGCCGGGCAGCCCGCGCACGAGAAACGTCTCGCCCTCCAAGGCGTTGCCAGGCTGCGACACCCGCACGCCCGGTGCTGCCCGCAGCACGTCACCGAGGGTGACAAACCCGTTGCGCTGGATGTCTTGTGCCGTCACCACCCACACCGTGAACGGCACCTGATCCACGTCCTCGAGTGAACGGGTGGCCGCCGCTACCTGTCGTTTGCTCAGGCCCCGTTTGATGGTCTGGATATTGGTGTCGAGCAGGCGCTCCGGGGCGAGCAGCAGGGAGGCCGAGTCCGTTTGAGCCGACAGGGTGAGGGGAAAAAAAAGGAACGGGAACAACTGGCAGATGCGCATGAGTCGGGTCGTGAAAAAATTCGGCTCAAAAAAACGAAAAGATTTGCGGGTAGAACCGCTCATGTCATGTTTGGCAGTAAGAGCGTGTTTAAATTTCAGTCGCCGGGCTGCAAGCGGCAAATTTTGCTTCATGC
>JBEBHD010000109.1:0-16156 GCA_040080915.1 Saprospiraceae bacterium
GACGAGCCTCACCCCCAGCCCCTCTCCCATTTTGGAGAGGGGGCCGGGGGGTGAGGCCATAGTCCTCGTCGTCGAAGACAACCCCGAACTCCGCCAGTTCATCAAAAAACCCATCACGAGCGCAGGCTGGCAAGTCATCGAAGCCTCCGACGGCGAAGAGGGCGTTCGCAAGGCCCTCGAACTGCTGCCCGATCTCATCATCTCCGATGTGATGATGCCGCGCAAAGACGGCTACACCCTGTGCGACGAATTAAAAAACAACGAGTTGACCTCCCACATCCCCATCATCTTGCTCACCGCCAAGTCGGCACTCGACTCCAAACTGAAGGGCCTGCGCAGGGGTGCCGATGACTATCTGACCAAGCCCTTCAACACCGAAGAACTGGTGGCCCGCATGGAGAATCTGGTGGAAACGCGCCGCAAAGTGCGCCAGCGCTACCAAAAGGAATTTTCCGGGGCGGTGCCCGCACCGAACGCCACCGAAGAGACGAACCACTTTTTGTCTGACCCCGACCGTGCCTTCCTCCGGCGCTTCACGCTCATGGTGGAACAGCACCTGACCGACGAAAGCATGGGCGTGGAAGAATTCGCCCAAAAAATGCTGCTCAGCCGGACGCAGTTGTTCCGCAAGATAAAGGCCCTCACCGACCAGAACGTGGCGGATTTTGTGCGCGATTATCGCCTCGACCGGGCCATGATCATGCTCAGGAACCGGGAGGGCAATGTCTCCGAAGTGTCTCTGCGCACTGGTTTTGGGAGTGAAAAATATTTCTCCCGGGCGTTCAAGGAACGATTCGGCATTCCGCCCAGCAAGGCGACCTGAGTGTGTAATATCAAGGCACCTCGCTGCATTTTCGTGGAATAGCTGCAAGAGTGCAAGAGGAGGTGTGTATCATTTTAGTTGTTCGTCAATTATGCCTATTTTGCGTCCTCTTTGTTTGGCAAACGCAAAGAAAACTGAAGTAAATGAACAGGACACGCACTTACTTTACCCTACGCGCCGGCTTCCACTGTTTGGCCCTTTTTCTTGGAATGCTGCTCGCCGCTTTCACGTGGGATGGGCCAAACTGGTATTTTGGCAGAAACCGGCAATACGTGATGTACACCGAGCCTTTGCCGCCGAACTACGCCCCCATAAAAGAACGCTTGCTCGAGAAGACCTTTGAGGCACCGAAAGACCTGCACGATTATGACTTTTTGGAAAAGGTCGGGGGTGTCGCGTTTCAGTGCGTAGCCCGCCCAGACGAGGGCTTTCCCGCCAGCCGCCTTTCGTTTTTTTACAACGCGAAAAAACCGGATGGGCAACGGTTCAACCTTATTGCAGGAAAGGATACCTTGGTCGCTGCGCTGTACGATTGGCAATTAGTGCCAATTGCGAACTATGCCGACAGCCGGTTTCAAGCCTGTATGTCCATGTTCGGGCCGCAAACTACCGAGCATACCTACCACCTCGTTTTTCATCCCGCTTTTTTGAATACATTGCTTGGCATGCGGCTTCTGCATTGCGATGCCCAGTTTTTCGACCTCTCCGAATTTTGGAAGCTTCCCGAATTCGGCAATAAACTGGTTTTGGGTGCGGGCGAGTCCGTTGGCGAACAGGAGACCGCGCTTCAGGCGGCACGTGCCCTGCACTCGGTGTTCAATACCGAAGCCCGCTATCAGGCATACGTGTTCATGGATGCCGGAGAAGAGGTGCGCATTGGGCGGAATGGACAAAATCTGACCTTGAGCGGGGCGCCGTACTATTATTTCTGGACATCCGATCAAGCCGCTTTCGTAGAGAAAAGGAACCGTATCGTATTGGACGCTAATGCGATCATGGGACGGATCAACGCCATTTCGGACTCCATCGCCAACCCAAGCCTGCTGTATGCCGAGCGCGTCAAACTGAACGACCGCCGTAATAGCCTGATCCTTCAGTACAACCAAAAAGGGGAGGAAGCAAAAGCCTTGAAACCGGAAGTCATACCCCTTGACAACCTGACCCAGAAAATGAAGGGCCACAGGGAGAACCTCGAAAAATTCACCCCGGCCGTTTATGATGCCGCCCGCAACACCATGCAATTTTCCGCTTTGTTCCGTTATGCCAAACAACACAATCCGACGGATTGGAGCCGTTTTCTTCGATCCCTTGAAAAAGTGGCTGTTCAGCCCGCAGCCCCTACGCCCGTCGTCTGGGACAATTTCTGACGTTCGGGCTGCACCCAAAGTGTTCCTTAGCTATGCATCTGCGGATAGCCACCTCGCCATGCGCATCTACGACGACCTGACGCGGTCGGGCCTGCTCGTTTGGCGGTACGAAAAAGACAGCAAAAAAGGCACAGACTACCAAGATGAATACTTAGCCGCGCTCCGGGCAGCGGACTATTTCTGTTTGTTGGACAGCCCCCATGCTCGGGCCTCCGCAGAAGTGAAAATAGAAATTTTGAAAGGATGGAATGAGTTTTCCTCCACCGGGCGCTTCCTTGTTTGCTTGGTGGCCAACCCCGGAAAATGGCGGAAGAAGAAGTCGGTTTTCAACAAAATAACCTATTTCGACCTTGCCCCACGAGACGCTGACGACAATTTTGACCAGCACGGCGCGTACGAAAAGGCCGTCGCGCAACTGGTAGAAAAAATGGGGAAGCGCTTCATTCCCTGGGCTTTTCAGCCTTGGGTCGGCGATCTGGAGGCGGAGTTTTTCCACACTGCGCCCGCGCGGTTGTCGGTGGAGGAGAAAGAAATCTTGCTTGCAGATTTTAAATCAGCCAACTTCCACTGGCAAAATGGAGAACTGGAAAAAGCCGAATCACGCCTGAAACTTCTGTCGAACGACTATGCCCACCTGGGACTGATTTCTCCCGGCCTGCTTCTTGCTGCCGTTTACTTTGACGGCTTCAAAATTGAGGCCGCACGAGAAACGTACGACGCGCTCACCAAAGAATTCCCCGGCGACCCCCGAACGTGGTTTGGCCTTGGCTTGGCTGCATATCATTGCCAGTATTTTGATTTGGCCGCCGAATCCTTCGACCGGGCGTTGAAGGAGATCGAACGCAATTCGGGGAACATCTTCCATCAGGCTGCCAAACCAAACGTACTTTTAAACCAAGCAACGACATACCTACAATTGAAGCGCTTGACCGAGGCAGAAGAATGCCTGGCGAGCCTGCCCGGCAGAAGCGCCGATTTGCCGGAAGCAAAAGTTGTCAAAATCTGGCTGCTTTTGAAGGTAAACAAGGCGGACGAAGCGCAAGGGCTTTTCCAAACCCTCGACCACCTCTATTCGAACCCGGAGAAAAACCCGGAGTATATCAACGGCATGCTGGCGGACCTCAATGCCCGGTTTGCAAACCGTACTCTGGGCACCTCCGCTATCTGCTACCTCCAAAGGGCCGTTTGCCTCCAACCGCAGAACATTCAATATTGGTCGCAGCTGGCGCTCCAGTACCACAACAGCAGAAATACGGGCGGCAGAGACCAGGCGGCGGATCAAGCAACCCTGCTGCCGCCCCAAACGGAATACGACAAGTACTATCGCGGACTGGCCCATTTTCTGAAGAACAACACGGAGCAGGCCAAAGCTGATTTTGAAGCGAGTAAAAGCCTTGGATTTGACTGGTACGGCGACCACGTCTTATAGGTGCCTATGTAACCCTCGCACCTTGCGGTGCGAGGGTTACATAGGCTCTTAGTCCACCAGCACCACTCGTTTCGTTGCCACGCCGCCCGCACTGCGCACGCTCAGGGTGTAAACCCCCGCCGCAGCGCCCGCCTCGCGCAGGCTGACGGACAGTTTCAAGTCCTCCACCGCTGGTATTCGCCGCTCCCAAACCAACTGGCCGAGGTCGCCGAAAATCGAAACCGTCACGGCCTCGCTGGCGTAACCGGACAGGTCGAGCCAAACCCGGTCGCTCGTCGGATTGGGTTGCACCCGTAGGCGCGGCCCTTGTGGTCGCCCTGCATCATTTGGGTGCCCGCCCTCTTGTGCCCGGTTCTCCGTTTCCTGCTGCCCGTAGCTCGTGCCCAACACCGTGATCACCTGCGAAGTCGTGGCAGTATTGCCACACAAATCGTCGGCCCGCCAAGTGCGGGTGATGGTGTAGTCCGCCGCGCAGCCGCTTCCGGTGGCCACATTGCCGAGAAAGGTGATATGGACGTAGCCCCCGCAGGCATCCGAGGCTGTGGGCGAAACCAGTGGCGGCGGGAAGTCAGTGCATTCTATGGTCAGCGGCCCGGGAGTGGAGGTGAACACCGGCACACCGCCGTCCGATACCTGTATTATCTGAGTAGCTGCCGTACTGTTGCCGCACACATCGGTCGCCCGCCAGGTGCGCTTGATCTGGTAACTGTTCGGGCAAGTGCCGCTGGTGGTTGTTTGACCCAAGTATGCGATGGTGACCCCGCCGCCGCAAGCATCCGATGCCGTCGGGGTGCCCACGCCCGGAATGGGGTCGGAGCAAGAAATGCTGCCGTCGGCGGGCACCGAGGAGAACACCGGTTTCACATTGTCCACTACCGTGATACGCTGCGAAATACTGCGTGTGTTGCCGCAGTTGTCGGCGGCAGTCCAGCGGCGGGTCAGGGTGTAGGCGTTGGGGCAACTGCCTGCCGTGGTGGTCTGGCCGTTGTAGGTCACGGCCACTGAAGCGTCGCAGTTATCCGTGGCCGTGGGCGTTGCAGGGGCCGGAATGGCGTTGCATTGCACGGTCACGTTGGCTGGCGTGCTGGTGAAGTTGGGCAGTTGCGTGTCCGTCACCACGATGCGTTGGGTCGCGGTTTTGGTGTTGCCGCACAGGTCAGTGGCTGTCCATTTTCGGGTGAGGGTGTACTTGTCCGTACACAGGATGTTGGACACCGTTTGGCCGTCGTAGGCGATGCTCACTGCGCCGCCGCAGCCGTCACTGGCTGCCGGGCTGCCCACGGCGGGTATGCTGTTGCACTGCACGGTCACGTTGGTTGGTACTGAGGTAAACACGGGAATCACGTTGTCGAACACCGTGATGACCTGAACGCAGGTGGTGCTGTTGCCGGAGGCATCCGTGGCCCGATAAGTGCGGGTGACGGTTTTGCGGTTGGCGCAGGTCATGTTGCTGGTAGCGTCGCCGACGTGCGATTTGGTCACTCCAGGGCAGTTATCGGTAGCCGTAACATCGGCCAGATTCACTGGCGGCACGTTGCTGGAGCAGGGTACCGTTACCGGGCCGGGGCAAGTGATTTCCGGCAGTTCGTTGTCCACGATTTCGATGAAATAACTGCACGTCGAGGTGCCGGAACCGTCGGTGGCCTTCCACTCGATTTCAAAACGCCCCTTGCTGAAATTGGCGGTGCGGTTGCTCGAAGGCAGGTACATGGAGTACGGCTGAAGCGGCACGTTGAGCTCATCCACTTGCCGCCCGCGCCATTCCAGCGTGTTGCTTCCGCAAATGCTGTTCAGGGTAGGCAAGGGCAGGGTGATCAAGGCGTTGCACTGGCCCGGGTCGGTATCGTATTCGGCATCCGGGGGGCAGGTGATTTCTGGTAGTGCGTCGTCGTTGTTGATGGTGCCTGTGCCGTCGAGTGTCGGGTTGCTGCCGCTGAAAATGACATCGCGCCCGTTGGGGTTCAATGTGCTGAGGCGCAACGCAAACTGCTCATTCGGCTCTATGGTACAGTCGCCCACCACGGGCACGTTCACGGTTTTCATCGTCTGCCCCGGCGTGAGCGTGTGGCTCCCGGCCGTGTTTTGAAAATCGTTGTCGGCGAGCATGGCCGTGCCGTCCTGCGTGGCGTAGTTCAGCACCACGTTCGCGTCCGCGGGGTTGCTCATCGAGATGTTGAAAGTGGCGTTTACGGTTCCCGTGTTGCCTTCCGTCACCGTTGGGCTGCTGATGGTGATCACGCCCTGATCGTCGTTCGTGATTTCGCCCGTGGCGGTTCCGTCAAGAATGGAGGCGTTCACGGGATTGGAAAGCGTCATCACCACCGTTTCATCGAGCTCCACCGTGATGTCGCCGATCACGGTGACGGTGACGGGCTGGGACATGGCACCGCTTGCCGTGAAGTTGGCTGTGCCGCTGGCAAACACCTGGTAATCCGTGCCGGAAGTGGCCGTTCCGCCCGTGATGGCGTAGTCCACCGAGCAGGCATTGACGTTCACGTTGCGGCTGATGGTGAAGGCGAGGTTGCTGGTGCCGGGGCTGTTGCCTTCGGCCAGCGTCGGGTCGTCAATGGAGAACTGGGTGTTGACGATTTCGACCCGATAATCTTCCACTTCGCCGTCAGCAGCCAAGCCCTGGTGTGACAGGCCGCCTGCCGAACTGAATCGGAAGCGTATGAATGAAGAACCGACAACGGCACCGGGAGGCACAGCAAATGAAAGTACGTTGTCGCCCGGAACAAGCGCCACGTTGTTAAAGATTTTCTCTCCAGCGTCGTCGAGTTCTCTGTTCCAGTTAAAATCCATGAAAGCGTCGAGTTTGCCCGCCTGAGAAGCGTTAACGGTTACGGTAGCTGTTGTACCGACTACAAAAGCGCCGGGCAGGGTTACGCCGTCCTCATCGTCGCCATCGGCATCGGTGTCGTCGCCATTTGCCGGATTGCTGTGTGTGCCTCCGGTTGCCTGACCGTCAGTTTCGCCATCAACAGAAGCGCCAAGATGGAAGCCAAAAATCGTATTGTGGCGTGCGCCATTCATAAATAAAATGGTAGGCAGGGAATCAGGTCCGTCGCCCCAGTCCACTTCGTCGTTGGTGATGGTACCCGTTTTGGGCGAACCCGCCGTGCTGATGGCCGCAGTTTGCATAGGCGTGAGGGCTGTGACGGTTCCCAGTGCTACTGTGAAGGTCTCGTCAGTCTCCACCGCGTTGTCGCCGTTGACTTGTACGGTGATGGTTTTCATTTCATTGGCTGTGCCAGTGAAACTCAGCGCAGGGCCGTCGTTGTCCACATAGTCGTTGTCGGCGGTGGTCGCCGTGCCGTTGTTGGTCGTGTAGGCCAGCGTGAATCCGTCCTGCACGGGGTTGTTCAGCGTTGCGGTGAAAGTGTAGGCGGTGGTGCCGCTGTTGCCTTCGTTTTGGGAAACGCCGCCCGTGAGCGTCACGGTGGCCGCGTCGTCGTTTTGGATGGTGCCCGTGCGGTCTCGGATACCGTAACTTACGCTGCGACCGCCTATGTTCAGAAACCGGAGCGTCGCGGCATATTGCTCGTTCGCCTCTACTACATTATCGTTGACAATCGAGAAAGACCCCGTTTGGTCGGCATTGTTGTTGGCCGGGAAGGTCACAGTAGGGAACCCATTAAAGTCAGCCCCGAATTGGGCGGGGTTACTCAAAGGACTCGAAGGTATAAGCTCGGCACTGACTGGCACATCTACGGGATTGCTCAGTGTCACGGTAAAGTTTTGGGGCGTGATGGCTTCCGATTGGCTTACGTGGGCGGCGATGCTCATTATGGCCGAGTCGTCGTTGGTGATGGTGGCGGTTTGCGGCGAGCCGAGTTGGGAAATGGCCGCCGCTTGCACCGTCGAGGTCATGGTGATGGCCCCTAATGTGCCGTCAAAAGTCTCGTCCAATTCCACCGTGTTGTCGCCGCTCACGTCCACCGTCCACGATTTGGTTTCGCCAATATTTCCTAAAAAAGTCAGGGTGCCGTCGTTGTCCGTGTAATCGGAGCCAGCGGTGGCCGAGCCGCCGCCCGTGGTGTGGGCCACTTGGAAACCGCCCTGCACCGCCTTGTTCAGCGTAGCGGTGAAGGTGTAGGTCACGGTGCTGGCGTTGCCCTCGTTTTGAGTGGCGCCGCCCGTGAGGGTCAGCGTAGCGAGGTCGTCGTTGGTGATGGTGCCGGTGCCCGTGCCGGTGCCGATGCCGCCGCCCACCGGGTTGCTCAGGGTGATGATTACTGTTTCATTGTCTTCCACAATGCCATCGCCGTTGACGGTGACGGAAACTTCCGTTGACATGTCTCCGCCTGCGGTGAAATTAGCCGTCCCACTGGCAAATACCTGATAGTCTGTACCCGATGAGGCGGTGCCGGAGGGCGCGGAATAATCTACCGATCCTGCGTTGGTGTTGTCCGATCGGCTGATGATAAACTTGAGTATTTTAGTGCCAGGTGCGTCGCCCTCCGTCACCATCGGGCTGCTGATGGAGTAGGAATTGCTCAAAATATCAACCTGATAATCCTCCACTTCACCGTCGGCGGCATTGCCTGTGGGCGTGAGGCCCGTCGCGCTGCTGAGGCGGAAGCGGGCAAAAGAGGTGCCGAGGGTGGCACCGCCCGGTACAGCAAAGGATAAAGCGTTGTCGCCCGCCACGAGCGCGGTATTGGTGAACACCTGTTCGCCAGGGCTTTCCCAGGTGCCGTTTTGGTTGAAATCTACCCAAGCGTTGAGGTTGCCCGTTCCCGAAGCATTTACCGTGATGTTGGCTGTCAAGCCGGTGATGAGCGAGGCGGGGAGGGTCACGCCGTCCTCGTCTGCGCCGTCGCCCGTAGCGGTAGCGTTGGGCTGGCCGTTGAGGTCGCCGTCAATGGTGGCGCCGAGGCGGAGGCCGCCGAGTGCGGCGGCGTGGTTGGCCCCGGTGCTGGCAGCGAGCGTTGGGTAAGTCGGGTCGGGCGCGTCGCCCCAGTCTTTTTCGTCGTTGGTGATGGTGCCAGTTTGGGGGTTGGTGCCAGCGATGCTGATGGCGTTGGTTTGCACGGTGGTGGGTGCGGTGATGGTGCCCAGCAACACGGTGAAGGTCTCGTCAGCCTCGATGTTGAGGTCGCCATTGACCAGTACGGTGATGGTTTGGGTTTCGCTCGCCGTGCCGGTAAAACTCAGCGCGGGGCCGTCGTTGTCCACATAATCGTTGTCTGCTGTGGTGGCCGTGCCGTCCGAGGTGGTGTAGGCCAGCGTGAAGCCGCCCTGTACGGGGTTGTTCAGCGTAGCGGTGAACATGCGCGGTGTCGTGCCATTGTTGCCCTCGTTGGCCGAGCCGCCACCTGTCAGCGTCACCGTGGCCGCATCGTCATTCAGGATGTTCCCCGTGCGGTTGCTCGATCCAATCGTCACGTTTCGCCCGCCCGCCGAGAGGCTGCCGATGCTCACGCCGTAGGTCTCGTTGTTCTCCACCTTGTTGTCGTTGTTCACAGTCACATTGACGGTTTGGGCCGTCGTGGTGCCCGCAGGGAACGTAACAACTTGATTTACAATGCCAGTATAATCGTTGTCGCCCGTCATGGCGGTGATATTGGCGGTATTGAACTGCACCGTCACGTTCACGTCCACCGGGTTGCTGAGGGTGATGGAGAAGGCTTGCGGCGTGATGTTTTCCATCTGGGCGAGGTTGGCGGCGATGCTCACCGTGGCCGCGTCGTCGTTGGTGATGGTGCCCGTTTGCGGCGAGCCGGCGGCGGTCACGCCAGCCGGTGCGCCCGTGATGGTGCCGAGGGTGACAGTGAACGTTTCATTCAACTCTACCGTGACATCGCCCGGCACCTGCACGATGATGAAGTGGTCCTCGCTCGCCGTGCCGGCAAAATTAATGGTGCCGTCGTTGTCGGTGTAATCGCTACCAGCGGTTGCTGGGTTGGTAGTGCCATTGTTCGTGGCATACGCGATGGTGAAGCCGCCCTGTACGGGGTTGTCTAACGTAGCCGTGAAGTAAAAATCGGTGGTCGGGCTGGCTGTGTTGCCTTCGTTTTGGCTTTGGGTGCCGGTGAGCGTCACCGTCGCCGCGTCGTCGTTCGTGATGCTGCCGTCGCCGGTGCCGTCGGTGATGACCACCCCGGCGGGTGCGCCGCTGAGGTTCACGGTGAAGGTCTCGTTGGCCTCCACGATGTTGTCGTGCGTCACGTCCACAGTGACGGTTGCCGTCAGGCTGCCCCCGGCGGTGAAGGATGCCGTGCCGCCGCTGATGGCGGTAAAATCTGTGCCGCTGGTAGCAGTGCCCCCGGTGGTGTTCACGGTCAGGGAGAAGGCTCCATCGGTGTCGGAGCGGGTGACGGTGAAGTTGAAGGCCGTCGGGCCGCCGCCCGTGCCTTCGGCGAGGGTTCTGTTGCCAATCGTTACGGTCGTCGGCGTTTTGAAACCAAAGTCCAGGCGGTTGTTGGTGTTCAGGTCGGCGCCGTCAGGCTCCGCGCCATAGGCTACGGTGATGGCTGCCGAGGCTACGCCGAAACCGCTGACCGGGTCGCCGTTGTCGTCGTCGTTCACGTCGTTGTCGGGGTCGGTCGCGCCTCCGATGGGGCTGCTGACGAGCGCCGCCATGAGGGCGTTGTCGTACAGGGCATTGCCGGAGTTGAAATTAGCGGGGATGACCTCCACGATGTAGTTGCCGGGGCAAACAACGAAGGCATACAGCCCGCCGCCTGCCGTGGTGTTGGTGGCGATGTGGGCACCGTCGCCCGCGTCAAGTACGCCGTCGCCGTCGTCCACATACAAGCGGAGTTGAACGCCGTCAATCGGCAGGTCGGTACCCATGTCGTAGTCGCCGTCCTTGTTTACGTCTTTGTACACGAGGTTGCCGAGCGTGAGGCCGCCGAAGGGAGTGAGCGTGGGGTCGGGCGTGCCGGGGTTGGTTTCGTGGGTGTTCACGGTAGGGAAGTTGCCGCCCTGCACCTGGCTTTGGTTGGAGAGGTTTAAGGAAGGCACCGTGCCGGTGGGGCAGGCATTGGCGTTCACGGTCACTTCGTAGGTGACGACGATGTTTTTGCCCGCTGGCAGGGTGAAGCCGCTGGTGGGGAAGGGGTTTTGGGCCTGGCCGACGAAGGCTGCGAGCAGCAGCGCGAAGGTGGCGAGGGTTTGATTTTTAATGCTTTGCGAAATATGTGGCATGACGTATTTTCTTTTAAAGGCGAAAAATGGTGCGGGGTTTTCGGGTTGGGTTTTGGGTGGGGGAGATTTGACAACTTTTGAAAAGTTGTCAAATCTGGGTGACTCTGTGCCGCCCAATCAAACTTAGTGCGTCGGTGTGGCGCAGCCTGCGCCAGCCACAAAAGTCGTCACAAACGTGGCCGGAGCATCGACGTATGCCGAGGCTACCGTGCCCGCCACGTTGTTGTTGCTCAGCAGGAACGCCTGCACTTGCGCTTGTCGGTTCGCCTCCGTGCCCGAGAGGGTTATACCCGGAAGGCGTATGGACGACAAGCCTGACGCGCCCCCGCCCATGATGATGTCGTTGGCATTGGCTGGGTCACCGGCGCTAAAATTATTGCCTGTGACGGAGGCGCACACGTCAATGTCATCCGCAGAAGTGGGCGAACCTGCCGCCAGTGCCAGCCCGGCGAATGCCCCTGCGCCAGGGCCAGAAGTCGTGTTGCCCGTTATGGTCACATCCAAGTTGTAGCTCCCGCCCGTGTTGTCGGCATAGATGCCGGCATTCCCGTTGTAGTTGCGGATGGTGTTGTTGGTGACGGCGAGCGTGACCTGCCCTTTGGGGGCGGTGGCATTGTCGGCAAAAGAGAAGAAAATGCCGTTGCCGCTCGCAGACCCCGAACCGGCGGTCCCGGTTCCGATGGTATTGTTGTTGAGCGTCCCGTCCATGGAAGTGGCTACTGTTGAGCCTCCAACCGGTGCGCCGAGTTGGAGCGTGATGGCGCTGCCGTTGGCCCCGCTCATGGTGTTGTTGGAGGCGTTGAACGTGGTGTTGCTGAACCCGGCGATGGTGAGGTTGCAGCCGCCGATGTTGTTGTTCGCGTGGTTGTTGGTGATGGTGTTGTTTTGGAAAATAATATCGGTGGACACGCCGAGCGAGGTGGTCGGTTCCTGACCGGTGAAATTGGCCGCGTTGCCCGGTGAGCCGGAGAACGTGCAGCCCGTGACGGTAGAGTTGAGCACGGTGTTGCCGCTTGTCGGGCGGCGGGCCATAACGGTCAGCGCAGCGTTGGCGGTACCGGGCAGGGCGGCGGAGTTCAGGCCGAAAGTCGTTCCGGTGATGGTCAAGCGGTCGAGTGTGCCGCCGGAATTGGTGACGCGCATATTGTCGTAGCGACCTGCGCTGATTTGGCAGTTTGTTATCGAAGCCGTGCCACTCAGGCCGATTTGCCCGGCGTTGTCGTTGCCAAAATAGATGGCGCCTTCGCCACTGCCGGAGGTGGAGGTGCCCTGCGTGTGGGAAGCCACGCTTGCAGCCGAGGTGGGCGAGGGCGCTCCCACTGTGGCGTATTCGAGGGTGAAATTGGTGACGGCAAACCCGAGGATGCCAAAGTTTTGGTTCACGCCGTTGATGGTCATCCTGCGCAGCACCACGTCGCGGGTGTTGTTCAGATAAATGCCGCAGCCGGTGGTGGTGGCTGCATCCGAGCCGCTTTTGTTGGCAATCGTGCCGCCCGTGCTGTTGCCGCCCACCGAAGTGTTCACCCCATCGCCGGTTACCGTCAGGCCGCCCGACGAGCCGGTGTTGTCGAGGATAATGCCCGTTGCCGAGCCGCCGGAGGAGGAAATGCTCTGAAAGGTCAAGCCGCTTGCCCCGATGGTGGTGCTCACCACGTTGAGGGCGGTTCCGGTGGTGGAAGAAATAGTATTCCCCGAACCTTGCACCGACACCGTGCCGCCGCCAGTGGCGTTGAAGCCCGTGCCGCTGGTCGTGTTGATGACCAGCCCGTTGCCCGTGATGTTGATGGTGGCGCCAGTGTTATTGGTCAGGGTGACGGCGGCGTTTGCGCTCGTGGTCAGGCTTTTGCTGCTGCCGCTGAACGTCTTCGTCCCCCCGCCACAGTTCTGCACCCGAATACCTGAAGCCGTAGAGGTGATATTTCCCGAAAAAGTCACGTTGCCGCTGTCGTGGTTGTCCACGTCTACGGCGAAGCCGGAAATGTCGGTAATCGCCCCGCTGCTGGAAAAAACCACCGTACCGCCTGAAATCAGCACGCCTGTGCCGGTGGGGTCGACGATCGTGCCGCCATTCACAGTGAAAGTACCCGCGCAGTTGCTCAGGTTGATGCCATTCGTGCCGCCGCTTGACGTAATCGCGTCGAAAACGGCGTTCATGGAAGTCCCGCTGCCGTGGCTGGCATCGAAACCGCCACCTGTGGTGTTGTTGATTCTCACTTCACTGACAATGAGGTTGCCCACCGAGGTGGTGCCGCTGTTTTCGATGCCGAAATCCGAGCAGTTGCCCACCCGGAAACCGCGCAGGGTGTTGCCGTCGGCCAGCGTCACGCCGTCGCCGCTGGCGTTGGTGATGCTGGCGAATGGGCTGGCGCTGTTGGTGGCGGGCAAGGCGTTGCTGAATGTGGGAGGTGTCAGGCCCGTCAGCGCGGCCAGCGTGGCTGTCGCGTCCTGCCCGAAGAGTTTTTGCCCGTTGCGCAGCACGATGCCCCCGGAGTAGGTGGTGGCGCTTTCGTAGAGGAAGATGTTGTCGTTGTCCGCCGGGTTCAGGCCCAAACCGTCGTTGGCGGTGTTGAACGCCGCGAGCGAGGTGTAGGGGTTGCTCATGCGGCCGTCGCAGGAAGAGGCGCAGGCACCGGCGTTGTTGTTGATGAACCAGATCAGGCCACTCACGGTGAAGGTGATGGTGCCGAGGTCGGTGGCCGTCACGCCCGCCACAGCGTTGCCGTCGTTGAGGGTGTACTGGTAGGTGTCGGTGCCCTCGTAGCCGCGCGGCGGGTTGTAGGAAAAACTGCCGTCGGCGGCGATGGTGATGCTGCCGCCCTGGGTGGTGGAGAAGGTACCCACTGTGGCGGTCAGCCCGGCTGGCGCGTCGTCGTAGTCGTTGGCCAGCAGGTCGGAGGCACCGTCGGGGACGGTGATGCCCACATTGCCGAGACAGGCGTAAGCATCGGGCATGGCTAAGGGCGAGGTGCGGAACGAGGCCAAGTCCAGCGTGGTGCGGGGGTCCGGCTGGGCGTTCACCTTGACTCCGGTGGCGTTGGCCGCGCCGGTGTTCTGGATGGTGACCTTGTAGCGGATTTTGTCGCCGGGGTCGGCTTTGCCGTTGCCGTTCGGGTCGAGGATGATTTGGTCGGTTTGCTGAGGAGAGGGCACGGTTTGGGCGTTTACGGAAAACGCGCAGCCTGCGAGGGCGACAAGTAGTAAAACTTTTCTCATGGACGAGGCAGATTGAAATATGACTTTTGAAATTCAGTCCCAAAGGTATACGGCTTTCCTGCATGTTACACCCTGCCCCCCCCCCAAAAAAAAAAACGAGCCTCCTCGTATTGGAGGAGGCTCGTCTTGCACTTTTTTTTTGATCGGTACTGGTCAGTTTCCGCCTGCTGCCGTGATCCACGGGCCGCAAACACAAATGCACGAGCCGTTGTAGATGAAGCACCTGGGCGGGTTGAGCGTTGTGCAGTGGATGGTGGAGCAAGGCGTGGCCGTTGGGGTCAAGGCTTTGAATTTGCCACCGACAGCCTGCGTGCCGAATTGGGTCAGTTTGCCGCTTTTTACCACGATCATCAATTTTTCATTGGTACGGGTGTTGGTGCCCACGATATTGCGGCCTTCTTTGACGGTGCATTCGCCGTCCACGCCGTCAAATTTGATATAAGCGGCAGCCGACGGCTCCACATCAAGACGGATAACAAAAGTGCCCGAAGTGCTTTGGGCGTGGGCCTGCGGGGCGGCGAACAAAATGGCTGCGAAAGCCAGTGTAGCGAGAGGTGCAAAATTTTTGAAGAAGTTCATTGTGCTGAAATTTTTAAAAGATGTTGAAAAAAGTGTTTGTTGATTTTGATGGGACAAAGGTGCGGGGCCGGGCAGGAGGCAATTGTTCAACGAACTTTCAAAAAAGGTTAAAAAGCGTAAAAACTGTGGGTGGAGATTCTGCCCCAGAATCTGGACATTTGCGCCGAAAACAATCCGATATGAACGATGCACCGCACTTACTTTTTGTGGACGACGACCGAGCCTTCAGCCCCTTAGTCTGCGAGTACCTCTCCGAACGGGGCCTGACAACCACGCTCTGCCACTCCGGTGTGGAGGGGGTGGACACCTTTCAAAAAGGTGGGTTTGACCTGTGTATCCTCGATGTGAAGATGCCTTTCAAGGATGGATTCTCGGTGGCTAAGGAAATCCGTGCCCTCGACCCCAACGTACCCTTCATCTTTCTCACCGGCGAGGCTGCCAAAGAGAACAAAATCAAGGGTTTCCACCTCGGGGCCGAGGACTATGTAACCAAGCCCTTCAGCATGGAGGAACTGTACTTGCGCATCCAGGTGGTACTGCGTCGTAGCGGCTCAAAAATGAATGCGCAGGCGCAAAAAAACGAATACAGCATCGGCAAATACACGTTTCGCCCGGCTGCACGGGAGCTCACCCTCGGCACCGACTCGACCAAACTGAGTGCCATTGAGGCCAAACTACTCCAGTATTTTTGCGATGCCGATCAGGGCATTATTGATCGAGAAGTAGCCCTGCGCCGCGTCTGGGGCGACGACGACCAGCTCCGCGGCCGCAGCCTGAACGTCTACGTGAGCAAACTGCGCCAATACCTCAAGGACGACACGGGTATTGAAATTCTGAACATACATGGCGAAGGCTACCAGATGGTAGTTCGGTAAGACTTTGCACCGTACCTTTGCCACACAAACGACGTGAAATATGAGCACCGCAACCGCACCTGAACCGCTCCAGTTGGCCAAACCGCGCCTGATGTCGCTCCAAACATTCTTGGTGCGCTATTCCAATCGCGAGCAGCCACACAAATACGAATGGAACAAGGGAGTGGTTGAAAAAAAACCGCGCACCATGAACCGGGACCAATTCCTTTTGCTGCAGAAATTGATGCGGCTATTCACCAAAACGAAAGCATACGCCGCTATGGGCGAGCTCATCGCCGAAGTGGACATGTATCTGCCCGAGGCCAACCGCACCAGACGGGCCGACATCGCGTACCTGTCAGGCGAGCAGATGCGAGCCTCCCGCAACGGCGTTCCCACGATTTGCCTGTTCGTGGTCGAGGTGGTCTCTAAAAACGATCAGGTTTACGACTTGGAGGAGAAAAAAATAGAATATTTCGCCAACGGTGTGCAGGTGCTCTGGGTGGTATTCCCGCAGGCAAAAAAAGTGGAGGTTTACCGCTCGCCCAAAGACGTGGCTATCTGTTTCGGTGACGATCGCTGCTCAGCTACACCCGTGCTGCCTGACTTCGAGCTTTCGGCAAACGAGTTGTTCGGGTAGGTTTTTGAGACCGCGTTCAATTTTCAATGACCAAGTGAGGCAGTCACAGTTTACAAACTATCAACTTATTGTTACCATGTTGGACACCCTTACCCAACC
>JBEBHD010000110.1:0-16135 GCA_040080915.1 Saprospiraceae bacterium
AACGCTGCGCACCATGTACGGCAACCTGCGCTTCGGCTATGGCGACTACCTCGTGGTGCCGCGCGGTACCACGTACCAGTTGGCGTTTGACGGGACGGACAACCGCCTGCTCATCGTGGAAAGCAGTGGCCCCATTACCACGCCCAAGCGCTACCGCAACACGTTCGGCCAACTCATGGAACACTCGCCGTTTTGCGAACGCGACTTCCGCAAGCCGACTGACCTCGAAACCCACGACGAGCGCGGCGACCACCTGTTTTTCATCAAAAAGCAGGATAACATCTACCCGTACCACTACCTCAACCACCCGTTCGACCTGATTGGGTGGGACGGGTTCGTGTACCCGTTTGCTTTTTCCATCCACAATTTCGAGCCGATCACTGGGCGCGTACACCTGCCGCCGCCCATTCACCAGACATTTGACGGGCACAATTTTGTGATCTGCTCGTTCGTGCCGCGCCTGTACGATTACCACCCACTGGCCGTGCCCGCCCCGTACAACCACTCCAACATTGATTCCGATGAAGTGCTCTACTATGTGGACGGCGATTTTATGAGCCGCAAGCACGTCGAACGCGGCATGATTACGTTGCACCCAGGCGGCATTCCGCATGGCCCGCACCCTGGTACCGTGGAAAAAAGCATCGGAGCCAAAGAAACCCGCGAACTGGCAGTGATGGTGGACACCTTCCGCCCGCTCCTGATGACAGAATACGCAGCGGGTATCGAAGACCCGGACTACTACAAATCGTGGCTTGGATTGGGTACGGATATTGACCACGGTGGGCATTGATTTCAAGCCACGCAACCCGGCGGCGGCTTAAACCGTAGAGAGGCATTGTTGTCATACGTTTTTCTGCCATTTCTACACCTTTACATTTCTGCTTTTTCATGAAAAAAACACCTTCTGTAGCCGCTCTCTTGCTCTTGCTTTTCTCCCTTGATACCACATTTGCTCAAAATCTGCCTGTAAAAATGCGCCTGACTGACGACGGGCACCGCATCATCACGGGCGACCAAGCCCCCACAGGATTGTACGATTCGGCCATCGTCCGCTCCATTTATTTGGATTTTGCGCAGCCCAACTACTGGACGCTTCTGACGGGCAACTACCAGTCAAAGACCGACCTGCCAGCCACCATGACTGTCAACGGCGTGCTCTACGACAGTGTGGGGGTGCGATTCAAGGGCCAGACCTCGTACTCGCAGGCCCAAAATTCGCAGAAAAAGTCCTTCAACATCACGATGGACTATGCCTTGCCCGACCAGACCATGATGGGCTACCAAACCTTGAACCTGAACAACAGTTTCCAGGATCCGTCTTTCCTGCGCGAGATTTTTTTTCAGCACCAGATTCGGCGGCACATTCCGGCAGCCAGTTCCAACTACGTCAACCTGTACATCAACGGTCAAAACTGGGGCCTGTACCCCAACGTGCAGCAACTGAACAAAGACTTCCTGAGCGAGTGGTTTTTCAGCAACGACGGTGCCAACTGGCGTGCCGACACGGATGCTCCGATCGGAGGCGGCGGCGGTGGGCCGAGTTGGGGTGACGGCACGGCTGCGCTCAACAACCTCGGCTCCGACACCACTCTGTACCAAAAATACTACACCTTGAAAAGCAGCGATGTGGACAACCCCTGGAGCCACCTCGTGGCTACCTGCCAAGCGCTGAACGCTACGCCCATGAGCGATCTGCCCAACGTGCTGCCCAATTTCCTCGACATTGACCGCACCCTGTGGCATCTCGCCAGCGAAATCGCCTTCGCCGACGACGACAGCTACGTGTACAAAGGCAAAATGGACTACTACGTTTATTACGAGCCGGAAACGGGGCGTATCACCCCGTTGGAATACGACGGCAACAGTGCCCTGCTCAGTATGACCGCGAACTGGGGCGCATTCTACAACGAAACCAAGGTGAACTACCCGCTGCTAAACCGCGTCCTCGCCGTGCCCATCTGGCGGCAGCGCTATCTGGCCCACTTGCGCACGATCATTGAAGAGGAAATGAATCCGACCGTATGCAACGCCATGATTGATAACTACAAAGCCATGATTGACCCATACGTGCAGGCTGACCCGAAAAAATTGTACACTTACACCCAGTTCAACAGCGAGGTGACGGCTGTCAAAAACATTATCAACACCCGCCGTACCAACCTGCTGAACAACGCCGAGGTGAAACAAGTGGCACCGACTATCACGGCAGCCGCTTACCAAAACCCCGCAGGGCAAATCTGGACCAAGCCGCTCGCCTCGGAACCGGCCACCATCACGGCACAAGTGACTTCTACAGTCGGTATTTACGGGGTCAACCTGTTTTTCTCCACCCAACTGACCGGCAATTTCACCCCTATTCAAATGCACGACGATGGCCTGCACAACGATGGTGCCGCCAACGACGGCCTGTACGCTGCTGCCATTCCCGGCCAAACGGCTGGCACATGGGTGCGTTTCTACATCGAGGCCGTGGCCAACACCACCGCCCGTTCGGCTTCGTACATGCCCGCAGGCGCTGAGCACGATGTGTTCGTTTACCAAGTCCAGCCGCAAGCCGCAGTCAACACCGTACTGGCCATCAACGAAGTGATGGCATCCAACTCCATCACGATCGCCGACCCGCAGGGCGACTACGAGGACTGGATCGAACTGTTCAACAAATCCAACAACCCCATTGACCTCAGCGGGTACTACCTGACCGACAACCCCACCAACCTGACCAAATGCCAAATACCCAGCGGTGTCGCCATCCCGGCCAACGGCTACCTCATCATCTGGGCCGATGAGGACAGCGCCGACGGGGCGACTCACTGCAATTTCAAACTTTCCGCTTCCGGCGAGCAAGTGCTCCTGCTCGACCCGAACCTGAACATGGTTGACTCGGTGACGTTCGGTCAGCAACAAACCGACATGGGCTACGCCCGCGTGCCAAACGGAACAGGCAATTTTATCATTCAAGCCCCGACAGTCGGCGTGAACAACAACACCGTGGGCACCTCGGAGGCCGAATACACGTCGGTGGGATTGACCCTAACACCCAACCCGACCACAGGCGTGTTTACGGTCCGGCTTGAGCGTACGCTGGACGGGCACCCGATTCAGGTGCATGACCTGGCCGGTCGTTTGCTGTTCAGCCAAGAGCCGCATGGGCTGACCACCGATGTTTCCGGCCAAAACTGGCCCGCCGGTATGTACGTCGTTCGGTATGGCGGCGAAGTGAGGCGGTTGGTAAAAAATTGATTTACACCACGGCGGCGCGGAGTTTATTTAAAAACATCCGTGCCGCTGCGTCTCTGAAATTTAAACACGCTCTTAAGCCAAAAAAATGGAATTCCTGACCGCTGTTTCCCACGTGGACGACCAGTCCGTGGTGCTGATTGTGTTTTCAGCCCTGCTCTCGTTTTTGCTGGCCACGCTGATTGTTTTCACCTACGAAAAAACGTCGCAGGAGGTAGCGCCGCCACACCATTTCATCCAGTCCATGATCCTCATGGCCATCGTGACTTCCACGATCATGCAGTCTATCGGCGACAGCATGGCGCGTGGTTTCGGCATTTTTGGCGCGTTGGCCATCCTGCGATTTCGCACCAACCTGATCAGCACTCGCAACATCTCTTTCATCTTTGCCAGCATGGCCGTGGGTATTGCCTGCGGGGTGTACAGTTTTGTAAATGCAATAATTGGTACACTGGCATTTTGCCTCGTCGCCTTTTTGCTGCGCCTTACGCCGTTCAGTCGCAAAAGCAACCTGCTGGGAGAGTTGCGGTTTACGCTGCCCGCCGATTCAACCGACCTGGAGGCCGTGCAGGAGGCTATTCGTGAGCTCTGCAGGGCATTTGTCCTGAAACGATACCGGCTGATGCCCGCCACCCAAACGGGAAGCGACCGCGTGGAGTACTGGTACGACGTGCGTATGACCGACGAGATGCAAGGCATGGCGCTGGCCCGCCGTTTGCGCCAGGTCGAAGCCGTGCAGGACATTCGGCTGAATTTCAATGATACCTACGTCAACCTAACCGATTGAGCTATGCGCCGTTTCAATTTGCTCTACCTCGCATTGCCCTTGGCGGCCTGGGCCTTGTTCGGCCTGTTCGATTACCTGAGCCGGGGCATGGCCACGTTTTTTGGCGTAGCCGAAAACCTGGAAACACAGATCAACCTCGATCACGATGCCACCGTCAACCGGATTCACGTCTCGGCAGGGCAGTTTGTGACCAAGGGCGCGCTGCTGTTGGAGGTGACCCGCACGGTACTGGATTTCAAAACCCGCGAACTTGGCCACGAGATAGCCGAATTGGAAGCCAATAACCGTCTTCGTATGGCCGAACTCCGGGGCAATCTGGAGCGACTTCGCGCCCAACGAGCCGAAAAAGTCGGGGCCGTACAAGCCCGTATCCGCACACTTGAAGCCGAGCAGGCGCTGAACCGGACACTGCTGCGTGAATTGAAAAGCGTACCCGTAGCTGACACCACCCGCAACACGCCGTATTCCGCCCGCCTCGATGCCTTGCGCGACGAACTCCGGCTGGCCACAGAGCCGGTGGATGCCGAGATCGCCCGTATCGAAGCCGAACTGCGCCTGACCGGACAACCCGTGCAAGCGCAGATCGGGCGGCTGAAAAACGATATGGCGTACACCGAAAATGAGCAGGGCCGTCTTCTGCTCCGAGCGCCTTCGGACGGCCTCGTCGGCGGCGTGCAGTGCCGCGAAGGTGAAAATGTGCCTGCGTTCGGCATGATGATCTCATTTTACGAGCAAAACCCGACGCGGGTGGTTGGTTATGTCCACGAAAGCCTGATCCTCGGAGTTAACGTCGGCGATTCGTTGAGCGTTTCCTCCAGCCTACGGCCCGGCGAGCAGTGCCGGGGCCGGGTCAGTGGCTTGGGGCACCGGGTGGTGGAAATCCCGGAACGCCTGCGCAAAATACCGGAGATCAAGGCTTACGGACGCGAGGTGTTGATCGAAATTCCCGCCAAAAACAGTTTTTTGCAAAAAGAAAAAGTGCTCCTGCAGCGCCTTGGCGGCACGAGCGGCTCGCTGCTTTCTTTTTTGAAAAAACCGTTTGTTTCAACGCCCGAACCGGGCACGCCGTCTCCCCGATGAAAAAATCCGCTTTGATTCTCTTGTTGGGCGGAATCGCCTTGGCTGAGGTGGCTGGCCAAAAGATGCTCGCCGTGGGCAACATACTCGCTGCGGCGCAGCAGGATGCCGTCGTGCTGGCTCAGGCCGGACATATCGCATACGCCCGAACGGTGAACCCACAGCTGCCGTTGGTGAATCAGGTGAGCCTGCGCAGCCAAACCGACCGACTCGAACTGGAGCGCCAGCGGTACGCCGTGCGCGTAAGTCTGAACGGTTTTCGGCAGATACGGGCCGAACAAAATGTTCAGCGGGCCGACCTGTTCGTGGCCGAAAGCCGCCAACGCAACCTGCTGCATGCCGCACTGGCGGAGCGTTACGAAACCTTGATCGCGTACCGGCAGGCCGAGCGGGAAATTGACCTCTGCCGCCAACTTTCGCTCGTGTTTCAGGACAAAATCGCTGTGCTGAAAGCCCGTGCCGCTTACGCCGGGGATGCCGACCTGGAGGAACTGATCGAGGCGGAGTACGACTTGGATGAAAACGCCCTGCGCCTCATGGAAGCCGAACAGGCCCTGCAAGAAAGCCGCGAGATGCTTGTACTTTTCACGCCCGGTGCTGAAACTGGTTCCGAATTGGATACGACAGGTTTTTTGACCCCCAATCGGCTTTTATTCGCAGCAACTACCGTGGGTGAACAGGTTGTAAACCATCCCGGTTTGATAGAAAACACGGCTAAAGCAGCTCGCGCCGAGGCGCAGTACCAGGCTGAAAAAGCCCGTTCGCAGCAGTTGCTGGATTTTGTGCAAGTGCGCCACGACAACCGCCCCAGCGAACCTCTTTCCCGTGACATTTCATTCGCTATCGGGATCAACCTGCCCTTCCGTGGCACCTCGGCTTACAAAATGGCCGAACTGAAAATTGAAAAAAACGCCGCTGAAACCGCGCTCGCCGAGGAACAGGCCGATGCCGCCCGCCGTGTGCGCGAAGCAAAGGCGCGTTTGGCTGCGCTGGATACCCGGTACCGACAGGCCACACAACTCTTGTTCGACAATCAATCTGTGTTTACCCTCCGGCAGGCCGGGGCTGGCATCGCCGCCGACCCGATGGTGCTGCTTCGGGCCAAAGAACTGGTGCTTAAGCGCCAGCAGCGCTTGTTGGACATTGAGGCAGACATGTACGCGCAGTACTTAAACTTACTGGACTGGAGCGGGCAGTTGTCGGTGGAGCCGCTGATGAATTATTTGGGGGAGAGGTAAATGCAAGCAAGTGAAGACTTGTTCGTAAACGCCCTGTTTTTCTCCAAAGCCCAAACGATGGAGCAAATAACAAGTGTTTGAGAAGATAAACTGCAATGGAATGGGTGGCGTTTCTCAAATAATACTGTTCTCTAACTTGCCTTTCCACACGCTATACGCCTCCCGGCAAGCACTTGCCTCCCGCCCAGGCATATACCGCACCACCGCAGCACTGTCCCCTGCCGCCTCCTCCGGCGAGCCGAAAATTCCCGCACCAACACCCGCCGCTTTGGCGGCCCCGGTTGCCCCGTTGGTGGCCAACACCTCGATTTGGGCTCCGGTCAGGTTGGCCAGTGTTTCGGAAAAAATCGCGGACTGGAACAGGTTGTCGTTCCCCGTTCGGATAACGGACAGGTTCAGACCGAGGTCGCGGAGAATACCGATGCCGTGTGCAAACGCGAAAGCCACCCCTTCGAGCGCAGCCCGGGAGAGGTGTGCAGTGCTGTGTCGGTTGAAGTTCAAGCCGTGGATTTGGCCGCCGATGTCGCGGTTGCCCAGCATCCGCTCGGGGCCGTTTCCAAAGGGCAACACGCACAACCCGTCGGAACCGATGGGCACGGCGGCGGCGAGGCGCTCCATTTCCGTGTACGAAAGGCCCTCGCCGCCTAGCAGGCGGCGCAGCCAAGCGTACTGGATGCCGCAGCCGTTGATGCACAACAACACACCGATCCGGGGCGCTTCGGGCCGGTGGTTGACGTGGGCGAAACAGTTCACCCGGTTTTGAGCGTCCGGCACCAACCGATCCACCACCCCGTACACCACGCCGGATGTGCCGCCGGTGGCCGCCACGTCGCCGGGGCGCAGTACGTTGAGCGCGAGGGCATTGTTGGGCTGGTCGCCCGCCCGGTAGGTCACGGGCACGCCGGGGTTTAGCCCCAATAGGGCAGCGGCGCTGGACGTGAGATGCCCCTGTTCACCGAACGTGGGCACGAGCGGCGGCAGCAGCGACCCATCCAAACCGTAGTGTTCCAGCAGGTCAACAGCGGCTTCATTTTGAGGGAAATTCCACAAAATGCCCTCTGAAAGGCCGGAAACTGTGGTGGCCATTTCGCCAGTCAATCGGTAGGCGATGTAATCGCCGGGCAGCATGAACTTGCGGATTCGGGCAAAGCGCTCCGGTTCGTTTTCCCGAACCCAGCGCAGCTTGGAGGCGGTAAAATTGCCCGGGCTGTTCAGGTAATTTTTCAAACAAAATGCCTCGCCGAGCGCCCGAAAAGCCGCGTCACCGATAGGCACCGCCCGTCCATCGCACCAGATAATGGCGGGTCGAACGGATTTCCCTTCGGTATCAAGGGCGACCAACCCGTGCATTTGGTACGAAATGCCAATGGCTGCCACCTCGGCAGGGGTAGCCCGGGTTTGGCGCAGCAATGCCTGTACTGCCGTGCAGCAGTTTTGCCACCAGGATTCCGGGTCTTGTTCGGCCCAGCCCGGTTGCGTGGCGTGGATGGCCATTTCCGTCTCAGGCGCGTGTACGGAGCCAAGTGTGATGCCCGTGCGGGCATCCACGAGGGCCGCTTTTATGGAGGAACTGCCGATGTCGAGACCGAGAAGAAGCATAGCGTGCCGCGAATAAACGGCGAGTTTAGCAAAACCAAACGTAACCTACTGCGAGATGATCAATTTGGCGACTAAACGCAGCCCGGTCGGGTCCATGACGCGGATTGTAGAACGAAGCAGCCCTGCCCTCTTCGGAAGCGATTTCTGCCAAATAATCGTACATCTCCGAAACCATCAACAGGGCATTGGCGCTCCAATTTACTTTTTGCGAAGCTTCCATGCCTTCAAAAAACTTTTGGCTTCTTCTGTCGAAAAAACAAATCCCTCGTGGCCTTATTGCTGAGAGTCCGCAAGCACTTCCATCAGTTTTGCCGTTGTCAAAGGGTTTCCCGGCGTGACCAAACTATCCTTGGCGTTGAATGACTTGACCACTCCAACACGCTGCAAGGAGCGAAGTATTTGAAGACAGGCATCTTTGTTCGCCTCTGGTATTTGAATTTGAAAAGTAACTATGTCAGTTTAGTTGTTGCCCAAATGTACGCGCTTTTTCTACTCACATCCGCTCCGGCATTTCAATGCCCAGCAGCCCCATGCCAGCCGCCAGCACCTTGCCCACGGCCCGGCTCAGTTCCACCCGAAATGCCCGTGCAGCAGGCGCGTCGGCGTTGAACACCGACAGGTCGTGCCAAAACCGGTGATAACTCTTGGCCAGCGTGTAGCAGTAATTGGCGATGTGCGACGGATCGTACTCGCGGGCGGCGGTCAGCACCACGCCGGGGTACTCGTGCAGGGCCTTGAGCAGTTCCTTTTCTTGCGGCTGAAAATCGGTGTACTCCGCTGCCGGCGACAGGTCCACGTTTTCCTTTTTTACCCGCTGCATCAGCCCGGTGATGCGCACCCACGAGTACTGGATGTACGGCCCGGTCTGGCCCTGCAAGTCCACGGACTCTTCGGGGTTGAAAATCATGCGCCGCTTCGGATTCACTTTTATCATAAAAAATTTGAGCGCCCCGAGGCCGATCCGGCGCAGGTTCTCCTCATGCACCGGGCCTTCGGTTTCTCCCCGTTCGGCGGCCTGTTCGCGGGCAATTCGGATCACTTCTTCGATTAGGTCGTCGGCATCCACCACGGTGCCTTCGCGGGTTTTCATGCGCCCGGTGGGCAATTCCACCAAGCCGTATGACAGGTGGTGCAGGCCGTTGGCATACGGTTCGTCGAGCCGGCGTAGCGTTTCAAAAAGCGTTGCGAATTGGTAGTTCTGCTCGTCGGCCACTACATAAACCATCCTGTCGCAACCAAAATCGTGGTAACGCATCCGCGCAGTACCGAGGTCCTGGGTGATGTACACCGAGGTGCCGTCGGCACGGAGCACCACTTTTTGGTCATATCCCGCATCGGTGAGGTCCACCCATACCGAGCCGTCGTCCTTGCGGAAAAACACACCCTTTTTCAATCCATCCTCCACGATATCCTTGCCCAGCAGGTAGGTGTCGCTCTCGTAGTACAGTTTGTCAAAGTCCACGCCGATTTTGGCGTAAGTGGCATCGAAACCCTGATATACCCAGCCGTTCATTTGCCGCCACAGGGCTACGGTTTGTGGATCGCCGGCCTCCCAGCGAAGCAGCATCTCGCGCACCTCGGCACCGAGGGCGGAATGCGCGTTGAACCACTTGTTTTTGTAGTCTTTGAAAAAATCCTGCTCCGTTTGTTCGGGTTTGCGGTGCGCCGCCAGCAGCGCCTGGGCCTCGGCGGTTTGTTGCCACGCACTGTACTCTTCCCGGGTTTTGTGCTCGAACAACACGTAGTAATCGCCCACGAAATGGTCGCCTTTGATGCCCGTGGATTCGGGTGTTTTACCTTCGCCAAATTTTTGCCAGGAGAGCATGCTCTTGCAAATCGCCACGCCGCGGTCGTTCACGATCTGTACTTTTTTCACCTCGTAGCCCACAGCTTCGAGGATTTGGCTGCACGACCAGCCGAGCAGGCAATTGCGAACATGGCCGAGGTGCAGCGGCTTGTTCGTGTTGGGGGAGGAATATTCCACCATGACTTTTTCGCCAGTGCGTGGTTGGCGACCAAAGTTAGGATCGGAAAGGGCACTTTTCAAAAACTGCTGCCAATAAGCGGTACCGAGTTCAAGATTCAAAAAACCCTTGATCACGTTGAACGCTTGCACCTCCGGCACGTTTTTTTGCAGAAAATCGCCGATTTCGGCACCGACCACGTCCGGGGCTTTTTTGGCGAGTTTCACGAAAGGGAAAACGACGACGGTGTAGTCGCCGGTAAATTCCGACACGGTGGGTGCGATTTGAACCTTGTCGGCATCAATCGGTTCACCGTACAGGTTTTCGATGGCCTGGGAAACGGCTTGTTGCAGCCTCTGGGTAATGGTCATTGTCGTAGATTTGAGCGGGCAAAGGTAGAAAAGCGGTTGGAAGGTTTTAGGTTCGCTCCGCTTTTGTCTCCCCGCAGGGGTCTGTCCACGCCGCGCTTGTCGGCCTGTCCACGCTTCGGGCGGCTTCGCGCTTAATTATCGCATGCAAACGCTGCGTGGACATATCCGAGTGACAAATACAGCAACAAAATTAACATGGCAACACATCGCACATACACCGTTCGGGCACGTACCGTCGCTACTTCGGGGACTGCTGAGCGCGACGACGTGCTCGTGGCTGAAGAGCCACTGGAGATTCGTATCGGTTACGGGCCAGGGGCTGAACGGCGGCAGCTGTCGGTAGCCGTGACCATGCGAACACCAGGGGACGATGAAGACCTCACCGCCGGTTTTTTATTCACCGAGGGTATCGTACAGCGCGGCGACCAGATCGTGGCCTTGCGTTGGCTGGCGGAAAACACGCTGCTGGCCGAAATTCGTTCCGATGTGCCCGTGGATACCGAGCGGCTGACGCGACACCTGTTCACCTCGTCCAGTTGCGGTGTGTGCGGCAAAGCATCGCTGGATGCTGTGAACACGGTCAGTTGCTACTACCCTACCCCGTGTCATCCGGTTTTTCAGGCACATTTGATCTACCGGCTGCCCGAAACATTGCGCCAGGCACAAGCCACTTTTGATGCAACGGGCGGGCTGCACGCAGCGGGCCTGTTCGACCCGGAAGGGTGCCTGCTCCTCCTGCGCGAGGACGTGGGGCGGCACAACGCCGTGGACAAGGTAATCGGCGCGGCCCTTCGGAGTGAGCGCGATTTTCCCCTGCGCGACAACCTGCTGCTCGTGAGCGGGCGGGCAGGTTTCGAATTAGTGCAAAAAGCCGCTATGGCCGGCATACCCTGCCTCGCAGCCGTGGGCGCACCATCCAGCCTCGCACTTGAGCTGGCCGAAGCATCAGGCATGACGCTCATTGGATTTTTGCGCGGCGAGCGCTTCAATGTGTACACAGGGGCTGAGCGGGTTGAATGATTCGATTGCAGGTGTGACAAATTTGGCAAACCGACCATGCCGCGTTTTTGCATGTAATACCGTCCTTTGTAAAAAATTACTGCTCGATATGCGCTTTTGCTGTACTGCTCTCCTCGCCGCCGCGCCCTTTTTTTTGCTGGCGCAAAATTTCAATGTGACCCACCGCTCCACGATGACATTTGATGACCAAAACCTCTCCAACATCTGGGGCTACACCTCCGGAAGCACCGAATACGCACTTGTGGGAGCCCGAAACGGCCTGACCATCGTAGACGTGACCGACCCGGACGACCCGCAGCAGATCGTCCAGATTCCCGGCCCCGCCACCACTTGGCGGGAAATAAAAACCTATCAAAACTATGCCTACGTAGTTACTGAAAATGGCGCCATCGGTATTCAAGTGGTGAACTTAAGTAACTTGCCATCTACCAATTTAACCCACCACAACGTCCAACCCGGCGGCATTACCAAAGGTCATGCCCTGCACGTAGATGAAACCAAGGGCTATCTGTACGTGTACGGTAGCAACCTCAACGGCGGGCGGGCCCAGGTGTTCAACCTGAACAACGACCCGTACAACCCGTCCTACGTCGGTTTTGTCAACTTCGTCGGGTACGTACACGATGGGTATGTGGACAATGACATGTTTTACCCGGCACATATCTATGCTGGCAATTTTGGGGTCATCAACATGGCGAACAAATCCAACCCCGTCCTGCTCGGCACCAAAACAACGCCCGGCAATTTCACCCACAACACCTGGAAATCAGGCAACGCCCTGTTCACCACCGACGAGGTCAGCAACTCGTGGCTAACCAGTTACGATGTTAGCGACCCCACCGATATCAAAGAACTCGACCGCATCCGCATTACCCCCGGCTCCGGCTCCATCGTACACAACACGCACGTCAAGGACGACTACGCTGTCACCTCTTGGTACAAAGACGGTTTTTCCATTATTGACGTGAACCGACCCGCCAACATCGTGGAAGCGGGCCGATACGACACTTACCCGAACGGCTCCGGAAACGGCTTCGAAGGCTGCTGGGGCGTGTACCCGTACTTCCCGTCGGGCACCATCGTGGCTTCCAACATTCATTCCCAGGGCACCAACGACGGCGAAATGTGGGTTTTTACCCCTACCTACATCCGCGGCTGCTACCTCGAGGGCACCGTGACCGACTCCATCACCGGAAACCCAATCAGTGGAGCCACCGTCGTGATCCTTCAAAGCGGCCTGTCGGAATCCACGGACAACCTCGGCCAATACCGCATGGCGCAGATGGCGGACGGAACCGTGGACGTGAGCGTGGCCAAGGTCGGTTACAACGGCAAAGTGCTCAGCGCCACATTAAGCAGCGGCGTGCTCACGGTGCTGGATGTTGAACTGGCCCCTCCACCCACCAACCCCGGCGGCGGTTCTGGTTTGCCCGTTGAGTTCGTTCGGTTCGAGGCCCAACGTAATGACCGCGATGCCGTATTGGTTTGGGAAACCGCCTCCGAGATCAACAACTCGGGCTTCGAAATCCAGCAAAGCCGCAACAACGGCCACGACTGGTCGGCTCTCGGTTTCGTGCCTGCGCAGGGCGACGGAAAATCGCTGGCCTCGTATTCGTTTCGTGTACGCGGCCTCACCCCCGGCGAGCATTTGTTTCGCCTTCGGCAAACAGACCGTGACGGGAAATCTACGTTTTCGCCATGGCGCACACTGACCATGCCTTCGGAAAAATTGGAGATTCTTGCTTGGCCAAATCCAGCCACGGCGTACTGCCGCCTGCGCATCCGCACGCCGCATTCGCAAACTGTTTTTGTGGAATTCTTGACCTCCGACCTGCGGAGCACGGGCCTGTTTCAGCAGGCCGAAATAGCGGAAGAGGGGATTGTCACGCTCGACGTGAGCGGATTGCCGTCCGGGAACTACCAAGTGGTAGTGACGAGCGGGCAGGAGCGCGTGGCGGTTGCGGTAGTGAAATATTAGTGCTTACCTTTGGGAAAATTTCACCATGCAACAACTAAACCACCTCGTCTGGCTGTTCGCAGTCGTCCTTCTTTCCTCCTGCACCACCACCATCTATCTTGTACGCCACGCCGAGCGCGCGGACATCACCGACAATTCGTTGCTATCTGATGCTGGCCATGCCCGGGCGGCCATCCTGCGCGATACCCTGCTCGACAAGCAGATCAAACAAATTTTCACCTCCACCTACACGCGTACGCAGCAAACAGCGGCCCCGCTGGCCTCTGCTTTGGGCATAGACCCGATTCTGGGTCGGTACAACAACGATACCATTCCCGGCTTCGTCAAGCGGCTGAAGGGCATTCGCAACCAGAGCGTACTCGTGGTTGCGCATTCCCACACCTTGCCCGGCATTATTGACCTCCTGTGCGGCGAAACCGTTAGTGTTACAGGCAACGATTTCGACAATATGTTCATCGTGAAATTCAGGCATTCGCTGGGCAAGACAAGAAAATCGCTGGTTCAAACCACTTATGGGCCGCCCTCGCCGTAGGTCAAATACCGAGTTCCACCTGAAAACGCCATTGGAGCGAATCGCCCGTTTTTACGCCCGTTTCGGGGTGTTGCAGGCGCTCATAGGTCAGGTCGGTTTGCATTTTCACGCGGTGCTTGTTCAAGTATTTGCTCACGCAAATCCCGTACTGGTTGCGGTTGTTTTCCCGGTCAAACAGTTCCCGTTGCGGTACGAGTAGGGAGTGGCGCAGCGCTAATTCCCACATCTTGGTCGTGCAATAGCTCAACTGCGTGTTTATGCCCTCACCAGCCGTCACAAAACGGATGTTCTGGTTGGAATCGTAAGTGGCCGGGGTGTCGGTGTAGCGGTAGAGGTACTCGCTGGACAATGCCCAGCCCCGGTATTTCACCACCACATCGGCTTCGGCGCCCAATAAATCGCGGGATTCGTACAGCGGCAGGCCCAATTGGCCGCCCGTCCGCACGGCGCGGTCATTGGAATGGATGGTGCCGCAGATGGCCGCTTTGAGGCGCGGTTCATGCTCCACGTCACCCTCCACGTAATCGTTTCGCCCGGTGAACGTGCCAAACGGCAAGATTTCCAAACGCCCGGTGTAGGCCAGCCCTTTATCGGAAGGTAGCGCGTTACGGCCTTCACCACTGGTGATGGCGGTTTTTAATCGGAAAGCAAAGTTTTCATTATCGGCGGCGTAGTTTAGGAAAACACCCATGTCCCGGTCAAGAGTTAGGGCGTTGTTCACGATGGAACGGTCCGCAAACTGTTGCTCGCCGGAGGAGATGACCCGCTGACGGTTCCCCGGCAACTTGCCTTGGCCCATGCCGATGGTGATGTTTTTGCTCAAGGAATACCACAGCATGGCATCGCGCAGCACATTGGGAACCTGGCTTATATCCCAGTCCTGGTCGGCACGCGAAAACGAAAGCTGCACCTGGTAGCGCAGGCGCGGGTCGAGCACATGCCCGTCCAAGCGCAGTCGCATCCGTCGGATACGGAAATCCAATTCTTTGGGCGTCAGATCGTCCAGTGATTTGGACAGGTAACCGACGCGTGACTGCACGCGAAAGCGAAGGGTGAGGGCAAATGTTTTGTCGGCAGTGGCAAACCTGATCCCGTCCTTGAGAATCGGGTCGAGTGTGGGATCACCCTGGGCGCAGATTTTTTGACAAAAAACAAGAGCAAGGATCAGGCAGGCTGCAAGAGTGCGTAAGTAAAATACCATGTGAGGAATGTGCTAATGGGTTAGTGTGCTAATGTGCTAATGTGCTAATGGCCGATGGCCTGTTCGAGGTCGTCAATGATGTCCGTTGCGTTTTCGATACCGACAGACACGCGGATCATGCCGTCCGTGATGCCGTTTTGCTCCCGGATAGTACGTGGTACATTGAGGTGCGACGACGATGCCGGGTGTAGGATCAGGGTGTCCACATCGCCGAGGGTGGGTGCGAGGGCGCAGAACCGGATTCGGTTGATGCAGGCCAGGCCCGCTTCGAGGCCGCCTTTCAGTTCAAAACTCAGCATGCCGCCAAAGCCGCCGCGCAGCTGGCGTTTGGCCAGTTCGTAGTCGGGGTGTGAAGGCAAACCAGGGTAGTTTACCCGCTCCACGGCGGGGTTTTTTTCTAAAAAAATGGCCAGCGCGAGGGCGTTGGCGCTGTGGCGCTCCATGCGCAGTGCGAGGGTTTTCAATCCGTTATGCGTCAACCAAGCCTCGAAGGGCGAGCAGTTGGTGCCGGTGAGTTTCATGGCTCGCCACACGTTTTTGCGCATCAGTTCGTGGTCGCGGCCCACGATTACGCCAGCGATGCTGTTGCCGTGGCCGTTGAGGTACTTGGTGGTGGAATGGACGATGAAATCCACACCGAATGCGAAGGGCTGCTGCAGCAACGGAGTCGCGAAGGTGTTGTCAATGGCACACCAGGCACCATGCCGGTGTGCCCGTTCGGCCAGCGCTGCAATGTCCACGCACGCGAGGGTGGGGTTGGCTGGTGTTTCACAGTAGATCAGCCGAATTGCAGGGTTTTGCGCCAGCAGGCGGTCCACCCCGTCGAGGTCGCGCAGGTCGGCGAAAACGGTTTCGATGCCAAGGGGGCGCAAGATACCGGTGAGCAGCTCCGTGGTTCCGCCGTACAAATTGCCTTGGCTGAGCACCTTGTCGCCCGTTTTCAGCAAGCCGAGCAGGAGAGTAGAAATAGCCGACATGCCCGACGAGGTCATCACGGCCTCCGCTTCCAAATCCAGCCCGAACGCTTCGAGGTCGGCGATCTTGCGGGCCACGGTGTCCACCGTCGGATTGGCGTACCGGCTGTACGTGTGCCCGCTTTCCGGGTTTTTGAAAATGGCGATGCCCTCG
>JBEBHD010000006.1:0-51534 GCA_040080915.1 Saprospiraceae bacterium
CCTGACACCTGCACCCGCCGGTTTTGTGGACAACAGCCTGGACTGCGATGACACGGCTGCGGCTATAAACCCCAACGCCCCCGAAGCCTGCGACGGTGTTGACAACAACTGCAACGGAATGGTGGACGACCTGCTATTTTTTACCTATTTCCGTGACGGCGACGGCGATGGTTTTGGCGACCTGGCCGCCACCTTGGATACCTGCCTGACCCCGGCACCCGCCGGTTTCGTGGCCAACGGCCTTGATTGCGACGACAGCGACCCGGCGATCAATCCCGATGCACTCGAAATCGTGGACGGTATTGACAACAACTGCAATGGAATTATTGACGGGGATGTGAGCATCTCAGAGGTCTTCTCCAAAACCAGCCTGTACCCGAACCCAACGGCCGGGCATTTGACGATCCAGCATCAGGCAGGCGAGGCGCTTGAAGTGGAAATCGCCGACCTGGCCGGAAAAATCGTGCTGCGCCAACATGTCGATTTTTACACCGATCGGATCGTGCTGGATATTTCGACGGCCCAGCCGGGTATGTATCTGCTGACGCTTCGGCACGAGCGTAGCGGACAGGCTATGCAGGTGAAGGTGGTGAAGGCGGGGTGGTAGGAGTGTATTAAAAATTCAGTTGCCGGGTTGCAAACGGCAACTGAATTTTTAACACGCTCTAACGATAGCCGCAATGCGAATTCTTTTTTGCTCAACCGCTTGGGAAGTGATCCTACTCCTGCTCGGGGGCGTACCGGCCTCCGGCCAAACGCCCGACACCGCGTTTGCCCGAGCCCTGCATCGGGAAAGCGTTGTCCTAACCGACAGCGCACAGTACCGCGCGGCCACCGAGCGCCTTTGGGAGGCGGCACATATTTTGGAAGCTGGAGGCTTTGCCGAAACAGCCCTGTATGCTGAAGTACTACACGAGCGCGGCCGTGTTTTTCTCCTGACCAGCCGCCGTCCGGATTCGGCCATTGTACTGAACCAGGCGGCTTTGGCCATTCGGGAAAAACTGTTTGGGCACAACAGCGACCCGGTCGTGCGCTCGCTCACCAATATCGGCTTGGCATACTACGGAAAGTCGGATTCCCGCAAGGCGCTGGAATACACCCAAATGGCGCTGGATGCCGCCAAGACCCTGCACGAGAGGCGAGAGGAGGCACTATCCAGCGCCTACAACAACATGGGCAACGCTCATATCCAAATGGGCAACCTGCTGACGGCCCTGTTGTACGCCGACTCGGCGCTGCGCATCCGAGAGGCGCAGCGCCCGTTGGACACAGAAAACATGGCGAAGTCGTACCACAACACGGGGGCTATGCAGGTGCTCGCGGGCAATTTCGATCGGGCGGTTTTTTTACTGGAAAAAGGCCTCGCGATGCGCCTGGCCCTGTTCGGCAAATTGCACCGCGATGTGGCCGCCACATACAGCAACCTGGGGGCCGCCGTTTTTTTCACCGGCGACAACCTGCGGGCACTCGAACTGTTAGAAACCGCCCTCGATATCCGCCTGCGCGTGCTGCCGCCCGACGACATGGAGATGGCCGAATCTTATGCCAACCTTATGCTGCCGCTCGTGCCCTTGGGCGATTACGACCGCGCCATCGCCTACGGTGACCAAGTGCTGGCCATCGGAAAAAAATACGGCCTGCGGAGTGCAGCCATCATGGGAAACGCATACCTCGGCTGGGGCAACGCCCTCGTTTACAAGGGTGCCCTTGACGAGGCTCTCCAAAAATTTGAGTTGGCAATCCAGTTTTTCAATTTCACCAAAAACCCCACATTGGCCGCCGAGGCGAGTAGCAATATGGCCGTGATCTATGGGCAAAAGCGCGATTTCCAGAACCAAAAAAAATGTGCGCTCCAATTTTTGCAAAGCAAAACGACTTACCACCGTGATCACCCGGACCTGGCCATTGCCCTGATCAACTACGGGATTGCTTGCCAAAACTTGGGGCAGATGGACAGCGCCATGCTCTTTTTCGAACGGGCGGAAGCTCACATGGCGCGTACGTCCTCGCCCGGTTCGCCGCATCTGGTCACTTTGCACAATGCCCGCGCCTTGGTGCTGGCGCAGCAAGGAGATTTCGACCGCGCCTTGGCAGAACTGGATCGGGCAAAACGAACCAACCATTACGACCGCCCCGGAGCGTTTGACCGCGTAGGGAATTGGGACAACCTGCTCACCACTCTTGCTGCCGAGGGCACACTTTGGCGCAGCCGACCGGACATTCCCCAGCACCTCGAGCGGGCACGGGAGGTTTTTCTTGAAGCCTGTGCGGCAGTGGATTTTTTGCGGGCAGCACCGTACGATCCCGGCTCGAAGGCTGCTATCAACGCCCGTTTTTTTCCACTGTACGAGGCGCTGGCCGCCACCGATTTGACTTTGAGCCGCAAAACCGGCAAAGAGGAGTATGACCGCGAGGCGTTCCGAGTGGCCGAACAGTCCAAGAGCATGGGTCTCTTTTTGGCGGTGCGCAACAGCGGTGCCAAGGCATTTGCCCACATTCCGGCAGACATTGCCCCGCAGGAAAACACGTTGCGTACGGCGATTGCCCGTTTGGAACAACAGCAGCTCGCTGCCAAAACTTTAGGGAACGAAACACTGGCCGATTCCTGTGCCCTTGTTTTGTTGGCCCAGAAAGACGCGTTCAGGCAGTTGCAACAGCAAATGAAGCAGCAGTACCCGGAGTATTACGCTCTGCGGTACACCTATCCAGGCGAAACCTTGGAGTCGGCCCAGAGCCTGCTCGCACCCGACCAGACCTTGGTGGAATACTTGGTGGGCGACAGCTCGGTGATCATGTTCGCCCTCCGAGCGGACACCTTTGCCGTAGCCGAAATAAAACGAAACGGGGCGTTTCCGCTGGATTCGCTCGTGCGCCAGCTGCTCTACGGCCTCACACACTTGCACCTGACCGACCCTAACTCGCCCACGCTGCGCAAAAAAACCGCCGATGCTTATGTTACCGCAGCGCATGCTTTGTATCAAAATCTGTTGTCGCCCGTATCGGGGGTGTTCACGAAAAAAATCATCGTCGTGCCCGATGGGGTGCTGGGGCACGTGCCCTTCGATGTCCTGCTTCGGGAAAAGCCAAGCAACTCCGAGCGTTTCCAGAGCCACCCCTATTTTGGGAAAGAAACGCACATCAGCTACGCCTACTCCGCCGCGCTGTTGCGCGAAATGCGCGACAAGCGGCACCGGAATCCACCCTCGGGTTCGCTTTGGGCCTTGGCCCCGCTGGCCCGGGTGCTGCCCGACACGTTATTTCCCTGGTCCGCAAGTCCAGTCTCAGAAAACCGCGGCGAAACGGTGCTCGCGCTCCCGGCCAGCGGGCAGGAGGCGGCGGATGTCGCTGCCCTGTTTGGCGGCACGGTCAGCCAAGGTGGCGAGGCAACGAAAGCGCATTTTTTTGAAGCGGCGGGCCGGTATGGCATATTGCATCTTTGCTTGCACGGCAAGGCCAACGAGCGGGATGGCAGGCGGGCATGGCTGGCCTTCGCAGCGCCGGACGGCGACGCGGCCCGTTACGAAAAACTGTACGTCGGCGAAATTTACGGCCTGGCCCTGAACGCCGACCTCGTCACCTTGGCGGCTTGCGAGACGGCCGTCGGCGAGTTCCAGCGCGGCGAGGGCATTGTTTCTCTGGCCCGCGCATTTGCGTATGCTGGCGCAAAATCTATTGTGGCCTCGCTTTGGTTGGTGGACGACACCCGCACGGCGGCGCTCATGCGGCAGTTTTACCAAAACCTAAAAAGCGGCATGGACAAAGGTGAGGCGCTTTGGCAGGCCAAGCACGCGCAGATTGAACAGGGCGTGCATCCGTATTTCTGGTCAGGTTTTGTGCCCGTGGGAGACATGGCACCCGTGGCACGGCATTGATGGGGGCGAAAAAAAATTCAATCGGCTTGGGCACCGAGCAGGCAGCTGTAAACCAATAGGCTACTTTCCACGCTTTCCTGTTCACGTTTAAAAAAACTAATGCCATGCTAAACGCTTTTTTGCCCTTGACCCGCCTCAATATCAACCTGAGCACTTGTGTGCTCATCGCCGCTATGAGTTTTTCCCTCCCGGTATTCGGTCAGTTGGATGGTGCCTACAGCGACAGTGACGAGGCCCACATCTACTTTTTTACCGAAGACGGCCTGTATCAGGTCTACGAGGTTGAAAGCGATGATTTACTAACAAGCGGCTCGTACACCCTGAAATACGGCACCCTGCGCATGTACGACGAAAATGACCGCCTGGCGCTCACGGCCAATCTTACGAAAACCCGTACGGGGATCACCCTGAGTGCACAAGGCGAGAGCCAGCGCCTGCGGTACCTGTGCGATGCCGAGGATTTTTTGACCTTGGCGCTGCTCGGTGCCTTGGGGAGTTTGATTGACAAGTGACCGGTATACCGATGCCGTTTGCGCAGGAGCCGCCTTGAAAAATTCAGGGCGGCTTTTGTTTTGTGGCCCGGAACTCTACCGCCGAGGGCCGGCGACGCATAATGTGCGAGCGAAAACCCCAATACCGCCGAGTGGCGGCGGCGCATAATTCAACGACCCAGCCCTGAAGGGGCTGTATGTTTATAGCCACGGTGAAAGTATGATCGGTAGCCCTGAAGGGGCTGTATGTCAGTTTTTTGCCTCTAACATACAGCCCCTTTGGGGCTGGCTCTTGTGCCATCCTATGGCTATAAACATACAACCCCGTTGGGGTTTCCGCTCGCGCATTATGCGAAACCCGTACTCGGCGGTAAAGGGGTTTTGGGTTTTGTATTATGAGCAATCAACGCGCGCGTGTAGAGTTCCGGGCCACAGACCAACCCGTTCACTCCCCCTTTTCAACTTCCGTGCGCAACAGTTTGCCCGCAGCCTTGTATGTGTGCTCATCGCCGTCGTCGGTGATTTTATTCAGCAGCCGATCGAACTCGGTTTTTTTTGCCGGATACTGGGCCAGCATACAAAGCAGGATGTTCCATTCGGCCTCGTCGGTACCGATGGCACCGGTGCCAAGCGCCGTGCGGAATGCATGTTCAGCCATTCCAAACTGTTTTTGAGCAAACCGGATTTGACCGAGCAAAACTTGGGCATCGGCAAAGCGCTCCTCGGAGGCGGGCACTGCGGCGGCAAGGTTGGCGGCAAGGTCGGTATTGCCTTGCTCCCAAGCCTCCACGGCCTGTGCGAGCGGATCGGGGGCGTGCGGTTGGCCGGAGGAAGGGGTTCCGCGCAGAAACGAACGCGGCTCCCGGCCCCGGAACCGGCCTTCCGCCAGGGCAACATAGCGCTTGCTACCGGCGGGCAAGTTCGGGCGGCTGGGCTTGGGTACGGCAATAGTGCCCTCCGGCACGGCTTTAGACGAGTCCGAAGTGGGGCGTACCGTCGGGGCTTCTCGCCCGAAAATAGTGGGCGTTTCGGGTTGGTCGCGGCCAGCGAAAAACCAAACCGCCCCTACCGCCACCGCCAGCACAGCTGCCGCCGCTGGCCAGTACCTACGTACCAAGGGCGGGCGATTGGGCGGCTCGACCTCTGGGTGCCACTCCCGCATCCAACCCAGCAGTTGGTGCTCCACGATTCGGTTGACCGCTTCGTATTCGATGCGGGCCTGTTCTACTGTGGCACCCAGCGCCGGGTCTTGGCCGATCGCGTCCTCAAATGCGGTTCGCTCGTCGGGCGGCATCCGGTTTTTGATGTAGGCCTCGATTTTATCTTGAATGTCCATGTGTCAACGGCGTTTGAGCAGATCGCGCAGGTGGGGTTTTTTGTCAAAATAAGCCTTGAGCCGGTCTCGGCAGCGGTACGATTCTTTTTTGGCCATTTCGGGGCCAGTCAATCCAAAACGGTCGCTCAGTTCTTGAGGCGAATAAGCCAGCAGCCAGAGGCGCAATATCTCTTGGCAGCGGGCACCAAGGGTGGCGATGGCACCATCAAGTACCGCACGCGCTTCTTCGTCGAGCACTTGAGCATCGGCAGCTTCAGCAGCCTCATCGGGATACTCCTCGGCCTTCCATTCTGTTTGGCGATTCGTTTTTCGTCGGGTGTTCAGCCAGTGCCACTTGGCAATGCCGACAAAGTAAGTGCGCCATGTGCTGCGGCCATCGAAACGGCCCTCCCGAAGGCTACGCTCGAAAACGAGCATGGTTTCCTGAAAAACCTCCTCGACATCGTTCGAGTTGCCGTTGTGCCGCCGGACATGGGCGAACACCATGGCGCGAAGGTCGTTGTCCAGATAAACCTGACGCAACGCTTCCTTGCGATCGCCGTCGGTGGCCGGGCCGGTCAGTCGCAGGAGGATGTCATCGTCCGAGAGAGGGTCTTGTTTGCTCATTTGTTCCGGTCGGTAGGAAAAGTACCCAAACGCGGCAGGTCATTTTTACACCACCATCAATTTCGCAAACCGCAGCACGATCCGCCGCTCCGGCATATCGTCGTTTTTGAACTGGATAGTGGCTACTTTGTTGCCCGCCGGGCCTTCCACGCCGGTCACCTTGAAATTCGCCGGTACCGTTGACGGTCAGCGATTTGTGGTGGCAGTCGCCGCCGCTGGTCCATTTACAAAAACTCAACATGCCCATACATTTCCTCTGCTTCCAGCACTTCATGAATAAGAAGAAGAGCATTGATGAATTGGCCGACGGGTATGGGGCTTGCGGCAAATGCGATGCCCGTGTGGGGTATGCCTGCTGAATGTAGTACAAGAAAATCGTTGTCTGAAGTGACAATAACGTACCCTTCGGCATGTGCAAATTGCATGTGGTCTTCGTCGCTTAGTGCCAATCGGCCCGCTTCTGCACACGTCAGCACGTCCACGCCCCGTATGCGAAGTCCTTTAGCGACGGCTCGGGGTATGTGTTCATCCAGAAAAAACTTAACGGCTGGCATGAAACTGCTGTCGGTTTATTTTGGAGGGAATTTCCTTTTTCAACCGGGTGACCACTTCTTGTTCCTTGCGCCATTGTTCCCGCAATGCCTGCTGGTGCAAATGGTAGAACGCCAGAGCAGAATAGACATCTGCTGGTGTCAGGTCGTATGCATCGGCAATCTCGTCTGCACTCATCCCGAGCATTTCGAACCACATCACAATGTCCTTGACGCGAATACGGCGACCCTCAATGTGCGGTTGATTCCCCAAAGTATTGGGCGATTGGACTATTCTGGTAATGATGGAAAGTGCGCTCATGATTCTATTTTGAAATGTCGGAGCACAAAGTTAAGCGTTTCCCGCGCACTTCATAATACCATCAATTTCGCAAACCGCAGCACGATCCGCCGCTCCGGCATATCGTCGTTTTTGAACTGGATAGTGGCTACTTTGTTGCCCGCCGGGCCTTCCACGCTTGTCACCTTGCCTTCGCCAAACTTCAGGTGCAGCACCGTAGCACCCGACACGATAGCCTCCGGCTGAGCGGGCGTGAAATTGGCGGGCACCGCTATGGCCGTCGCGCCTTGCTGGGCGGCCGGGCGCGGCTTGGCAAAATAACCGGACACGCTGGCACGCGGGCTGCCGATGGCGGGCGCTGGAGTGCGGGCGGAACCGAACCCACCGAGCAATTCGAAGTGCTCGGTGTTGATTTCCTCCAAAAACCGCGACGGCTCGCAGTCGCGCACCTGCCCGTAGCGGTAGCGGGTTTTGGCAAATGAAATGGTGAGCAGTTCCTTAGCGCGGGTGATGGCCACATAAAACAGCCGGCGCTCTTCGTCAAGGCCGTTGGGGTCGTCGAACGACATGAACGACGGGAACAGATTTTCTTCTAATCCGGTGACAAACACGCTGCGAAACTCTAATCCCTTGGCCGAGTGGGCACTCATCAGCGTGACATAGTCCGAGTCGTCAGCAGCCTGATCGGCATCGGTGAGCAAGGTGATCGTCTGAAGGTAGGCCGCCAACGAGCGTTCAGTGCTCTCGCTTTCCGGGAGGTTTTCCTGGCTGTCGGTGAACTCACTAATGGCATCCAGCACGGCGTTGGCGTTTTCGAGGCGGCTGATGCCGTCGGGCGTGGTATCGCTTTTGAGCGCGTCGAGCAGGCCCGACTGGCGCAGGATGTCCGCTGCGAGTTTGGAGGCGGGGTCGGTGGCAGCGCGGCGTTGCCAGTTTTCCACCATCCCACGAAACATGGCGATGGCCTTGCGGGCGCGGTCGGGCACATCCACAAAAAGCATGGCATCCCATGCGCCCATGTTGTGCTCTCCGGCGTATTGGCTGATCTTGTCCACTGTGGCGGCACTGATGCCGCGGGTCGGGTAGTTGATGACCCGGCGGAGGGCCTCTTCGTCGTTGGGGTTGACGGCGAGGCGCAGGTAGGCCACGAGGTCTTTCACCTCCTTTCGCTGGTAGAACGACAGGCCGCCGAACACGCGGTACGGCAGGTTCAGGCGGCGCAGGTGCTCCTCGAACTTTCGGCTTTGGGCGTTGGTACGGTAGAGGATGGCGATGTCAGAGTTGGGCAGGTGGTGGCGGTGTTTTTGCTCCAGAATGAGGTCGGCTACGCGGCGACTCTCCTCGTCGTCGGTCATGCACTTGAGCAACTTGATCTTGTGGCGGTCTTCGCGCTCGGTCCAGATGGTTTTGTTCAACTGGCGGCGGTTGTGGGAAATCACCTCGTTAGCCGCCGACACGATGTGGTGCGTGCTGCGGTAGTTTTGCTCTAATTTGAAGGTTTGCAGGGTCGGGTAATCCTTTTCGAAGTCGAGGATATTGTCAATGGTGGCACCGCGGAATGCGTAGATGCTCTGCGCGTCGTCGCCCACGATGAACACGTTTTCGGGGCTTTCAGGGTACTTCACGAGGCGGCGCAGGATGGCGTACTGGAGAAAGTTGGTATCCTGAAACTCGTCCACGTGGATGTACCGAAACCGCTGCTGGTATTTTTCGGCCACGTCATTGTGGTCGCGCAGCAGGCGGTAGAGCTGCAGGAGCAGGTCGTCGAAGTCCATAGCACCCGCGCGGTGGCAGCGGGCACTGTATTTTTCATAAATATCCACCGTGTAAGGCCGTTTGGCCTGGCGGTCCTGCTGGATCATATCGGCCTTGTCCCGATATGCCTTTGGTGTTACCAAGTTGCTCTTAGCCAACGAAATGCGCGAGCGGATGGAGCTGGCATTGTACACCTGCGGGTCGAGGTTCATTTCCTTGATGATCGTTCGCAGCAGGCTGGTGGTGTCGTCGGTATCGTACACGGAAAAATTGGACGGGTAGCCAATTTTTGGGGCCTCGGCCCGGAGAATGCGCGCGAAAACGGAGTGGAACGTGCCGGCCCATACCTGCTGGGCTTTCGGGCCGATGACCCGCTCGATGCGCTCTTTCATCTCGCGGGCGGCTTTGTTGGTGAACGTGAGCGCGAGGATTTGCCACGGTAGCACGCCCTGTTCGATCAGGTTTGCGATACGGAACGTGAGCACGCGGGTTTTACCGGAGCCGGGTCCTGCGATCACCAATACCGGGCCTTCGGTGGCTACGGCGGCGGCGCGTTGCACCGGGTTGAGTTCGTCGAGATAGTGCGCCATTTTCTGTTGTTTTTGGGTGAGTTATTCCCCGCCGCCCTCGACCTCCGGTTCGCCGTTTTTGGGGAAAAGCCGATCGGCAGCCTCGCGAATGAAGTGGTAGTTTCGCACCGAGTCGCGGAGGGTTGAGTCCATCAGCAGCAACATTTCCAGTGTGTCGGGCGAAATGGCAATATAGCCTGGGCAGCCGAAATGGGCCAGGACTTCGGGTTTCGGTTCCGGGAAACGCGCTTGGTACATTTTGATAAATTCGCGGTCGTTGGCCATTTTGTGCCAAAAGATGCCGACGATGGGCAAGGCCATCGAAGACCCTTGCCCCAAGGCCATGGAGCGGAAACGCACGGCCTGGCTGGAAGCACCTACCCAGGCACCCGTCACGAGGTTGGGGTTGTAACAGATAAACCACCCGTCGGCTTGGTTTTGAGTAGTGCCGGTTTTGCCTGCGAAATCGCCTTGATACAGTCCATACCCATACCGCAGCCGGGCACCGGTGCCAGAGGTGATGACCGTTTGCAGCATACGGGTCATGGTAGCCGCCTGATTGACGGTCAGAGCTTGCACCATTTCCGGCGGGTCTTTGGCCAGTTCCTGTTTGCGGTCGTACACGACCTCGCCGGTACGCGTGGTGACGCGTACCACCACTACGGGGTCGGGGCGCGTACCCTTGTTGGCCAGGGTTCCGTACACCTGCATCATTTCGTATAGGGAAATATTGGCTGCTCCGAGGCTGATGCCGAACTCGCGCGGCAGTTTGCTCGTCACGCCCATTTGGCGGGCCAACTGAATTGTGCGCTCGATGCCGACCCGCTCGATCAGCTGGGCCGCGATGACGTTGACGGAGTTCATCAGGCCGCCGTTGACGGAGTAAAAGCCACCGTATGTTTCGTCGGAATTGTGCGGCTCCCAGTCCACAATCTTGACCAACTCGTTCGGCAGGTAGGTGCAGGGTGTAAATGTGTCCTGAATGGCGGCCGCGTACACGATCGGCTTGAACGTGGAGCCGACCTGACGCGTGCTCTTGATGTGGTCGTACTTGAAATACCGGTGATTGGTGCCGCCCACCCATGCGCGGACGAAGCCGTTGCTATGGTCCATGGCCATGAACCCGCAGTTGAGCAGGCAGAAGTAGTGCCGCACGCTGTCAATGGGGGTCATGGTGGTGTCCGTTTCGGAACGCTCGCCCTGCCACGAAAAGACGGTCATGCGAACGGGCCGCTCGAAGTCGGCGATGATTTCCTCGCGGTCAAGGCCCGCATCTTTGAGGGCTGCCCAGCGGTCGCTGCGGCGCATTTGCTCTTCAATCCACTTGTCGTCGCCCCAGGGTTTTTCCTGTTTGTAATTGGCCCAGTGCTGATCAAACTGGGCTTGCAGGGCTTTCATGTGCTGCTGCACGGCCTCTTCGGCGTAGCGTTGCATGCGGCTGTGGATGGTGGTGTACACTTTGAGGCCGTCGGTGTACAGGTTGTAGGAGGTGCCGTCCTCTTTGGAGCGCTCTTTGAGCAGCTGGGGCAAAACATCCGTTCGGAGATGTTCCCGAAAGTAGGTAGCCAAGCCCTCATTGTTTCCATCAAAACCGTATTTCTTGGCTCCAATGGGTTTTTTGATAAGCCCCTCGTACATTTTTTGGGAAACCTTTCCCTTGGCAATCATGCTGCGCACCTGCTCCATACCAGTTTCATTACTTTCCACAGAAACCTCGAACGCGCTGTTGCGCACCATTTGCTGGAGTACAAGGTTTCGGCGGCGGGTAGCATTTGCGGGGTTGCGCACGGGGTCGTAAAATGTGCTGGCCTTGAGCATACCGATCAGCGCGGCAGCTTGATCGGGCGTGAGGTCTTTGGGTTTTTTGTTAAAAAAATGGCGTGAGGCCACGCTGATTCCGAAGCGGTCGCCGCCGAATGGCACGGTGTTCAGGTAGAGGTTGAGCAGATCAGCCTTCGTGTAGATGCGCTCCAACCGCACGGAAATGAAGTTTTCGCGGATCTTGTTGATGAGAATGCTCACGCCCGGCACGAGGTAGCGCTTGCGCGGGTACAGGTTTTTGGCCAGCTGTTGGCTCAGGGTGGAGCCGCCGCCCTTGGAATCTTTGACAAAAAGCAGTCCGTAGGCCACGCGTGCCCAACTGGTCAGGTCAATGCCGCTGTGTTCAAAAAAACGCTTGTCCTCGGTAGCCAAAAGAGCCGTCACGACGTAGGGCGATATTTTGTCCAACCCGATGGTAGTGCGGTTTTCGATGTAAAAACGTCCGATGAGCACGCTGTCGGAGGAGTAAATCTCGGTGGCGTTGGCCGTTTCGATGCTGCGCAGCTCGGCGCTATTGGGCAGGGCACCAAAAATCCCGATCCACACACCGAAAATCAGTGCCAGCAAAAAGTAAAAGCCCCAACGGATGGGTACTGCCAACAGGGAAAAAAACCAAGCAGCACGCGGGTAGCGTTCGGAAAATCGCGCCCAAGCATGGCGCAACGGCGCCGTCAGGTGCAGCCATCCCTCCCAAACGGGTTGCGTCACCGGTGCCAGCACCGCTTTTGCCTTTGCCCAGTAAGGCTGCAAGGGAGCCACGGCGCGGTGGAGGGACTGCGCAAACTTGCTTTCCAATAAACCCGAAATTTTTTCTCGCATAACGGTGTGCGTCCTATTTGGCGGCAGCCCCGCTGGCAGCAGCAAAGTCAAGGGGGCGACGGGCATCGTTCACCGATTGTTCCCATTCCTTGTCTTGATAGCCAATAGGTTGGAAAGCGTGTCGAGAACTTGCCTGCAGGGCAACCGTACGGATTAGTGCGCACAAGCGCACGAGGACGCACGAAGGTAGGAAAAATTGGAAATGCGCAGGCGCAGGGGAGTGTCTGAATTTAAACTGCGGAGGCGCGGAGTTCGATCGAACTCCGCGCCTCCGCGGTTTAACATCTGATCACTTACTGCCTACTGCGGCATCGCCTCATCATTCATCATTCATCATTCATCATTCATCATTCTTATCACTGCGTTTTCGGCATCGCCCGCACAAATGCCTCGATCTTGTCCTTGTCCAGCTGGCGTTTGAGTGCTTCGGCTTCCCGCCGGGACGCAAACTTGTCAATGCAAACCGAGTGGTAGGGCGAGCTGGGGAAACGCACGATCTGCGCGGAAGCATACCCGGCAGCCTGCATGGCCTGCAAGTGGTTGTTGGCTCGGGCCTCTTCCTGGAACGATCCGGCCACCACATAAAATTGATCTGCGTCGCCAGCAGCAGCGGTGACCGTCGAGCTTGACGGAGGCGGCATGTTTACATTTTTCTTGGGCGTGGTGTTCGGCGGCGGGGTGCCGGTGGTGGTGGAAGCCGATTTTGGATTGCTTGAGGCATCTGCCGTTTCGTGGGTGGCCTTGCCGTCCACGTACACCACGGAGGCTCCTTGGATACCGGTCAGGATGCGCACCTCGGTGCGGCGGTTGCGGGCGTATTCCTCCTCGGTGCAGGGCACGCCGTCGTTGCAGTGGTTGCGCGGCTCGCTCTCACCATAGCCGACTGGCTTCATGCGGTCGCGGCCAACACCTTTTTGGGCCAGGTATTCCACTACGCCGTTGGCGCGGCGCTGGCTAAGGTCTTCGTTGTACTTGGCCGTGCCCCGGCAATCGGTGTGGCTGGCCAGTTCGACGGTGATGGACTGCTGCTGCTTCATCAGCGACACCAGCAGGTCAAGGTCCTTTCGGGCATCGGGGCGCAACGTGGCATCGTTGAAGTTGTAGTAAATATTGGGCAATTCGATGATCGTGCCAGGCACGAGCGGGGCCACCGAAAAGTTTTGCATCATAATTTGATTGGGCAGGCTCCAGCCTGTAGTGTTGATGTCGGACGTACCGACGAGCTTGCCCGACTGGTACAGGTCAACCTTATACTTGGTATTTTTTTCGAGGTAGTAGTCTATTTGGCCGCTGGCATCAGCTATGACCGTGTCCTTGGCGTTGGTTAGTTGGTTAGTCAATACCACCATGGCTCCGGCGAGCGGGGCATTGGTCACGTAATTGAACACCGATGCGTTCCAGCGCACTTTGTTCGAGTTGGCCGTTTGATCCAACGCGATAGCCAGTTCGTTGCCTGGTTTGGAAATGGGCACACGCAGCTGCTTGGTCTGGTAGAGTTCCTTTGACGCGATGACGACGTAGTTTCCGGGTTTCACGGCGGCAATATAAACGCCCTTGCTGTCCGTCGTCCCCGTGATGCCGTTGTCGGGCGGGAGCGCCATCATCACATCCTTGCCGTTCACTTTTTGAACGGTGATGAGGTTGCCCTTTTCATCCCGGCCGATTACAGTGTTGCCTTCGTAATTGAGCAACCGCACCTCTGCGTTGGCGATGGCATCGCCCGTCACCTTGTCGGTCACGGTCACGGTCACATCAAGGTCGCGGTCGGGCACGCGCTGGTTTTGCAGCAGGAAGTCGTCGAGGTTGCCGTTTTCGGTGTGCAGGCTGTAGATGTCGTCGCCGCCTTTGGTTGTTTTGCCCGTGGTGGCGAAGTAGCCATTGATCTTGTTCAAGTCAACGATGAGGCCAAAGTCGTCGCCAGGCGAATTGAACGGATCGCCCATATTGATCGGCTTGGTCCACTCGGCTCCATCGGGGATGACGTAGTACAGATCGAATCCGCCTTTGCCGTCGGGAAGGCCGTCGGAGGCGTAGTAAAGCGTGTTGTCGGCGTGTACGAACGGAAAGGCCTCATTGCCTTTGGAGTTGATTTCGGCACCGAGGTTCACCGGCTCGCTCCACGATTCGCCCACTTTGTAGCAGACGTAAATGTCCATGCCACCGAATCCGCCAGGGCGGTTGGAGGAGAAAAAAAGTTTATCGCCGTCAATGCTGATAGCCGGGTGGCAATCGTCAAACTCGTTGTTGTTGAAGGGCAACGGCTGCGGTTGGCCCCACAAGGCCCCTTCTTTTTTGGACGTGTACAGGCGCATTTTTTGGGAGTCGTCCTTGGCCCGCTTGACTTTGCCGTCAATGAGAGCATTTCGGGAAAAGTAAATCGTCTCGGTGGTTCGGTCAAAACACACCGGGCCTTCGTGGTACAGCGACGACAGTTCCTTGGCAAATGGCTCCGGTGCCATCAGGCTGCCGTCGCTGTTACGCCGGGAGCGGAGAATGGACATGGCTGGCAGATTGAGCCGCTCATCGGTGTTTTTTTTCAGGCCGGCCGTGTTAGTCGAGATGAACACGATGCCGTCCTCGAAAAAAGTTGGGCTGAAATCAAGTCCCTCGGTGTTCACCGCAGTCTCGTTTTTCAGGTCAACAGTGACGGGCGGTGCCGTGGTGGGCATCGTTTGTGCGGCCAAAAAGGCCGAAACGAGCAGCATGGAGAGAAGTGCAGATGTTTTCTTACGAGCGATCATAAGTTCCCGTGTTTGGACTAGTAAACGATTAGGTTGGACGCGCCTTCGCGGTTGCGTTACATGAAGAAGCGTGGGTTCGACATTTTTTTGCTTTTGCCCGCCTTTTTGAGGTCGGCCTGAAACAACAGTTCTATGGAGCCCGCAGTGTAGTCTTTGATATCCGACAAGGTGAAATCGTAGGCGAAGCCAAGGCCGAACTGCGGATTGGCCTGCCAAAACAACAACAAATCCATGGATTCGCCCGCACCATTGCCACCAGCGCGGTACGAAAGGCCAGCGATTACTTTTTCATTGATCTCCAAGTTGATGTTCACGTCCACGTCGAACGGCGCATTTTTGACGTATTTCGTGAGCAGCGCGGGCATCAGGTTGATCCCCTCGGCCAGCGGAATGACTGCTCCGGCCATGGCGTAAAAATGCTGTACCTCACGGGCCGTTTGCGCTGAATCGGGATTCAGCACATCGTTGAACCCAATGGTGTTCGAGTAGATACGCGGCACCGAAAAGCCCGCGTAAAACCGGTCGTCGTATGTGTAGTACAAACCCGCGCCTACGTTGGCAAACAGGGAGTTGACATTGTTCAACGAACCAAGGGAGTTGTCCAAAGCCGGGTCTACATCGGGCATGGCCTTGGTCAGGTCAACTCCCAATGAGCGGATCGTACCCATCAAACCAGCCCGCAGCGACATTTTGTCGGCGTCAATCAGGTCGTAAGAATAGGCCAGCGAGGCCGTAAAATCGGTGTTCAAACCGATCTGCAAATGCGAGAGCGTGACCCCTACGCCCACGCGTTTGGTCAAAAACGGGGCGTTGAACGAGGCCAATATGGACTTGGGCGCACCCTCGAAGCCCATCCACTGGTTGCGGTAAATGGCCGTCACGAACGGAACGCCGCGAGCCCCCGCATACGCCGGGTTCACTGGCAACTTGTTGAACATAAATTGCGTGTACTGGTGCTCCTGTTGGGCCAGGCTGCTCGCCGCCGCCGCGGCCAAAAAAAAGATGAGTAGCGCTATTTTTTTCATGGTGGAAAATTTGCTGTTGACTGTGGCCGGTAGCCGGGGCAACGAAGTGTCTCGTCCGAATTTTGATAAATTAGAGACCCTCTTTACCCCAGCTACCGCCCGTGAAAAAACTATTTTTTACCCCGCCAACCCCCTGCCTCCCAAATCATTCATCATTCATCATTCATCATTCCCTACCGGTGTATTTGCACAAATCCCTTGCGCATGGGTTGGGTTGATCCGGCCCTGAAGACGTAGTAATAAACCCCGTCGGGCAGGTCTTTGCCGTCTTCTCCGTTCAGCGTTCCAGCCCACATGTTGGTGTAGGGCGCAGCTTCAAAAACCTTGTCGCCCCATTGGTTGTAGATCACAATTGAATTGTCGCGGAACTGATCCGTGTCCAAGCATGGGATGCGGAAATAATCATTGACACCGTCTTTGTTCGGCGTGATCACGTTCGGGATGAACGAGCAGTCAGCCACGTCGAGCCGTACTGTTACCAGAGCCGCTGTGTCGCAAACATTGGGGCACAGCATGGTATCGAGACACAGGCAGTAGAAAAAACTGAATGGCCGGAACTGGCCGGTAACCTCGTACGTGAAAATGCCGTTGCCAAGGTAGTTGACTCCATCCGGCACGCCTCCACAGGTATCCACGATAATCGAACTGCCAGCCGGGAAAATCACGTCGTTGGCAATGACAGAAAATGTATCCAGACCGCCGCCCATCGTCACGATAATCGTGTCGGCAATAGCCTGCACTGCGTATAGTTCAAGAACCGCAGTGGCTGGCGGTGTGGTGCAGCCGTTCAGACTGGCTGAAACAGTGTACGTACCCGCGTTTCCCTGGCTGGCAAACACTTCGCCGATATTGTCTTTGTTCAAATCAATGAGCGACGTGGGCGGGCCGGTCCAGTTGTAAATCGCCATAGGTATCGGGTCGGCGATGAGCGAAACCAATTCACCGGGACAAGCCACCGGCGGATCCACCACTACATTGAGCGGCTGCAAACCAAGCACGGTGATATTGACCGAACAAGGCGACGTATTGCCCACCGCATCCGTAGCCGTGTAAACAAGGGTATAAACCGAGTCGCCTGCAAAAAAACCACCCGTGAGCGGGCCAGCGGTTTGCTCCACGTCGGCGGTGCCACAGTTGTCAGTTGCAGACAATAAGTTGAAGGTCAGTTCCACACCAGTACAACCAGTCACAGTGTCAATACTCGTGATAAAATTGTTCGGGTTTGAAATAAAGACCCCCGCGACGTGTACGACCACCGGTTGAGTTATGCAACTGTCGTATTGTGGTGGCTCGATGTCTTGCACGGTTATCGTGAATGCCTGTTGCTCCAAGGTATCGCCCGTCACCAAGTCAATCAGGTAGTAGGTAATCGTCGTGTCGCCGATCGGGAACGTATCGCCCGGCATGAGGTCGGGGAAAAAGGTCACCGTGTCGGGGTTGCAGCTTTTGCCGTTGGAAATGGGCAGCGTCCACGTCACTGGCTGGGGGCAGCCGTTCACGACCGTGTCGGTTGGGAAATTGACAAATCCCGGCGGCTCGATCACGACCTGCAGCGTGATAGTAAACGAGCAGGTGTCTTCGTTGCCACTGGCATCCACGGCATACACGACTACGGTGGTCACATTGCTCGTGATCAACGAATCGGAAGCCGGTATCGAGTAAATCGAATCGAGCAGGCAGTTGTCCGTGGCATTGGGCAAATCCCAGTGAATGCTCATACCGCAAGGGTCGGCGTTCAGGATGACTGTGTCCTTCGGGCAAGGAGCCAACACCGGAGGCACCACGTCCAGGACGGTAATGGTAAACGAGCACGTTGAGGTGTTTCCCGACGGGTCGCTGGCCACATATTCGGCCACATGTGTCCCCGTTACCAGAAACGCCGGGCTGGGCAATGATTCGGTCAGGTTGTCTATTCCACAGCCGTCCGTCACCAAGGGTATCGGCAATGTCAGCAGCGTATCGCATTTGTTTGCAGGCAGAAATATCGGATTGAGTGTCGGGCAAATGATAAACACCGGCGCAAGGGTGTCCAGCACCGTTACCGTAAACTGGCAGGATGCCGTGTTGGTACCGCTGCCTTCCGAAGCCGTGTACGTCACGGTGTGTACATCCACCGGGAAAAACTCGCCCGAATAGTTGGGTGGGTCGAGGTTGACCAATGCCGAGCAATCGTCGTTGACCACGATGGGTGCCCAGATCACCATGACTCCGCAGGAATCTGCAGCAGAATACACCGTCACATCGGTCGGGCAGTTGTCGAATACAGGCGGGTTCACATCAAAGACCGTGACGGTGATTACACAGGTTTTCGAGTTGCCAGCCGCGTCAGTAGCCGTGTAGGTCACTTGGCTACTGCCCACTTGAAACGGAAGAGAAACATCAATATCCGGCACCGGCATAATGCTTTGGTCGCAGTTGTCGCCCGCCATGATCGGGTCAATCTGTGCCAGTGCAGTGCAAGTGCTGTCGGCCTGAACGGCTGGCGGGTCTTGGCAATTGATGAATACCGGCGCGAGCGAATCCACCACCGTGATGGAGAACGAGCACGATACGGTATCGCCCATCGTGTTGAACGTGGTGAACGTCACCGTGCTGTCACCCAAGGGAAACAGCGAGCCGGACGGCGCGGATGATGTCACTGTCAGCGCCGAGCCATTGCACGGGTTGACCGCCGTCGGAGCCGTCCAAGTCACCGACTTGGTACAACCGGACGAGGTGATCCCGACGGTTACGTTCGGCGGGCAGCTACTCAGTTGCGGGAGGCCATTGCCGCCCTGCACGGTAACTGTGGTAGAGCAGGTTGCCGAGTTGCCCGCGCTGTCAACGGCAGTGAAAGCCACCATTGTCGCGCCGGGCGGGAACGTGAACGGCAGGTTGTGCGGCGCATTCGCCGTCACGCTCTGCACACCGCTGCAAACATCCGTCGCTGGCGGCAGCGCCACCAACAGCGTGGCCGAACAAGCACCGCTGTCGGCGGGCACCACGATGGGCGCACACATCAGAATAGGCGGTGTGAAGTCGGCACTTTTGAAAAAACCATTGATCGTCACCACCGGGATAAATACCGGAATGCCGCCCTGAATGCTGGCAGCACTGATAGTCCCGGTAAAGTTGATGTTGCTGAGACCATTGGGGTCTTTTACAGTAAAATAGATCGTGAAAATTGTCGAATCCTGAGGCACCGTGGGCCAGCCGTTGATATTGGTGCCGAAAAACTTGAGCGTGTTGCCCGTTTGGGCGGAGGTGAACCCGAAAAACATACCGGGGTTCAGGCCCAGTCCGGGGCGGATATTGGCTACCGTGTCAAAGTCAATAATCGAGGAGTCCCACGTGACATCGAATTGCAGGCCAGCAATATTGACAAAATCGCGCACCGTCAGGTTTACTGCGATCTGAGCATTGGCAGCCTGACAGTCCACTTCCACCGTGTCGAGGATGATCGTCAGCGGTGTCCCCGCGTCCACAGTTACGGTAAACGAGCAGGTGGCGGTGTTACCCGATAAGTCGGCGGCGGTGTAGGTCACCACCGTCGTGCCAGCGTTGTAAAGACCGTTGGCGGGGCCGGAACCGGAGCCGGTTGTCGAGCCGGTTTGTTGATAGGTCAGGCCGACGGTGGGCGAGCAGTTGTCGCTCATGGCCAAGGGTGCCAAGTTATTGAATGTGGCGTTGAGCACGCCGGGCGCTGTTTGCACAAACTGATTGGCCGGGCACTGGATGGTCGGTGGTTGCGCGTCGGAGATAGTGACCAACCCGTTTACCGTGAGAAACCCGATCCCTTGGGGGGGGAAGCCCGTGGATGCAAGCATCGGCGTGGGCAGGTTTCCAAAAACGATGTTGGCGTTGGCGTTGCTGGTTCCCACCACTTTGAAGGTGAGCGAGAACAAAATCGAGCCGTTCGAGAGAGTCTGTCCGGCTTGAAACTGGCTCGTCCAGGCAAACCCGGCGCGACCACTGTCTGGCTGAAATCCAAAATTTGTGGGGTCGAGAAACAGCGACGGGTGCGCATTTGTAACCGTATCGAACTCCAGCAAGGCCGGGTTCCAGCCCAATGAAAACTGCAAGCCCGATATGGAGTCGAAGTTCAGCACCGACACGTTGATCGTGATCGTTTGCCCGCAGGAGCCGCCGTTATTCGATGCAATCAGCGTCAGCGAGTCGCTGGGCGCGAGGGTCAGGTTGATCAAAAACGAGCAGGAAGCCGTGTTGCCGCCCGCATCCTGCACTTGGTAGGTCACGGTAGACTGGCCGATGTTGAACACGGCGTTGCTGGCATCCGGATCGTTCGGAAAACTGCCCGAAGTAGCCCCGGTAGTACTCCAACCGATGTTTTCAATGGAGCAGTCGTCGAGCGGCATGGGCGCGATATTGGGCACCTGTGTCGGGCCAAAAACCTCCATTGTCACCGTTGCCGGACAGGTCACCGTGGGCGGTGCGTTGTCAATGGGCGTGATCAATCCGGAGGTTGTCACCACCACGCGTGTGTTGAACATCCCGTCGGCAGCGAGGATGGGTGTCGGGTCATTGGTGAAATTCACCAACGTGGCCGGGCCGCCCAACCGGGCAAAAGCCACCTTGAACAAGACGGTGTTGTTTGGCAAACTTTGCCCGCCGCCAATTGTCGTCCAGGCAAAGCTCATCTTTCCCTGGTTGATAAATGTGGTCGTGTCAAAGCCCACATCCAACAACGTCGGGTGTACCTCCGTGACATAAGCATAATCCAGGTGGGCCGGATTCCATCCAAGGGAAAACTGGAGGGCTGACAGATTGGTGAAATTGTCGGCCCGAATCGGTACCAAGAACGTATCCGCGTCGTGACAGGGTACAGTCAAGGAGTCGGCCTTCAAAAACAAGGTCTGGGCTTGGGATGCTTGTGGCGAAAACAACGCCGCAAAAAAGAAAAGGATTAGCAGTCTATTTCTCATGGTTTTGATTGTCATGAATTTTATAGATGGAGGAGGGTTAGAAGGTTAGAAGGTTAGAAGGTTTGAAGGTTTGGGGGTTTCTGGTTAGAAGGTTATAGGGTTACTACCCCAACCAGAAACCTTCCAACCAGAAACCTCTAACCCTCTAACCAGAAGCCCTTTTCAATCAATCAAGATCATCTTTTTGCGGTCGCTGTTAGTGGGCGTTTCTAATTCGTACCAATAGATGCCCGCCGCACCGATTTCGCTGGTGGGTATCGTCACCGTGTTGAAGCCTTGGGCGAAGTCGCCTGTCAGGGTTTTCACCAAGCGGCCATCCACGTTGAACACGCGCAATACAGCACGGTCAGCCTGCGGGAGGCGGAAACCAATGGTCGTCTGTTCGCGGAATGGGTTGGGCTGGTTCTGGTACAGTTCAAAGGTCGTCTTTTCGATATTGTCACTGCCTGATGCTGAACCGAAATTGAATTGAACAGCCATCTTGTCGCCCTGAGCATCCACCGCAAATGCGCTGGTCACATCCGAGGTCGGGCGCAGGAGGTCAGAGAGTTTACCACTGTTTTTCAATGCGCGGAACGTCAGCGTGAACAGCACCTCCCCATCGGGCAGGGTGAGCGGCTCGGAGCCGACCCACAGATTGGTCAGGTGGCCTTCGGCCAAACTGCCCATGCCAAAGTTGCCTGCACCAAAGTTGGGCAATACGCCCGGCTGCACGTCGGCAAGTTCGAGTATGTTCGGGTCGAATCCAATCGTCATCTGGTACGCCTGCCGGGCCGAGAACCCGCTCGCGCGGAACGGCACCGAGATCATTTCACCAGCGCGAACCGGCTGCTCGTCCAAGAGGAAGCGGAATATTTCGCCGCTGCGGTCTTGCACATCGCTGACGATGTTGTGGATCGGGGCATCGCCCGTCACGTCGCCCATGCGCACGGCGGTGAAATTGTCAGCCAGAAAATCCATGTTCGCTGGAGTGTGCGCGATGTTATCGGGGAATGTCGGCACCAACGGATTCGGTGTCGGGAACACGTATGCGCTCGGAATAAATTTCCAGTCCGGCGTACCGTTCGAGTAGTGCAACAGGGTCAGGATGACCTGCCGTACGAGCAGGTAGTCCACGATGTCCACATTGCCGTTGTTGTTGATGTCGGCTGCCACCCAGGCATACGGGTTGGTCAGTTGTGTCACCGAGGCAGCGTGGAACTGGATAGCCAGCAGGTCGAGGATGTCAATGCCCGTGTACGGCTTGCCTTGCGTCACTACCTTGCTCGGCTTAACGATCGTGTTCGAGGCTATAGGCACCAGGAAGGAATAGGTACCAGGAGCACCGGTAACGGTGGTCATGGGCAAACTACCCGTCAGGGCCACATCCACGTTTGGAACCGGTAGCACGGGTGCTTTCCAGGTTTGGATAATGCCTGCTATTTCGACATCGGCGGCGGCAAGGCTGTCAATCGTGACCATGCCAGCGATGAGGCTGGCCGTCGTGGGCACGATGTTGCCCGCCGAATCAATCTGGAAACTCAACGCGGTAGGCGTGCCGTCAATCGTAACCGGGCTGGTGGAGCCTACCGGTGCTGTGCCGAGCTGCACGTTCAGGTGGAAAATAACGGTGCCGTTCGGCAAATCTAATGGCGCGCCGTTGTTCACCCAGAACACGGTCAGATCATTGCCAACCTTGCTCAACGTGAACGGGTTGGGCAAAACACCCGTTGTCGTGCCACTCAAGATGGTTCCCACGATCGGGTTGGTCACATGCAGGCTGAACGACATGCCGATCATGTCCGTGAAGTTGTCTACCGAAACCGGCACCTGCACGATCTCGCCTTGCGAGCCGGCAGCCTGTCCGGCGATGATAGTCAGTTTGGCACCGGCAGCCACGGTGACGGAGTCAACGCGGAAACAACCGGAAGTAGCGTCGGTGGCCGTGACGTAATAGATGCCTGGTGGCAGACCGATGATTGTGGACATGAGGTCGCCCTGACTCCATTTGTAGGTGAAATTGCCCGAACCGCCGGTGGCCGATGCCGTGGCAGTGCCGTTGCTGGCACCGAAAACGGTTTCCGCCGTGCTGGTCATCGCCAAGTTGAACCCGATGCCGTTGCCGAGCGTGACTTCCACGGTGGTGGAGCAAACGTTCATATTGCCGTGTACATCCACCACGGTGAGTGTGACGGGGTTGCTGCCGAGGTTGCTGCAATCAAATTCATATACGTCAAGGTACATCGTGTCTATGCCGCAGTTGTCGGTGCTCTTGTTGTCGTCAATCATCGCCGCCGTGATGGTGGCCATGCCGTTGGAACCGAGGGAAATGGTGGCGCTTTCGCAAGCCGCGATGGGCTTGCTGTTGTCTATCACAATAACCACTACCGAATCCTGATTCATGTTGCCGCAGGGGTCAATGGCGGTAAATTTGACCTGGTAGGTACCCACCTGGTAGTGGCCGCTGGCATCCACGCCGCCGCTGCCGAAAGGCGAATTGTTCGTTACGGTCAGTTCACTCACAGGGGCACAATCCACAATGAACGGTGCGAGATTCAGCGTCACCGGCACCGAACAGCTGTCATTGGGCGGGAAATTCACCGATTGCACCGTGATGGTGTCGGGCAGGCCGGGAAACGCCGGAGGCAGGTTGTCCACCACCGTGATAGTGTTAGTATGCTCCTCTACGTTTCCGCAGTCGTCCACCGCTGTACGGGTTCGCTGGATGGTGTAACTGTATTTGCCACAAGGCCCGGAGGCAATGTTGATGGTGTCTTGCACAAAGGTCACGCCCACAAAATTGGAACAGTTATCGGTAGCCGTCACGACCACCGGCGGGGTCAGGTTTTGGAAGCAAGACAGTGTCACGTCTGGCGGGTACTGCGAAAGCACAGGAGCCACGGTGTCCAAAATGCTGAACGTTTGCACGCACACATCCTGGTTTCCAGCAAGGTCAACGACCAACCAGACGCGCTCCACTTTGTAGCAAAACTGGCCGGAGGTGTCGTCCACAATCGCGTCGCTGTAGCTGATGTCCAAGCTATCCGGGCAGTTGTCCGTGACCAAGGCTATACCGTGGTCCACCGGCGAGAGGGTATCCGTGCAAAGCACGGTTTTGTTTGCCGGGCAAAGTGTAATAGTCGGGTCCACATTGTCCTGAATGACGATGTAGGTTTCGCACATGGATTTGTTGCCCGACTTGTCGGTCACAAACAACCGGACGGGGCGCTTGGTCACGCCGTCGGCATCCGAGCAGTCGTAGGTGAGCGTTTTGCTCGCTGGCAGCAGAGGTTGATCGTCCAAGCGCTGGATTCTCAGGTCAAGGGTGTCCGGGCAGTTGTCGTAGCTGTTGTTGTTGAACTGGGCCGTGTTCACCACCACCGTGCCGGAAGGCTGGAGGCTGGCGCTCACACCGTTGATACAAACAGCGGTGGGCAGGGTGCCGTCTTTTACGATCACGGTCACGTTGCGGGTTTGGGTGTTGCCCGTGGTGTCTTTGGCCGTGAAGGTGACAATGTGCGAGCCGACCGAGAAGATCGCGCTCAGGTTGCCGCCGTCGCCGGGTTCCGTGTTGTTGGTCACGCGCAGGTCAACGCCTGTGGCGCAGTCGCTCACAAACGGCAGGATGTTCACGTTCACCGTGTCGTCGCAGGTTTGGCGGCCCGGGTCGGTCACCACCATGACCGTGTCGGGAGCGCCCACAAACGCCGGTTTTTTCGTATCCTGAACGGTGATGGTACGTACCACGACCACCGAGTTGCCGGAAGCATCGGCGGTCTGCCAGGTGCGGGTGATCACATAGTTGTATTTGTTTATACCGTTGATCGGGTTTTGGTTGGACACCTGTGTTGCCGACACTTGGTAGGTACCCGCGCACGCGTCCGTGGCTGTCAGTTGCGGGGCTGCCGGGATAGTGTCGCAAGCCTCAATGGTCAGGTTGGCCGGAGCACCGGTGAGTACCGGCGACGTGATGTCGCGCACCGTAACGGCGGTCGTGCAGGTCTTCGGGTTGTTTTTCGTGTCGCGTACGGTCAGCGTGACGGTAGCCGGGTTCGGGCCGACGTGTGCACAGTTCACCGTGTCGGGGCTGACGCTGAACGTCAGCGGGCCGCACATGTTCGGGTCGAAACTGCCGAGGTTGAGCATGCCGGGGGTGATCGGTGCCTTGCCGGTAGCCGCGTCGAGGTTTACCGTCAGGTTGGCCGCGCATATCGCCACGGGCGGGAACACGTCGGTCAGCACGGTGATATTCTGCGGTTGGGTGCTGATGTTGCCGTTGCCGTCATTGTAGTTCCACGTGATGACGTAGGAACCGGGGTTCAACTGGTACGACGGCGGGGTGGTGTTCAAAAATGCACCAACCGGTGTTGAGGGCGTGCCATAAATGATGGACGCATTCGGATTGCACGGGTCGAGCGCCGAGGGGGCAAACACAATCAGCGAACCGCAAGAGTCAATCAGGTCGGGTAGGGTAGCCAGAATCGGGATTGGTGCCACGCCGTCCTGTAACGTCACGATGAACGTGCAACTGGCGGTGTTGTAGCCGTCGAAGCCCGTCATCAACACTGTGAACTGGTTGCCCGCTGCGGGCGGGTTGGGTGCAAAAATCTGGCCCAACGTGGTAGCACCGGGCGCGGCGGGTATCGTTTGCGTCAGCACTACGTTGCCCGAACAGTTGTCCGACACGGACACTAAGTTCGTATAGTTCGGCACCTGCGCCGAGGGGCAGGTAGCGGCCAGTATCTGGTTGGGTGGGCAAGTCAGGATAGGTGTTTGCGTATCTTTCACCTCCACCGTGAATGAGCAGGTGTTTTTGTTACCGGCCGCGTCCATGGCGATGTACGAAATCGTGGTAATGCCCACCGGGAACTGTGCAGTCGGGTTGATGCCGAAGGGCGACACGGTGTTGTAGTTGAACTGGTTGACCAAGTTCAAAAACGTAGTCACGGTGGTATCACTGATTTTTTCGGTTACAGTGAAGCCCAGACAATCGCTCACATCCGGCGGGCCGAAGTTGGGCCGTTGCCAAGCAAACAAGTTGGAGCAAGCACCCGTGGTGTTGGGCAATACGTATGCTTTGCCGCAAACCGCAGCCGAGTAGGCCGCCGAAAATGCCGGGCCGTGAATGTCTTTCACCACCACAAAAACGGTCTTGGTGGCGGTGCGCCCGCACTGGTCGGTCACGCGCCAAGTGACGGCCGTGGTTCCCACCGGAAATGCGCCGCCGGGAATACTGGTGCCCGGTGTGGGGATCAGCACATCCACAAATCCATACGAGGGTGTCGGGAAGTCAACGGTGTATGTGATGGTCAGGTTGGCAAAGTTGGTCGTGCAGTTGTCGGTCACATTGGCCGCTGTGATCTGGAGCAGCAGCGGGGCCGAGCAGCTCGTCGGGCTGATCGTGTTCACACTGAACGTATCCTGAATAGCGAACACAGGTGCCTGCACGTCCTGCACCACGATACTGTGCGAGGCCGTGGCCGAGTTGCCTGAGGCATCGGTCACGCGCCACGTCCGCACGATGGTGTACGAGTTGGGGCAAATCACGTTGATCGTCACGTCGGCCAGTTGGGTCACCACGGGAGCCGGGTCGCAGTTGTCCGAAACACCGGAGAACGTACCCGTATTGGCCGGGGCCGAAGAGGCATTGCAGTTGATGGTAGTGTTGGCCGGGGCCGTGATCAGGGGCGCGGTCACGTCTTTTACCAAAATGGTACGCGAGCAGGTGCGTGTATTGCCAGCGGCATCGGTCACGCGCAGGGTGACCACGCGGTTGCCGAGCAGCATGCAGTTGAAATTGGCGACGGAAGTAAACGGATCAGCACCAATGGCTATGCCAAAGGTCAGGTTGCAAGGCGGAACCGTATTGTCTGTGCTTCCGCTGTTCAGAGCGGTGGCAGTCAGGGTAGCCGTGCCGTTCGGCAACAAGTCAACCGTGGAAATCGCGAAGCAGTTGGCCACCGGCTTGATCGTATCGGCCACCGTCACTACAGCCACGCAAGTACCCGTATTGCCGGAGCCGTCGGTGATCTGCAGGGTGTAGTTATTCGGGCCGAGGTTCGTGCAGTTGTACGAAGCGTTCGCCGAGGTGAACGTGAAGAAACAGTTGTCGGTGCTCAAGTTGTTGACCTGACTGGCTGTGATAGACGTTGTACCCGCCGCGTTCAGGTAGGTCGTGATGTTTTTGCATTGGGCATTCGGGTTTTGGGTGTCCACGACCTTTACCGTAAATGTATGCCCCCGTACGTTGCCAGCACCGTCAATGGCGGTATAGGTCACATTCGTATTGCCGAAGGGGAACGACGATCCAGGACCGAGTGCAGGCGGGGTCACGTTCACCGGAGGCGTGCATGCATCGGTAAATGTCGGCACCGTCCAGGTCACTTGGGCCACGCACCCGCCGAGGTTGGCATTTACGGAGATGGTGTCGCCATTGGCTGGGCCGTTGCCGTCCCAGACTGGCGGTGTGTTATCGGTTACGTTCACGGAGAAGTTGCATACGGCGTTGTTGCCGCTGGCATCTGCCACGGTGTAGGTTATGTTGGTCACACCAACGTTGAACGCCTGGCCAGCAGGCACCGAACCAGAGCCGGAGGCTGAGGTAGCACCGGTGAGCTGCCACGACACGGTGGTCACGGCACAGTTGTCGGAGTATTGACCCGCTGTCAGCGGGGAACTGCCCAGTGCCATGCCGATATTGGCCACGTTGTTGGCCGTACAACCGGCGTTGGTGGTCACGGTTTTATTGCCGGGGCAGAGTATTTGCGGAACAATGTTGTCCACCACATCAACTGTTACGGTGCAAGTAGCGGTATTACCCACGGCATCCTCGGCAGTCAGGGTCACGATGTGCGTGCCCGGCAGGTCTGCGCAGGTAAAGGCAGTTTGGCTCAGGGTGATGGTGTCCAGCACGCAGTTGTCGAACGATCCGTCGTCCACCATAACCTTGGTGAGCGTAGCCTGGCCCATCGAATTCAGAGCCAGGGTGATGGTGCCCGGCACGCATTTGGCCGTAGGCAAGATATTTTCTTCTACAAAAAACTCGATCACGATGCTGTCTACGTTGCCCGACAGGTCAGTGAAATAGTAGGGTATCAGGGTAGTCCCCACAGGGAACGTAGTCGTCACAGGGAACAGCCCGAAAATATTGAACGGGTCGTACACCGGTACGCCCGACAGGATACCGGGGTCAGGGGTGCCGTTCACCACGGCTGTGCCCTGAGACCAAGTCACGATCTCGCAATCGGTCACGGTCGTGTTCAAAAAGTTGGGCCGGTCGAAGGTGATCGCCTTGGAACAATCACCGGGTGTTACGGCCACCGGGTAGTAGGTGGTCAGGGTCGTACTGATCTGCGGGGACAAGTTATCCACCACTGTCACAAAAAACGAACAGGTACCCGCGTTGGCAGCCGCATCTTCAGCAGTCCAGATCACGTTGTTCAGGCCCAGCGGCAAGGGCTGACCGTCCAGGTTGTTTGTGAAATTGATGTTGTTGAATATAGTTACGATACCACAGTTGTCAGTCGAATTCAAGAGGTTGAACTCGCCCATGCTCGGCGTGTACACGCAAGACGGCGGTGCATCTGCCGAAACGGTCATGTCTGTCGGGCAGGTCAGGACAGGCAGCTCACCATCGGTCACTGTAATGTCGAAGGAACAAACATCGGTGTTGCCAGCGGCATCGGCCACTTCGAAGGTGACCGTGGTAGTGCCCAGCGGGAAAACTGCTGTGAGCGGATTGATGCCCGACAAGGCTGGGGAAACGTTCGGAGAAGCCCCCGGTGCCGTCCACGTCAAATCCACGACTTCGCAATTGTCGGAGTACATCGGCGAATAGTTGTTCACCGAATAGGTACAAACTCCGGGATTCGTAGTCACGCCCTGATTGGGAGGGCAGTTGCTGGAAACATCGGGGTTTTCGTTGTCTGTCACGGTCACCGTCGTGGTAATCACGAGTGGATTGCCTGCGCCCGAAGGCACGTTGTGATCGTAAATTCGGTAGGTAACAGTAGTCACGCCAGCGTAATACGTATCCAAACCGGCATCGTACCACAAAGGCAGGATTTCGATAAACGAACCGCTGGCATTGGTTTCAGGGCGAACGGTCGCACCCGACAGCTCCCACGTCACGCGCAGGCTGTCGGGACAGTTGTCGTAGAAAAAATGTTGATTGACTGGAGCCGCATCAAATGAGATCGCAATATCGTCTACCCCGCCGGAGCTGGTGAAAACATCCACGATGGAGCAATCCCCCGTACCATCGTCGGAGGTAAGAAGCGATACGGGCGGAATGGCTGACCCGGCTGTCGTCGGCGGGGTATTGTCAAATATATTGACAGTGATACGCACGATGGTGCTACCCGGGCCGCCGTCATCGCCGATTGCCGGGTCGCCGCCCGCACGCACAAACCAGGTTTGTGTGGTGTTCACGTCGGCACAAGTGAAAACATGCGGAGCGGGTGTGTACACGCCCAAGGAATCATCGCTGAGCCACAGCTGGCAGGCAGGGTCAATGATAAACCGGCTTGCCAATACGGCTTCGGTCAGCGGGGCATTGCCCATTGCATCGAGTGGGAGACTGAAGATAAAAGGCGGGGTGCCGCTGATTCCGTCGAAATCGGAGCATTGGCTGTGTGCGCGTTGCGCAAGGAACAGGCATACGATGGTAGCCACCGCCAGCGCCCAGCGGCGCGGAGTTGTTGTTCTGTTCATGGTCAAAACGATTGATGAGAAGGGAAAAAAGGGAAAGGGAAGAGTTCTGAAGAAGCGTACTATTCTCTTCATGTAGCGCGATCGGTTTGGAATGAGCAAAGTTGTTTACGATAGGTGCAGCATCAGCTCTTTTTGAAGAGATGGCGACTTTTGCAGGAGACCGGGAATAAACAACCGACCGTGAGGCAGCGATTAAAGGATTAAAAAAGGCCGCAACATTACGGCGATTCGTCGGAAACGTCACATTAAATTTCCGGGCAGGCCACTGACGGCCTAGTACAAATTCCTGCTTTTCAAAAAAGTAAGCATGAAATCTCTTTTTCAAGAGGCGTTGATGAAGGGGGCGAAGCGGCGTTTCGCCAAAAGGCGAAATTTCGAGTGTCGTACACCCGCCAAAAACCATACCAATTTGCCGGTAGACTTTGTTTCACTCCCGCAACTGTCGCACAACGTCCAAATGCCCTACCCTGCCGAGGCGCACGCTCCACGAGATGCGCCGAAAAAAATTGCCATCTGCCGTTTCGGCGTACAAGTCTTCCAACGGCTTGGCGCTGACCACTGGAAAGTACACCTCCAGCCCACCCTTGAAAAACTCCAGCAAAAATCCGCCGCTCCACAGCAGCCGCTCGCGCAAGGGCCGCCCAGCCCCAAGCGGCGTGGCATCATCGAAGTAGCCGATATCAAAATACGGTTTTACCGGCAGCCCCAGCGGCAAACGCCCCGGCAGGTCGGCCCGCAGGTTGAGCGCCGCCACAAAATTGTTCGAGCTGCCAAGCACTCCGGCGTACGGCGCTCCAAAGGCCGTCTTGAATCCGCCCTCCGTCTGGCTCACCTGCCGGGAAAAGAAGCCCTCGTCGTCGGAACGCCCCAAAAAAATCTGGTCAAACCGATAGTCGTTGAAACCCTGAGGGTTGAGTGCAAAAGACGCTCGCGCCACGTCGCCCGTCAGGCTGTTGTTGGCCACCGCACCACGCCGCCGTTGGGTATTGGCAAAAAAATAACCGGCAAAAAAACGAGCCGTCACCTTGCGTTCCGGAGCGTAAAAGAATTTCTGGTTCCACTCCAGCGACCCGCGCAGGTAGGAGGCCGGCTGGCCATCGGGAGCTGTGTACTGCTGCGTCTCCAGCGCCGCTGTCAGCCGAAACGGGTTGGGCAGCCCATACCGCCGGGCTTCGTACCGCGCCTCGTGGATAGTGGCCCGGTGCGCGTTTTTTTTCAAAAAACTACCGCCTGCCCCGTACTCGGCTTCTTCTTTTTCGATAAAAATCGTGCGTAAGGTCAGGTCGTGCTCAAGCGCGGGTGATCCGCTACGCAACCCAAACCGCACCGACGGCACCACCCGGAAGTAGCGCAGCCGGTAGTCGTCGGTGCCGTTGTAGTCGTAGGTGGCTGTGCGGGCGCTGATACCTGCTACTACCTTGGGCAACAGCCCGCCCGGCAAAAACCGGTAGCGCACATCAGCCAGGCCCGTGAAATTTCCTGACCCGAGTCCGTAGCCGGGGAAGAGAAAATACTGGAGCCGACGAGGCGGAAACGGCGCGTTGTGCAGCAGCCCAAGCGTGGTTTTGTCGTAATTGTTCCAGCCTATCCACGGCAAAATACCGATCTCGGTGCGGCCGTATTGCTCCATCAGGGCCAAGGCCCGCAGGCGAAACGGCTCCACACCGGGCAGCAGGCCTGTGGTGCGGCGGGTATTGTCGCCGCGGTTCATCTCCAGCGTTGCCCGTTCATGGTCGAGCACAAAACAGTCGGCATCTACCTCCGGGAATGAAACAAAGGCCGATTTTTCACTTGAAGCCGAATACCAGCGGGTGAGAACAGGCTGCTCGTTCCGCAGGGCTGTGATGCTGAACGGCGCGTTCAGCGTACCGCGATTTTTTACCGTCAGGTCAAATCCCGCTGCACTACGGCGCACCTTGGTCAGCGCCAAATCGAAGCGGTGCTGCGTTTGCATGGCCTGGAAAAACCAGTCGGCCTCCACGCCAGCCTCGCGCCATGCAGCACGCAGGTCGTCGGGATACGGGTGGCGGTATTTCCAGGCCGAAAAGTATGCCTGCATAGCCTGGTCGAAACGGGGCTTGCCAAGCGATCGCTCCAACCACTCGAGGCAGCGGGCCGGTTTCATGTACGACTGCACACCGTAAGGGATAGTCCAAAAATGGTCGGCGGGCGTATCGGGCGGGGTGTCTGCTCCCTCGCGGGCAAGCAGTAGGCAGGCATTTTCTTCCATCGAGCCGGAACGGGCTGGGTCAAACACCCAGCGCGGCACGAAATCGCTAATGCCGCCACTGCCGTAGTGTTGTTTCAGGTACCGGTTTTCGTAGTACGAGTTGAGGCCCTCGTCGAGCCAGGGGTGGTCGCGTTCGTTGCTGGCAAGCAGGCCGTAAAACCAATTGTGCCCGACCTCGTGAGCGATCACTTGATCGAGGTTTTTGCCATCGTCCATATATCCGATCACAGTGATCATGGGGTACTCCATGCCGCCGCCCGCAGCGAGGGCGCTGTGTACGGCCGTGGCGTGCGGCCACGGGTACTCGCCCACGTTTTGGGAGTAAAACTCCACGGCACGGCGGACGTAAAATGCGCCCTTGCGCCACAGGTCGAATTGGTCGCTGGTGAACATAGCCCAACAGTCCACTGTGCGGCCACTGGTCAGTTGGGCGGTATCACGCAGCACGAAAAAACGCTTGTCGGCAAACCATGCAAAGTCGTGTACGTTCTCGGCGGTGAAGCGCAGCGTTTTGGTTGTGAGCGACGAGAGTGGCACCCTCAGATCGGAGATAATGCGCTCCCGTTTGTTCAACAGATGGTCACGTCGCTCCATTTCCGCCCGCGTTGCTGCTTCTTTTTTTTGTAAAAATTCGTACTCCGAAGGGGTTTGCAGGGAGCCTGTTGCGCCTACCACATAATTTTCGGGCAGGGTAATTTCGACATCGAATGAGCCGAACTCGGAGTAAAACTCACCCATGTCGAGGTACGGCATGGGGTGCCAACCGCGCGTATCGTACACGGCCGGTTTGGGGTACCACTGGCTCATTTGGTACGAGTTGTATACATGGCCGAGGCGGGAATACATGCTCGGAATTTTGAGCAAAAACGGCGTTTCGACCACGATACGCCCGCCTGGCGGCAGGGGCTGTGGCAGTTTGAGCACCGCTATGTCGGGGTTGTCGGGGTCGTAATGCCAGGGCAGGGGCTGGCCATCCGAGCGAAAGTCGAGGTTGTTGAAAAAACCGTAGGTGCTGTCGGGCGCAAAGTAAAACCGGGAGCTGCCCTCGCGCAGTTTTTGGCGGCAAAAGGCGGTGTTGCGGTTTTGGTAGGCGTTGGCCCACAGGTGCATCCAAATTTCGGTCAGCGCCTGCGGGGCATGGTTGATGTACTCCATGCGGATGTGCGCATCCAGCGTATGGTCCCGGTCGTTCAGCACCGCGCGAATGGTGTAGTTGACTTCTTGCTGAAAATAGTTGCTCGGCGCTGAACGATTACCACTGAGCGATTCGCCCGAGCCTGACTCTTGTGCAGGGAGTAAACGAGGCAGTATAATCAGGAGGGATAGGAACGGATGATTGAGCATGGCGCAAAAATATTGCGGGTTTGCCCACATAGGTCATTTCACACGCCGGAGTTTTTGCCGCTGCCCCACCTCGCTGTCGTACACTTTTTTTGCCCCGTCGCCCAAGGCCACCTCAATGTCGCGAATATCGCGTACCAAACGTGACATGCCGCCTGGCTCCACCGACGCCGCCTGGTCGGAACCCCACATAGCCCGATCGAGGGTGACGTGGCGTTCCACAAAACAGGCGCCCATAGCCACGGCGGCCAAGGTGGGCGCAAGGCCCGTTTCATGGCCGGAATACCCGATAGGCACCTCAGGATACAACCCTTGCAGCGTGTGGATCATGCGCAGGTTTAGTTCGTTTACTGCACAAGGATAGGCAGAGGTTGCATGCGCAACGAGCAGGTTGTCCGTACCGATCTGGTCCACAGCACCCGTGATTTCCACCATCGTGGACATACCGGTGGAAATGATGAGCGGCTTGCCCGTGTTTTTTTTCTTTTTCAGCAAATCAATATCGGTCAGCGAGGCAGAGGCGGCCTTGTACAAGGCCACGTCGAACTGCTGTAAAAAATCTACCGATGGCTCGTCCCAGCAGGAGGCAAACCAGGTGATGCCGTTTGCTTTGGCAAACCGGTCAATGGCGGTGTATTCGGCTTCGCCAAACTCGACCTTGTAGCGGTAGTCAATGTAGCGCATTCGGCCCCAGGGCGTATCGCGCAGGATGTCCCACTGATCACGCGGGGTGCAAATTTCGGGGGTTCGTTTCTGGAATTTGACGGCATCGAAACCGGCTTTGGCGGCTTCTTTCATCAGTTGCAGGGCAATGTCAAGTGAGCCGTTGTGGTTGATCCCGATTTCGGCGATGATGAAACAGGGCTGGCCGTGGCCAATCGTCCGGCCGTTTTTTAACGTGAATGTTGTCATATCGAAGTTTGTGTTCGTAGTTGAATAATATGTTCGGCAAATTCCCGAAACGCGCCCATGCCGCCGTTGAGCTGGCAACCATATTGCACCACCGCTTTCACCGCTGGCATAGCATCGGCAGGGCAGGCGCTCAGGCCGACGAGCTGTAGGATTTCCAAATCGTTCAAGTCGTCGCCGATAAATGCAACCTCCTCAGCCGTCATCTGGTGCTCGCGCAAGACGGTGTGCAGCAGCGCCGCCTTATCCTTTATGCCGAGATAAACATGGGTCATTTGCAGCTTTTCGGCGCGACGGCTCACGATGGGCGAGTTTTCTCCGGTGACGATACCGGTATCCACTCCGCACAACTTCCGCAGGCGCTCTACACCCATGCCATCGCGCAGAGAAAACCGTTTCATTTCTTCGCCGCGGGCCGAGTAGTATACCCCTGCATCAGTTAGCACACCATCGCAATCGGTGAGTAACAATCTGATTTTTTTTGCCTTTTTTGCCTGTTCGATGTCCACGGTATAATTTTTTTACATGGCCGTCCAGCCTCCATCCACCACCAGATTGGCCCCGGTCATGTACGCCGAAGCATCGCTGGCGAGAAACACGAGTGCTCCCCGGTAGTCGGTTGGTTGGGCCATTCGGCCGAGGGCGGTTTTTCGGGAGTAGTTGGCTATGAAAAACGGTTGCTGGTTGTTCTCTACGCCGCCGGGGGTAAGCGTGTTTACCCGCACGCCTTTGTGGCCCCAGTAGGCTGCAAGGAAACGGGTAAAATTGATGACCGCGCCTTTGGTGGCCGGGTAGGCTGGCGATTTGTAAAACGTTTGCTCACCCGTCTCGTCTTGGTAAATGCTCTGATCGGGGCCGACCATGCCATAAGTGGAGGCTATGTTAATAATGCTTCCACTACCTTGCCGGGCCATGACCGTACCGAACACCTGGGAACAAAGAAACACACCGGTCACGTTCACATCCAGCGATTTTTGCCACATGTCCAGCGGGTAATTCTCGAACATAGACTGGGTGGCAGCCATAGCCGGATTCTCGAACATATCGTTGATGGCGGCATTGTTCACGAGCACATCAATGCTGCCGTACCGAGCGAGAATACCGTCACGGGCGTGTTCGAGTGAGGCCTTGTCTGTCACGTCAATCGCAATACCGAAGTGCGGCGAGCCGAGTGCGGCGGCCAGGGCAACAGCGGCATCAGCCTGCACATCAGCCACGACTACATTGGCACCGGCTTCGGCCAAAGCCCGGCAATGCTCGCGCCCGATTAACCCGCAAGCGCCCGTGACGATGGCTGTTTTGTTATTGAGTGAAAATTGATCCATAGTTAGTTTGATTTAGTTCTTCATCCATCCTCAGTACTTCGTTTTTCTGAACACCATTTCTAATGGCTCGCCACGCAGGTACGCTTCGGGGTTTCCGCTTTCGATAGCTGCCTTGAGTATGGGAAGTGCGTCTTCGTAGGCACGTAAGGTGTAGTCAATATCGGTATCGGTGTGGCTGAAACTCATGTTGTGGAAACCGCCCCAGAGCACACCGCGCTTGAGCATTTCCTGCTGCAAAAGGGTTTTGAGCACAAGTGGCTCGCCTGCTTTGTCGGTGAAATTGACGATGCCCCGACAATCGAAGCCACCGCAGTTGGTGAAATCCTGTAGATTGAATCGCGCAACGAGGGCGTTGTACCCGTCCTTGAGTTTCCTGCCCTGCTTGGCCAAGTGGGCAGGCACGTTTTTTTCCCTGATTTCAGAAATAGTGGCGATGGTGGCTGCCAGCGAAAGGGCCTCGCCACCAAACGTGGTGAAAATGAACACGTCGGTTTCGCCCCGGCTGATCACGTCCTTGCGCCCGGTGACGAACGACACGGGCATGCCGTTGGCCACGGCTTTGGAAAAACAGGCCAGATCGGCTCGCACGCCGAAGTACTCTTGCGCTCCACCGACGGCCACTCGGAAGCCGCTCCACATTTCATCGAAGATGAGCAGGGAACCGTTTTCACGAGCAAGCCGGGCCACCTCGTGCAGAAAATTGTCGCGCGGGGCCTCGAACACGTAGGGTTCGAGGATGACGCAGGCCACATCGTCGTCCAGCAAAGCCCGCAGGCTGTCGAGGTTGTTGTAGGAAAATGTCTTGGTCAGTTGGCGCACCTCTTCGGGGATGCCGGCATTGCGTAGCGTGGTGCCGATATACCAATCGTGCCAGCCGTGGTAGCCGCAACAAACGACCTTGTTTCGGCCTGTATGCGCTCGCGCGAGACGAACAGCAGCAGAAGTCGCGTCACAGCCGGGCTTGAAAATCCGCACGCTCTCGGTGTACGGCACGGTTTGTTGCACTAATGCTGCGGCCTCATACTCCAGCCGGTGCATGAGCGAAAACGTGATACCTTTTTCTAATTGCTCCCGGATGGCATTGTCTACCCGCTCGTAACAGTAGCCCAGCGAAATGGGGCCGATGCCCATGTTGTAGTCAATGTACTCGTTGCCGTCCACGTCCCAGACACGGGCACCCTTGCCTCGTTCCAAATAAACCGGCGCCATTCCGCGGCTCCACTGGCCTGGGCCTTTGGCCAGGGTTTGGCTTACGGGGTGCATGATCTGCTTGGCTTTTTCCAAGATTTCGGTGGACTTGGTGATGTCGGGGTAGTTGGCGTTGAGCGAAACTGTATTGGGCATATTTTATGAATTTATTTGATTGCCGAATGAGAGGAGATGTACCACAGATTCGCACAGATTTACACAGATTTTTTTCTCAAGTAATCTGTGTGACTCTGTGTGAATCTGTGGTGATTTTATGCGCGATTTGCCGGGCGGTAAATCCCTCGTGCTCCAGCACGTCCGGCAGCCGCCCGGGCTTGAACCATTTTTCCTGCAGAGCCAGCGGCAGCACATCGGCGGTCTGACGATGGCGGAGCAGGGTTTCGGCCACGATGCTGTATAAGCCACCGGTAAGCAGGTGGTCTTCGATGGTGACCAATCGCCGGGATGTAGCAGCGGCGTGAAGGATCGCCTGCTCGTCCACTGGCTTGAGGCTGCGCATATTGATCAGGCCGACGCTCAGGCCTTTTTTTTCCAAAATTTTTGCCGCTTGACGGGCCTCCTCGAACAAGTATCCGTACACGAGCAGGGTCACGTCGGTGCCAGCAGTCACTATTTCGGCCTTGCCGATCTCGAAGGGTGTATGCTGAAAATCCGTTTTCCGAACGATGAGGCGCACATAGGCCGGGTCGGGCGAGGACCAAATGGCAGGCAGCATGGCCAGCATATCGGCTTCGTCGGCGGGGCAAAAAACCGTCATGCCCGGAATGGTACGCATAAGCGCCACATCTTCGATAGCCTGGTGGGTGGGGCCGTTCCCGTCGGAGAGGAAACCGGCGATCCAACTGCTCAACTTGACTGGCAGGTGGGCGATGCCCACGTCGGTGCGCACGAACTCGTAGGCCCGGTAGATCAGAAACGGTGCCAGCGCATGGCAAATGGGGATGCGCCCGCGCAGGGCAAGGCCGGCGGCGGCACCGATCATGGTTTGCTCGGCGATACCCACGTCAATAAATCGAGGGCCGAGTATGGGCGGCAAGTCGCGGACGACGGCCCGGTTTTCGGCGGTCATCACCACGATGCGCTCGTCGGCAAGTGCCGTTTGTTTGATAAGTTCTTGGTAATTCATCTGTTATCAGCGTACGGTCAGGGTTTCAGAAGTAAGGTCGGCTTGGGCTTCGCCGTGCAGTTCGCGCAGTAGGGCGGCCACTTCGTCGTGGGTGAAATTGCAGAACCAGCGGTCAGCACGCGCCTCGATGCTGGGTACGCCCTTGCCGCGCACTGTGTCGGCAATGATGACGCTCGGCTTTTCGGCATGAAACGGCAGGCGGCCAAACGTGGCTTCCATTTGCTCAAAATCGTGCCCGTTGATGCGGGCGACGACACAGCCAAACGCCTCGAACTTGGCCTCCAAAGGTTCCAGAGGGGTAAGTTCCTCCGTGCGGACATTGGCCTGAAACTGGTTTCGATCCACCACGATGGTCAGGTTGTTGGCCTTGTGGGCGGAGGCTACGAGCAGGGTTTCCCACACGGAGCCTTCGTCCAGTTCACCGTCGCCCGTGACCACGATCACGCGGTTGTTTTTGCCGCGCAAGCGGCAGTCGAGTGCGATACCGAGGCCTACGGCGGGCAGGTGGCCCAGCGACCCGGAGTGAAACTCAATACCGGGAATGTTCCTGTTGGGGTGCCAGTAGATGGAGTCGCTGGTTTTGAGGTGGTTTTGCAGCCGCTCCGGTTCGATCCAACCGATCTCGGCGAAGGTGCCGTACAGCGCTGGCACGTCGTGGCCCTTGGACAACAGCAGGAAGTCGCGGTCGGGGTCGTCGAGATGATCGCGGCGCACGCGCAGGAACCCGGAGTACAGGTACACGAACAAGTCGGTGCAAGACAGCGAGGCTCCGGTGAAGCAACCGCCATCGGTGGACAGGTTCAGGATGTGTTCACGCACGCGCAGGGAGCGGGCCTTTAATTCGTTGATGTTCATAGTTGTTTTGTCTGATCGGCGGTCACGGTTTTTAGTTCGTTCAAGTGGTTTCGATACCAGTTCACGCCCGCGAAGTGGCTGTTTAGGGAAAAAATATCGGGGCGGGCGTTCGTCAAATCGAGGATGTCTTGCAGGCTAAATCGCGGATTTTTGGGGTATAAATTTTCATAAACTGCCTGAATAAAGGCAAAATCTTCGGGGTAGTCTATCGTCCAACGGTGGGTCATGGAGTAGTCCAGCCCGGTTTCCCAAGTGCTATTTTTGGTACGGAACAGTTCCGGGTTTTCCCACAGGTAGGGTGTGGTGTGCTCGCGTTCGAGGGGGCGTCTGGCCTCGGCCCAGGCCCGATGCAGGGCAGGCATGGCCACTATTTCCACGTCGTTGCCATCGGGGTAGGTGGCTGGGTGCAGGTTGCCCGCGTAGTCGCAGTCATTTTCCAAAAAAAAGCGGAAAACACGGTCAATCACGGCGGGGTCTATCAGCGGGCAGTCCGACGGAATTTTGGCCACGGCATCGGCACCGTACAGCAAACCGGTCTGGTAGTGCCGATCAAGCAGATCATAGACGCTGCCACGGTAGCAGGGCAAGCCGCGCTCTTGGCAAAGCGCCTCGATGGGATCATCGGCAGGGTCGGTGGTGGTGGCTACGACGACTGTGCCGATCAGCGATGCGGCCTGTACTCGCTCCAGCATACGCAACAGCAATGGCTGGCCGAGAATGTCCAACAGGACTTTGCCCGGCAGGCGGGTGGAACCGGTACGGGCTTGCACGACGGTGACGATTTTTTTCACGCCGGTTCGAGGATTTGCCGGTGGCTGAGGCTACGCACGAATGTTGGCCCGTCGCCGTCGAAGTAAATAAAATTGCGGCAAATTTCGGCGATATGCAGCGCTGAGGAGCCGTCATTTTGCAGGGGCGTAAGCCGGTACAGCATGTCCAGATCGAAGTAGGAATGCACTTTTTTGCCCAAGATGATGCCTACGTACACGAGGGTGGAGTACTGGGTGATCAGTTCGCAGCAGTTGGCGACCATGTCGTTGGAGTTGCCCTCGGTCAGGATTCGGGCATCGTTGCCGAACACGGATTTGATCTCCCCGATGGCGCGTTTGCGGATTTCGTTGGGGTGGAGTTTGAAGATGACGGGGCGCCCGGCGGCGATCTGTTTGCATTGTTGGAGGAAACCGACGCGGTCGTCGTGGCGGAAACATTCGCGGATATCGGAGGTAGCCACCAGTACGTAGTCGCGGTGCGGGAAATCGTTTCGCCGGTGCCGGAGCAGGTTGTCGAAGTTGGGCATGCCGGTGGCCACGATCTTGCCCCGTTCGGTGCCCATTTTGGTGAAATAGTCGCGGTAACCTTCCGAAGCCACGCAGTACAGATCGCAGAGGTTGGAGGAGCCGTTGAGTGCGGTGCTCATGGCGAAATAGCGCGGTATGACGCGGGACTTTTTTACAAAATGCGCCCACGGTGTCATGGCATCGGTCATGCCTTCCTGCACCCAGAGGGTTTTGCCCTTGCGCAATTGTCTTGGCACGATCAGGTCGGTACAGAGCACGGCCAGATCGTAGTGGTTTTGGCGAGCCATGTAGTCGGTGCGCAAATTGTGGTCGCGCAGGTACTGGTCGGCTTTGCGCTTGAAATGCCCCGACATGATGGTGGTTTCCATCATTTTTGCGCGAAGGGCAAATTTTTCCCAAAATGTGTCCGGGTAAAACTGTGTGAAAAAACAGTCGAACTCGCCTTCGAGGTGAGAAGCGATCTGGTGCATCTGCGTGGTCTGGTTGGGCGAACCAATGACGAAAATGATCTTTTTCCTATTCCCCATATTCATCGGCCGATTTGTGGCGACAAAGGTAAAACGGGTTTTCGGCACATAGGCCGCCAGCAGGAACAGGAAGTCGGCCAAACGGTTTAAACAATTGTTAAGTTTGCTGGCTCGTAGATTTTTGGACAGGCCCGAGTGAGAAAAATCGCCGCTATTTGCCGCTGCTGCTGAACGCCCCCACCATAAAAAAAAAGAACAGCACCAAAATCGTCAGGATGATCAACGGCGCCAACCCAAGGTAGGCCGCCCAGCGCTGCGAATCGCTCAACCCGGAGTTGTGCCGCACCAATAGGATCAGGCACTTTACGCTCAGAGAAAGTATGACAACACCGGCCGCCACTTGGGCGACGCTAAGCCCTTCGCTCCAACGGATGGAAGCGGGCAAAAACCGGGGCACGATCAACATCGCCAGCATCAACCCGCCAATCAGGCTGGCCCACAACGGCAGCCGTTCCGGCGACCAGTCGCGTGCAAAAACCCAAACAGAAGCGGCCAGGCCTGCCAATAGAAAAAAAATGACCAGAATGGCTTCGGTGGTAGACATGGCTTGAATTCGTTTTTTCAACTTGATCAAATTTTACGGCCCAAAAAACGGCTTTTTTTTGAAAAAACACGCGCTTACCTTCACGGTTCAAAAATGACAACTCATGGCGCAATCATTCAAATCCCGCTTCCAAAAAACCCTCGCTTGGCTGGCTGCTGGCTTCCTCTTGTTTTTTGTTTTCCGGCTGGCCCGTGAATATTGGGCAGCGCCGCTTGAGGACGAACTGGTTATTGGCCTCGCCAACTTTGCTGATAGCGGCGAACAAAGCCTCAGGCGCAATTATGCTACCCAAAAAGCGATGAAAGCGGCCGCCACATTTCAGGATGCACCGGCAGGAAAAAGTCAGGCTCAAAAATACGAGCAAATGGCCACGGTACGAACACAAGCCACCCGGTTTGCCGAGGAACAATCGGCGGCTAAAACCAAAATCCGGGACTTTGGCGGCATCATCCAGTACGAAAAAAACCAGGGCAATCCGGGCAGCCGAACGCTGTTCCTGCAGATCGGCGTGGCCCCCACGCTGTTCGACAGTTTTTACCTGGAAATGCAAAAATTTGGCAAGGTGCATTTCAAGGAATCCACCAAAACGGACATGACCAGTGAGTTCCTCCGGCTCAACGCCAAACGCACCTCCCTGGAAAAAACACGGGCCGCCCTGATGGAACTGAAAAGCCGTGGCGGCAACATTGAGGAATTTGTTTCCCTTGAAAATAACCTGCTTGAGATCGAAAAACAGTTGCAGGAATTGGGGGTGGAACTGGGAAGTTTCGACGAGGAAAACGAGTTCTGCACCGTCCGGTTCTACCTTGTGGAGGGGCAGGAACCGGAGATCGGTTTCTGGGGCCATGCCATGGCGGCATTGGAGTGGACGATTTCCTACTACCTGCTCTTTTTGTTTTGCTTGATCCTCGGCCTGCTGGCCACCTGGCTGGTACTGACCGTAGTGGACAAATGGGGCGTTATGACCAAAATTAACCAGCCATGACCCGCACAATCGCAGTATTTTTTGCCCTACACATTTTTTTCTTTGGACAAAAAAACACCGCCACCGCCCAGATCCCTGTGCCCGGCATGGGCACCCAAATCGTATTGAACGGCTACACCAAAACCATTCAGGGCGAAATGCTGCCCTACTTTTCGGCATTTCCCGACCATGCCCGCCATGCGCTGCTCACCCGCTGCACCGACGGCCAAAAATTCATCGAATGGGAAACGGCACCTGTGCCTGTCGGCAGCACCGAGGAGTACCTGTACTTCAGTTGGATCGCCGCACACTCCACCGGCACCAGCAAGGGCACACGGCATTTCGACCTGTATGTGAACGATCGCCCTGCGCTCACCTTCACCACACACGCGCAGCAATACCCGCCCATGTGGTCGTTTGGCGGGCCAGACAGCACCCTGTTGGTTTTTGAATACAAAAAACAAGACGGTGCCTTCGATGCGCACGGCATTGCCTATCTGCGGGTGCCGCGCAGTGCCTGCACTCCTGGCCAGCCGCTCCGGCTCAAAGTGGCGGGCCAGGCCCAAAACAGCACGGATTGGTACATGACGTTCCAGTACTCGTTCGAGGAAAAAGTGGAGATTGAAGCAATGCCCTTTCTCTTGCGTGGCTCTGTGCCCCGCCAACCGCTGTACTTCACCGTGCTGCATTTTGGAGCGCCCGACACGCTGCGGGTGCAACTTGACGGCGCAAGCGAGCGTCGTTTTCCGATAAAAAACGGCATCCAGACCGTAGAACTGCCCGTGCTGGCGGTTTCTCAAAAAACCGCTCTGCGCATCAGCATCCGTATCGGCAACCGCTTAACCATGGACAAAACACTGGAATTGCGCCCTGTCGCCCAACGCGACATCGCTCTGGTACACCATGCGCACACCGATATTGGCTACTCGCACTACCAGGAGGAAGTAGCGGCCATTCACACAGCAAACATCCGGCAGGCACTGCGCATGGTTGAAAACACCCGCGGATATCCCGACGGCAGCCGGTTTGTGTGGAATGTCGAATCGCTTTGGGCCGTCGAAAATTTTCTGCGGGAAGCCACACGAGTGGAAACACATCAGTTTGTACAGGCCGTGCGGGGCGGTCAGATCGGCCTTTCGGCCTTGTACGCCAACGTGCTCACCGGCCTTTGCTCGGCGGAAGAACTACGCTGGTGGACGGAGTATGCCGATACCCTGCGCACCCGCTACGACCTGCCCATCCGGTCGGCCATGTTCACCGATATTCCGGGCCTGAGCTGGGAGGTGGTGCCTGCGTTGGCGGAGCGCGGCATCCGGTATTTTTCCAACGGCCCCAACTACATTGAGGCGCTGCCCGACGGCGGCGACCGCATCGGCTCCACCCTGCGCGAGCAGGGCGACCGCCCGTTCTGGTGGAAATCGGCTTCCGGGCGCGACAGTGTTCTGTTTTGGACCTGCGGCAAAGGCTACTCCTCCTGGCACGGCATGACGGCGGGCACCATGCCCGAGCGCGGCCCTCGCAAGATTGCCTCCTACCTGAACGCCCTTGAAGCCGCTAACTACCCGTACGACCTGGTGCAATGGCGGTATAATATCGTGTCGGATAACGGCCCTGTTGACACCACGATCTGCGATTTCGTACGTGACTGGAATGCCCGCTATACCTCGCCCCGGCTAGCGCTGGCCAATGTGAATGACGTATTCGAACAGTTTGAAAAAAAATACGGTCAAACGATCCCAGTACTGTCGGGCGATTTCACGCCCTACTGGGAGGACGGGGCCTACTCCACCGCCGCCGAAGAAACCGAAAACCGCCTGCTCAGCGGTAAACTTGCCCAACTGGGGCGCTTGGCTCGCCAACAAAATGCAACTTTGCCTGCCAACTGGTGGTACCAGGCCAAGCGGCACATCATCCTGTTCCACGAGCACACCTGGGGATCGTGGTGCAGCATATCCCAGCCCGACTCACCGTTCACCACCCGGCAGTGGGCGTATAAAAAACGGCTGCTCGACTCGGCTCGCACCGATGTAGCCCGTATCGAGCGTGCATTACTCACCGACGCAGCCGAAACGAATACTTTCACCGTATTCAATACCCTGCCCTGGGCACGCAGCGGTGCGGTGGAACTGGATTGGCCCGCCAGCTTTCCTGGCGGGGATTTGCTCACCGACGAACTGGGACAGCCCGTTCCCCTGCAAATCCTCGCCGATGGCCGCCGTTTGTTTGTGGCCCGCGACGTACCCGCCAACGGACGGCGCATCTACCGGGTCGTCGCGTCGGGAGCATCGCCGCCAGTGGAGCGCTTCGAGCCGATGATTGCCTGGGCACTGGACTCCGTCACCGGCGCTATCCGGAGTGTAACTGCCCTCGGCCGTGAATGGGTGCAGCCGGAGTCGTTCAACGGACTGCTGCAGGCGCTGTATATGCCGGGGGTGAACCCCGACAGTTCTGTGTGCAGTACCATCCGGTATGCCGCTTGGGCAGAAAAAGGCCCGGTGTTGCAGCGTATGAAGGTGCGAGCCGACTTGGCAGGCACCAACGAGGTGGTGTACGAAATTTCGCAGTACAACGGGCTGGACGTGCTGCACCTGAGTGCCGTGATTGACAAAAAAAACATTCGCGAAAAAGAGTCGCTGCACTTTGCCTTTCCGTTTGCCATCGCCGACCCTTGCGTGCGTGTGGGCGTGGGCGATACGCTCATCACGCCCGAACAGGGTCAGATTCCCGGCTCAAACAAGGACTTCTTTTCCGTACAGCGCTGGCTCGACTTGTCTGGCGCAAGTGCTGGCGTGACGCTTTGCAGTCCGCAAGGTGCCTTGTTCGAAATCGGGGGGCTGATAGACGAGCGCCCGCTACACAAGGGCTATAAAAAATGGTTGGACAGCAGCCGGTCGGCTTCCACGGTTTTCCTGTACGCCATGAACAACTACTGGCACACCAATTATAAAGCCGATCAGGGTGGTCGCGTGCGGTTCGATGTGTTCCTGCATTTTCACAAATCGTTCGATGCCGGGCAGGCGCAACGCCGGGGGGCGGAATCGGTGGAGCCGTTATTGGGGGCGTGGGGGAGGTAAGGTAAGTCTCAGCTATTTGGCGGCACTGTCGGCCCGCCCGATGAAAACCTTCCGGGACGAAAAGCAGATGAAGCCGGACATCAGCCTGCCCAAACTCATCCGCGAGGGGCTGGAAAACTCGGAGTACCGGAAAAAAACTCGCCGCTCTAAGTGGCACGAACTGCAAGTGGCGTACAGGTAGAGCGGGTGTGGAAGGAGAAGGGAGAGTGAGTATCAACACGAAGGAATTTCATTCGGCTACTGTACCTTATTGCCCGTACCTTCGCACAAACATTTCACAACCATGACGGCCGCACTTTCTGCTCAGGATCAAATTGCCGCTTTTTTGGCGGATGCCATACCGGAGAAAATCATGGCATTCAAGTTTTCATCCGCCATCCAACGGCGCATAGAAACCCTTGTGGAAAAGAAAAAAAACGGCTCCATCTCGTTGGAAGAGAAAGACGAGTTGGAACGCTACCTCGCGTATGATTTGCTCATTGGCCTGGCCAAAGCACGAGCCATACGGCATTTGGGAAAATGAGTCCGGCCATTCCCCTCGCTCTTCGTCGCCAAGTGGCAGCACGTGCTGTTTTTCGTTGCGAATACTGCCTCGTGCCGGAAAGTTTTCTGGCAACCGTTTTTCATGTTGACCATGTTCGGAGCCTGAAACACGGCGGGTTGACGCATTTTGAAAACCTGGCGTATTCCTGTCCGCATTGCAATCAAAACAAGGGCAGCAATGTGGCGACATTTGCCGATGAGGCGGGTGAAATTACCGTCCGCATTTTCAATCCTCACAAAGATTTGTGGGATGTGCATTTTGAGTTGGATCAAGGCATTGTACTAGCCAAGACCGCTATTGGCAAGGCCACAATCGAGGTATTGGAAATGAACCAGCCCGACCGTTTGATCTTTCGACAAGCGCTTGCGGAGGCTGGTTACTATCCATAAAACGGGTAGGCGTCTACACTTCCCGGCATTCTATTTTTTCTACATTTGTCCCTGAACACAACGGTGCCTCGGCTACCTTCGCAAAAAAAGCAACTATTTACCCGTACTTTAAATGAGCAATACCAACACGCCCGACAATCTTTTCGCCCTTCTCTGGCACTTTTTTCGGCTCGACAAATGGTACGGGAAAGTCATTTTTTTTCCGCTCGCCCTACTGGCCCTGGCCTTATTTTTTAAACTCATACCATTCCCTAATGCCGGAACAGAAGCGTGTGGTGGCCGGGCGACCATCGTCGGCACTTTGCTCCATGAAAAAATGCGCACCCCACTTGCCGGGGTAACCGCTCATTTTGCCACTTTCGCTAAAGATGAAACCGATGCGCACGGGACGTTTAGCGTGGAAGGTGTTGAGTTGCCGGAAAGTAAAATCGTTACCCTGCGCGTGGAGTTTCCAGGCGGAAAACAATTGGAAGTTGAGGGCATGGACCTGCGGAACACGGTGAAATACCCCATCAGGGACTGTAAAATTGACTTGGGGCAAATCCTTGTTTCTCCTGAAAATGCCAAGCACAGCAATGCGACGCCCGCTGCGCCAACAGAGTCTTTGAGTAGAAAACCCGATGCGGGCAATGGACAATCAACGCCTCCTTCCTCATCTGCTCCCGCACTTTTCAATTCAGAAAAACCGACGGCGATAGCGCTGCTTGCCGCCGGGCAACCCGACGGCCTGTCTCTTTCAACCCTGAAAAACAGCCTTGTGGAGCAATGGCAAGAGGAGGGCATCGCGGTTTCCACTTCCCTACTTCGACCTGATTTCTATGCTCGCTTGGGGCACCACCTCGAAAACGAAGATTTGGCCGCGCTGAAAGCATCCGGCCTTGATGGTCGGGCCGCGTGCCTGTGTTTTTTGAAAATTGGGAACATCCGCACGGGAAGCGAAAGCCTCGAAACAGGCGGCGAGGTGCCGGATTTTCAAAAGGCTGGTGGCGATTTGGAAGTGAAGTTTTTCGCCCTCCGGGCCAATATCGCCCGTTCCTTCACGATCTCGGAAACAGGCGCAGGCGGCAATCGTGCCCGCGCACTCGAAAGCCTGAACAGCAAGTTTGTCACACAATTTTTCAACCATAAACTCCCCCTCGCTTTATGCAAAAATTGACCATCCTGCTATTTGCCTTCTGGGCTTTTTGTCCCAAAGTCCTCCACGCTCAAGACGCGCTCTACAAGGAAATCACCGTCATCATCAACGATTTGGTGGCAAAAATGAACACCAAGACCGGTATCAAAAACGTCGCTATCTCGGATTTTACGAAACTTGACGGCACGCCGACCGAACTCGGCAAGTACCTCGCCGAGCAGTTCTCGGATGCCATGGTGAACTCCAACGCCAATTTTTCCATCGTTGATCGCGCCCGCCTCAACTTCCTGCTCAAAGAAGCCGGGCTGGATGCGAAAGGTTTGCTCGACCCCAGTTCGGCAGCCAAACTTGGCAAAATGAAAGGCATTGATGCCATTGTCATCGGCACCCTGACCGCCGAGGGCGAAAACCTGCGCGTGAACGTGAAAGCCATCAACCTCGAATCGGCGGTAATCCTTGCCTCTTCCTATGGCTACATCCGGCGCACACCGGCCATTATCGCTTTGGAAGAAAAAGGGCTGGGAGATACCCCGAACCCGACACCCGGAAAGACAACGCCGGAGACAAAACCTCCGGTGAAGCAGACACCGGTGCTGCCTGTGCAAGCGAATTTTGAAAAAGACCCGCTGCTGTTCGAGTGCTTGGAATGCAAGCAGTCAGGGACTACCGTTACTTGCAAGTTGAGGATTACGAGTAAGGGGAAGGATATAAAAATCCAAATGAATTCCGGCAACTCAAGTAAAATCATTGATGAAGAAGGAAATGATTTTCACATGTCTAATACTCGTTTGGGGAATGTATCTGGTGTTGGTTGGCAATATAAAGATATGGTAGCCGATGTTCCAATGATGGCAGAACTTACTTTCTCCGAAGTAAATCGACAGGTTGGCTCAATTTCAAAAATAGATGTTCAGTCAGGCGGCGAGAATATTGGTTATTTCCAAATCGTCCTCAAAAACATCCCCGTCAAGCGCTAACCCCAGCGCGGTGCTTGCGGTATTAACACGATCGCCCCCCGGAGACCTTTTTCCGGGGGCGATCGTGCTTGGTGCCGTTCATCAAACAGCCGCTCAGGCCGTAGCAAACTCCGGTATCATACTGCGCCGGCCGGGCGCGTGGAAGGCTAATACGATATCGTGTTTGGGAATTCCCGCATCTATCAGCCATTGCGCAAGCACGAGGTCGGTGCCGTCGTGCTGAATCCAGACCTTGCCGTCCGGCTTTACGTCGAGGTGTACGAAAGGCAGGTATTCCCGCTTGTTTTGGTACCAGCCAACAGAGAACAGGACGTAGTGTCCCGCGTCGTTGTCTATGATGACCTGCGTCTCGGAAACATCGTCGGAGGGGGTCATGCCCGCCACTTCCCGGACGATTTTCTGAACGATGTCTTTGTATGCTGCTACTTTATCCATTTTACGATTACTGCTTGAGTTTCATCAAAAACGGCAATTTTTAATTGAAAATGTTCTCCCAGTTCCACGAAAAAGGGGTCATCAAAGAAACTTTCATAAAACAGATTGGGGACGGCCAAAAACAAAACCCGTTCCGGTTCGCGCTTGGTCAGGGCAAAAAGGCAGATCAAAAATTGACCTAACGCGTCCTCGAACTGGTCAAGGTCTGAAAGACCGAGAAAACTCTTGATTTCAACTGCGATTTTTTCCGTGTTCTTTTCAGCACCGATCAATTCTGCTCCCAAGTCAATGTAACCCTTTCGCCGTCCAATGATTATTTTATACGGGTCGTGTGTGATTACCCAGCCGTCATTTTCCAATGCAGTTCGCACATGGTCGTGAAATTTGTCCTTGGCCATTTTTCTTTGTTGCGATGCAAAGTTAGTTGTTTGGGTGCAAGATTCACACCTCCAACTTCTTCGTCACCACCTCCTTCCCCTCCACCACTGTCTTCCGTCCGAACAGCAGCCCTCCCCCATCCGCGTCAATCAGCACGGTGTCGCCTTTGACGTAGTTGCCGGCCAGCACGTGTTTGGCGAGTTCGTTCACCAGTTCGCGCTGGAGGGTGCGTTTGAGCGGGCGGGCGCCGTACTGCGGGTCGAAGCCCTGCTCCACGAGCCACTTGCCGGCGGCGGCGGTCAGTTCGGCCTGGAGTTCCTGGTGCGCCAGCATGTCGCGGATATCGGCCATGAGGATGTTCAGGATAGCTGACATCTGGCCTTTGAGCAGCGGGTGGAACACGATCACCTCGTCAATGCGGTTCAGGAATTCGGGGCGCAGGTTTTGTTTCAATGCGTCCATCACCTCGGCTTTGGCCGTGTCGAACACCTCGTGTTTGCGTTTGTCGGGCATGGCCTCGTAGTCCTCGAACACTTCCTGGATGCGGTCGCCGGCGAGGTTGGAGGTCATGATGATGATGGTGTTTTTGAAATTGGCGGTGCGGCCCTTGTTGTCGGTCAGACGGCCGTCGTCGAGCATTTGCAGCAGGATATTGAACACGTCGGGGTGCGCCTTTTCGATCTCGTCGAGCAGCACGATGGCGTACGGGCGGCGGCGCACAGCCTCGGTCAGTTGGCCGCCCTCGTCGTAGCCGACGTAGCCGGGCGGCGCGCCCACGAGGCGCGACACGCTGTGGCGTTCCTGGTACTCGCTCATGTCAATGCGCGTGATCGCTTTTTCGTCGTCGAACAGCACATCGGCCAGGGCTTTGGCTAATTCGGTTTTGCCCACACCCGTAGGGCCACAGAAAATGAAGGAACCGATGGGCTTGTCCGGGTCGCTCAGCCCGGCGCGGCTGCGACGAATGGCGTCGGACACGGACACCACGGCTTCGTCCTGACCGATGACGCGTTTGTGCAAATCGGTTTCGAGGTGCAACAGGCGCTCTTTTTCGCCTTTCAGCATTTTGGTCAAAGGAATGCCGGTCCAGCGGGCCACCACTTCGGCAATGTCGTTTGCGGTGACCGTCTGGGTGGTCATGCGGTTTTCGGGCGCGAGTTCGGCGAGTTTTTCCTCGGCGGCGTGCAGCATGGCTTCCTGGGCGGGTATGTCGTTGAATTTCAGTTTAGATGCCGCCTCGAAGTTGCCTTCGCGTTCGGCTCGCTGGTACTGGAGTTGCAGGTCTTCGATCTTCTGCTTGCAGTTCTGGATGGCCTCCACAATTTCTTTTTCCGACTGCCATTTACCACGCAAGGCATCGAGTTTTTCGCGCAAGTCCTCAATTTGCTTGTTCATAGCATCCAACTTGCGCTCGTCCTTTTCGCGTTTGATAGCCTCCCGTTCGATTTCGAGTTGGCGCAGTTTTCGGTCCAGTTCGTCCACTTCTTCCGGCACAGAATCCAGTTCGAGGCGCAGTTTGGCGGCAGCCTCGTCTATGAGGTCAATGGCCTTGTCGGGCAGTTTGCGCTCACTGATGTAGCGGTGCGAAAGCTCGGCTGCGGACACCAGCGCCTCGTCCAGGATTTGCACCTTGTGGTAGTTCTCGTATTTCTCGCGCAGGCCTCGCAGGATGGAAATGGTGTCCTCCATGCTCGGTTCATCCACGTACACCGACTGGAAACGGCGTTCCAGGGCCTTGTCGCTTTCGAAATATTTTTGGTACTCGTCGAGCGTGGTGGCACCGATGGTACGCAACTCACCCCGGGCCAGAGCAGGTTTCAGGATATTGGCTGCATCCATCGCGCCCTGTCCGCCGCCCGCACCCACGAGCGTGTGGATTTCGTCAATGAACAGGATGACCTGCTCTTCGCTGTCCACGACCTCTTTGATGACGGCCTTGAGGCGTTCCTCAAATTCGCCCTTGTACTTGGCACCGGCGATGAGCGCCGACAGGTCGAGCGAAAAGATTTTTTTGGACTGGAGGTTTTCGGGCACGTCGTGTCGCACGATGCGCCACGCGATGCCTTCCACGATGGCGGTTTTACCCACGCCCGGGTCGCCGATGATGACCGGGTTGTTCTTTTTGCGGCGGCTGAGAATGTGCAGCACGCGGCGGATTTCCTCGTCGCGCCCGATGACCGGGTCAAGTTTGCCCGACTCGGCCATTTCGGTCAGGTTGATGGCGTATTTCTGGAGGGCGTTGTAGGTGTGCTCGGTGCTTTGTTCGGTCACCTTACGGCCTTTACGCAGTTCCTTAACGGCAGCGCCCAGAGCCTCCAACGTAGCACCCTGCTCGCGCAGCAGGCGGGCTGTTTTATCTGCGCCCTTGGCAATTCCGAGCAGAAGCAGTTCGAGGGAAATGTACTCGTCGCCGTACTCCTTGAGCAGGGTTTTGGCTGCAGCAACGGCCTTGTTCGCCTCGTTGGTCAGGTACTGCTTGTCAGAACCGGCCACCTTGGGGGTTTCCCAAACGAGCTTGTCCAATGCCAGCTCGAACATGGGCATATTGACCCCGGTTTTTTTCAGCAAAAAATCGGTGGCGGAGTCGTTTACAGCGAGCATACCCTTGAGCAGGTGTGCGGTATCCACGCTTTGCTGCTCATAGCCAGCCGCGATTTGTTGGGCCTGCAGGATGGCCTCTTGGGCTTTGATGGTGAAATTGTCGTATGTCATAGAGGGGGGTTGTAAGTTGTCGTTTTCGCGGGTTGAACCTGCCCGGTGACCGCCTGCAGGCGGTCACCGGGCAGGTTCAACCC
>JBEBHD010000333.1:0-4248 GCA_040080915.1 Saprospiraceae bacterium
CCCGCTCACCCGCTCACTCGCTCACTCTCTCACTCTCTCACTCTCTCACTCACTCTCTCACCCGCTCACTCTCTCACCCGCTACAACCTCCAGTACGTCAGTGTGGGTTCCATGTCTTCCCGGCGGTACATCGCCTTGATGTCAAGCAGGATGGGGCTGTCTTTCATAATTTTTGTAAAATAGGCGGCATCCAAGCCTTTGTACTCGTTGTGTGACACAGCCAGTACTACGGCATCGTAGCCTTGGGAAATTTCGTCCACCAAGGTCAGGCGGTATTCGTGCGCCACCTCGTTGGGGGATGCATGCGGGTCGTGGATGTGGACGTGAATGGAAAAGTCCATGAGTTCCTGTACCACGTCAGCTACTTTGGAGTTGCGAATATCGGCCACATTTTCCTTGAACGTGATGCCCATGACCAAAACTTTGCAGGCTGACAGGTTTTTGCCCTTTTGTGTAAGCAGTTGCACGAGTCGTTTGGCCACAAAGGCAGGCATACCGTCGTTCACCCGCCGACCACTGAGGATCACCTGCGGATCATAGCCCATCTGCTTGGATTTGTGCAGCAGGTAGTACGGGTCCACACCTATACAGTGTCCGCCCACCAATCCCGGCGAGTAGGGGATGAAGTTCCATTTGGTGGCAGCGGCTGCCAGCACCTCGTGGGTGTCAATGTCCATGCGGTCGAAGATGATGGCCAGTTCGTTGATGAGCGAGATGTTCAGGTCGCGCTGGGTATTTTCGATCACTTTGGCGGCCTCGGCCACCTTGATCGTGGATGCCCGGTACACGCCAGCCTTGATGATCTCGCCGTAGATTTTGGCGATGTTTTCCAACGAATCCGCGTCGCAGCCGGACACGATTTTCAAAATGTCGGTCACGGTACGGGTCTTGTCGCCCGGTGAAATGCGCTCCGGGGAGTAGCCGATTTTGAAATCCTTGCCCGCTACCAAACCGCTTTCCTGCTCCAAAATAGGCACACAGTCTTCTTCGGTGCAACCGGGGTACACGGTGCTTTCGTAAATGACATAGTCGCCGCGTTTCAGGGCGCGGCCTACGGTAGCGGAAGCTTTTTTCAGCGGGGTCAAGTCGGGCACCTTGTGGGCATCCACATCGGTCGGCACGGCTATGACAAAAAAATGAGCAGCCTTGAGGTCGTCGGGGTTGGCGGAAAACTGAATGTCTGCATCCTCGAAGGCCGTGGAATCCAGTTCGTGCGAGGGGTCCTGTTTGGCCTGCATGGCCGCGATCCGGTTTGTGTTGATATCGAAGCCAAGGACCCGAAATTTGCGGGAAAAGGCCAGAGCAATGGGCAAACCGACGTAGCCCAGGCCCACCACAGCGAGGGCCTTGTTCTTGTTTTTGAGTTGTTGGTACATGTGTCCGATTAGGTTGAAAGGTTCCTGGTTAGAAGGTTGGAAGGTTTGTGGGTAGAAGGTTGGAAGGTTTCTGGTTGGGCAAATTTCATCACTCATCGCTTGTAAAAGTCTTTGACGGCTCCAATGATTCGGTCCAGTTGGGTGGTATCCAATTCAGAGTGCATAGGCAGGGAGATGACGGATCGGCACAGGCTTTCGGTCACGGGCAGTTCGCCGCCGCCCCAGTAGGGTGCGAAGGCTTCTTGTTTGTACAAGGGGATGGGGTAGTAGATCATGGCGGGTATTTCGCGTTCGGCGAGGAACTGTTTGAGTGCGTCGCGGTCGCCTTCGCGCAACACGAGGGTGTACTGGTGAAAAACATGCGTTGCGTTAGCTGCGCGAACGGGCGTTTTTAGTTGCGGCACGTTGGCAAACGCCGCGTCGTAGTAGTCGGCGGCGCGGCGGCGGGCGGCGTTGTATTGGTCGAGACGCTTCAATTTTACGCTCAAAATAGCAGCCTGAATGGAGTCGAGGCGGGAGTTTACGCCCACCACGGCGTGGTGGTACAGTTTGCTTTGGCCGTGGTTGGCCACCATGCGCAGGCGTTGGGCGAGCCCGTCGTCGTTGGTGGTCATCGCACCGCCATCGCCGTAGCAGCCGAGGTTTTTGGAGGGAAAAAAAGACGTGCAGCCGATATGCCCCATGGCACCGACCTTTTTTTGTGTGCCGTCGCTGAATGTGTAGTCGGCACCGGTGGCTTGGGCATTGTCTTCAATAACGAACAGGTTGTGGCGCTTGGCCACTTCGAGCAGCGGCTCCATATCGGCACTTTGACCGAACAAGTGAACCGGAACGATGGCTTTTGTGCGCGGGGTGATGGCTTTCTCGGTCAGGGCGAGAGAAATATTAAACGTGTCGGGGTCCACGTCCACCATGACGGGCTTGAGGCCCAGCAATGCGATCACTTCGGCGGTAGCCACGTATGTGAACGCGGGCACGATGACCTCATCGCCCGGTTTCAGGTCGAGGGCCATCATGGCGATTTGCAGCGCATCGGTGCCGTTGGCGCAGGGGATGACGTGGCCGCCGCCCTGGTACGCTTCTAATTCTGCCTGGAATTTTTTCACGGCAGTGCCATTGATAAATTCCGTGGAGGCAATCACGTCAAGTACGGAGCGATCAATTTCTTCCCGGATGTTTTCGTATTGGGTTTTTAGGTCAACCATGCGTATCATAAGCGAATGATGAGTTATGAATGATGAATGATGAATGATGAATGATGAATGATGAATGATGAATGATGGTTTGGCTGGGCATTGACAAAGAATGTTCCAAGATTACAGTTTTCGGGGTAGAGAGACTTTCCAGGTTTTAAAAATCTGGAAAGTCTGCACACCTATTCCCGCCGAATAGCCTCCACGGGGTCCAATTTGGAGGCCTTGACCGCCGGGTATGTGCCAAAAACGATGCCCACGAGGATGGCGATGATCGAGATGGTGATGAACGTATTCCAAGTGTAGGCGGCCTCGAAGGGCAGGTCGGTGACGGCTCGGATAATCGGTATGGCGATCATGGTGACGAGAACCCCGAACAGCAGCCCCAAGGCACTGCCAAATGCGGAAACGGTGATGGACTCGGCCAAAAACTGGCGCAGGATATCGCGCCGATTGGCGCCCACGGCCTTTCGGATGCCGATCTCGTTCACGCGGTCGTTCACGGAAATGAGCAGGACATTCATCACACCTATGCCGCCCACCACGATGGATATACCCACGATGAGGCCCATGATGATGCGAAACAAGGTGAACGCCTGTGCGGCTTGCTTCACACGGAATTCGTTGGTCTGCAACTCGAAATCGGTACCCTGACCGGGAAAGTTTTTGTCGAGCCGGTCTTTGATTTCCTTTTTCAGGCCCGCCACGCGGTCCACCCCTTCGGCTTCCACCAAGCAAGTGGGCGTAAGTCGCTTCAGTTCGTCGTTGCCCAAAAGGGAAATGGGGTAGCGCATTTGGAGGCCCTCCGAGGGGTCGCTGGATTTTTCCACGCCGATGATTTCCAAACGGCGGGTTTTGTGTCGCAGGGTTTTGCCGAGCAGTTCTGTGTAGCGCTCGTGGCCAAGTGCCTTTTTGGCCAAAACGTGGTTGACCACCACCACGAGGCGGCGTTGCTCCACGTCGGTATCGCTCATAGGGCGGCCAGCCAACACGGTCGAGTCGGCCCACGGGTTGCGGGTGCTGTACGAGATGCGGGCACCGAGCGCAGCAGTGGTCGTGTCCACCCACACTTCGTCGCTGCCGTTGGCCGAGAGCATGGACTCTTTCACGCCCGTCAGCCCGGCCAGCAGGGTGGTGTAGGCGGGGTAGCCCAGCAGGGCAAAGGAGTCCTTCGGCACGCTGACATCGCCTACTTTTCGGTGTTTTACCGGGTGGATAAATATGGCGTTCAAGCTGGTAGTCTGCGCGATTTCCCGTTTGGCAAACTGTTCTAAGCCGTCAATGAAGGACAGGATAGATACCAGCGCGGCTACGCCGATCACAATGCCCAGCACCGAAAGTACGGTGTGGAAGAGGTTAGTTCGGATGTTTTGGATGGCCAGGCCAAACGAGAATAGGGTGTTTTTAAGCATGGGCAACCAGGTTTTGGTTGTTTTTGAGTAACTATTTAGCACCTGTTACGGCGAACCATTTTTTAACCACTGATTTTCACAGATTCACACAGGTTTTTTTAACGGAATGGGAAAATCTGTGTGAATCTGTGAGAATCAGTGGTGCATTTTTTTGCGTTTAGTGCCACCACAAGCGGGGCCTACAACAGTTGCGTTTTTGAAAAAAAATGAACAAGGCTTCGCCTTCGATATGTTGCGGATGGCGGGCATATCGCGCGGGCTTAAGGG
>JBEBHD010000111.1:0-15889 GCA_040080915.1 Saprospiraceae bacterium
TTTTCGCCGTAGGCAACCGGCTACGGCTGCAAATTTCGCCTTGCCTGAAACAAAATTCGCTCGCTTTCGCCTCGGCACTGAAATTTAAACACGCTCTTATTTCTTTCCAGAAGAGAATCCAAATGCGTTGAACGACAGGTCTTCAGCAACGGCAAGCTCTTCCTTCAAAATCAATTTGCCACGAGCGTCCAGTTTGGCCGATCCGATCCGTTCCACGTTTTCGTGTATTTCCAAGGAGCCGGAATTCAGAATCAGGAGCGCAGAACCGGACTCCAAAGAGAGCGAGCCGACCTCGGCACCGACGCGATCAATCACCGGATAAGTACGCGATCTGGACGAGACATCCGGTATCACGACGTTGGCAAAAGCATCGGGGACGCGGTTGTTGCTCCAGTTTTTGGGGCAGTTCCAGTTGGATTCCATTCCCGGAGCTCCTCCCTTCCAGAACACCACACGCTGCGCGATGAGCGAAGGTACGTTTGAAATAATCAGGGCGGAGAAAAGTGCGAAAACAAACAGGCGCGATTTCATAACTGTGCAATTTAGATTTGTGGAACAATAGGTTGTGTAATGAACATAAATACCTCGCTCCCGCTACAGTTATCAGGTGTAAGCAAGTTTTTTTCGCAAGCAATATGTCTGCTCGGCGTACATTTAGCCGCGATTTTAAGAAACCCGCCTGCGCCAAGGCTACGGCGGGTAAACCAGAAACCTTCAAACCTTTGAACCAGCCCCCCTAACCTTCCAACCCGAAACCTTTAAACCTGTCAACACATGGAGGAAGTACTACAAAACATCGGTAGAGGCGTATTGGGCCTGGCATTTCTGCTGGGCGTTTGTTATTTGCTGAGCCGCAACCGCCGGGCAATCAACTGGCGCTTGGTAGCATCAGGAGTTGGGCTGCAATTGTTGTTTGCTATTTTGGTTCTCAAGGTTCCCGGCGTGAGCTGGGCTTTCGACGAGTTTGCCAAGGTTTTCACCTATATCATTCAGTGGTCAGAAAACGGGGCTAAGTTTCTGTTTGGCGACCTGGCCACGGGGGGCAAGGGCTTCGGCTACATTTTTGCCTTTCGAGTGTTGCCCACGGTCATGTTCTACTCGGCCCTCTCGTCGGTGCTGTTCTATTTCGGGATTTTGCAAAAAATCGTGTACGGCATTGCCTGGGTGCTTACGCGCAGCATGGGCCTGAGCGGTCCTGAAAGCCTCGCCGCTGCCGCCAATGTGTTCATCGGCCAAACCGAGGCACCGCTCATCGTCCGTCCATACTTGGCCAACATGTCGCGCTCCGAATTGCTGTGCCTGATGACCGGAGGCATGGCGACTATTGCCGGGGGAGTATTCGCAGCATACGTGGGTTTCCTCGGGGGCGAAGACCCAGCCCAGCAATTGCTATTTGCCCGGCACTTGTTGGCGGCTTCCATCATGTCGGCACCGGCAGCCATCGTATGTTCAAAAATACTGCTGCCGGAAACCGAAAAACAGGAATTGGAAAAACTGACCCATGCGAACACGCATGTCGGCGACAACTTGTTGGATGCTATCTCCACGGGTACTACAGACGGCCTGCGATTAGCCGTGAACGTGGGTGCCATGCTTATCGTGTTTACCGCTCTTGTGTTCATGCTCAACTGGATTTTGCAGTACACTGTGGGCAGCTGGACCGGGCTGAATGACGATGTAGTGGCCGCCACAGACGGGCGCATACCGGGCTTGAATTTCACCTATTTGCTGGGCTTGGTTTTTGCCCCGCTGGCGTGGTTGCTCGGCACACCGTGGGCCGACTGCCAAGTGGTGGGCCAACTGCTCGGCATGAAAACTATGATCAATGAGTTCGTGGCGTACGGCGTTCTGGGTGAAGTTCAAAAAACGGCACACATGGACCCAAAATCGGTCATTATCGCCCTGTACGCCTTGTGCGGTTTTTCCAACTTTGCCTCTATCGGCATCCAGATCGGGGGCATCGGCACCCTTGCCCCCAACCAGCGAAAGGCTCTGACCGAGCTCGGCTACTGGGCGCTCATCGGTGGCTCCGCTGCCTGTTTCATGACAGCGGTCATCGCAGGAATGTTGTTGTAAACACCTTTGCCTTGCCCTACCCACTTTGTGTGCTCTTCCCGTAGGTACGCATGAGCCGCCCCAGTTCGCGGTATTTCCAGCGTGTTTCCAACGCAGCAATGCGGCAGATCGTCCAACCGGCTTGCCCGTCCAGAAAGCCTCGGCGCAGGACGTAATTGCGCAAAAACTTGAAACCCGGGCTGAAAACATGGTTCCACCAGCGTGCTTTTTTGCCTTTGGCAAATAAAACCTGTGCGCCCAAGGCCGCGTATTTGGCGGCACGCACGCGGTGTTCCTCAACGGTATAATAACTGTAATGCAGCAGGTCTCCTGATAAAAAACCAACGGCCTTAGGTTCGTCCAGCAACAGGCGTTCGTGTACCGCCGGACCACCCCAGCGGGCCTTGTCGCGCTGGAAAAGTCGCACTTTTCGGTCCGGGTACCAGCCGCTGTGCCGAACCCACTGACCGCAGTAGTTGGTCAGGCGGTTCATGGAATAGGCTCGGTGCTCGCCTTTGTTTTTCACAAATAAAACAGACTCACGCAGGGCTGGGCTGAGTGCCTCGTCGGCATCCATGGAAAGCACCCAGGGGTGTCGGGCTTGCGCATTTGCCCAGTTTTTTTGCTCGGCGTAGCCATCGAAAGCGCGTTGAAAAAATTGGGCACCTTTTTCCCGGCAGATCGCTTCCGTGCGGTCGGTGGAGAAGGAATCTACCACCACCACTTCTTCAGCCACGCCCCGGAGGGAATCCAGGCAACGGCCGATGTTGCGCTCTTCATTGTAGGTGATGATGACGGCAGACAGGCGCATTTTTGGGTTGGAGGGTTAGAAGGTTGGAAGGTTAGTGGTTTACCTGCCGCAGCATCTTCTTGGCTGTCCAGTCAAAACGGATATGAGTTTTTGCCATTTTCTAAGTTTTTGACGCAAAGTTAAGCGAAAATGACGTGGTTTATGGACTTTCCCCGATTTACGAAGACGTAGGCTTACGTTGGACGTGCAGCGGCGGTACACAACGCCAAAGGAGAGGCAGATGCACAGCGGGCACATATCCAAACCCTTGAAGAAGAAGTGCTTTTTCTTCACGGGCAGGTAGAAATACTCACCAAACAGTTGGGGGCAGCAGTTGAGGGTACTGGCCCAAATGCAAGATTTGGCACCTCGTTATTATACCTCGCGCCGCAAGGTGCGAAGCCGCTTTTGTCATGCTGAGCGCTGCTAATCAAAATATTAGGCCGAAGGCCATTCACAAAACCTTGCAGCGCGAAGTATAGCAACTGAAGCCTCTACAGGCACTACCGGCCATGAAAAATGAGCAACTGACCCTTGAAAAAAATAAACCCGTTCCTTCTTGCCGTTTACCCAATAGGAACATGGACGAACCGTTTTGTCTTGAGAGTTCATGCGTGTGTAAAAAAAACGAACTCGCCCGTCCCGAAAACGAATCCGCGAGTAAATAAAACGAACGATTGCAGTATTTTTTGAAAAAAACCATGTCTCGATCCCTCAACTTGTTTTTCGTCGCCGGGCTGTTGGCCTGTGCCCTGCCGTTGGCCGCTCAGGTTAAATTGCGCCCTGCCGGAAATTTGACCGCCGAGGCGGTCGAACGCCTGCGCCTCGGGGAGGATACCCTCGCAGTGCTGTCGTACGCCGTGGTGAACGACTCCTCGGCGGATACCCGTTTTTTGACCTGCAAAACACTGATCACGGCGCTGGTGCGGGCGCTCAAGGTGGAAAGTTCGTTCCGCTACCCGTTCGAGCGATTGAAAAACGTGTCGGTGCTGGCTCCTCCCGACAGCAGTTTCCGCGTGTTCACCTGGCAACTTTTTGTGAATGACAGTACCTACCGCCACTACGGTGCCATCCAGATGAATTCCGGCCCGCTCCAATTGTTCCCGCTCATAGACCGGCGCTTCGAAATGCAGGGGCTGCCCACGCACGAGCAACTGCCTCCCAACCGCTGGTACGGTGCCGTGTACTACAACCTGATCCCATTCGATACCCGCGAAGGGCGCAAGTACCTCCTGTTCGGCTTCGACGGATATTCGTTTTTTGACAAACGCAAGGTGCTGGACGTACTGAGTTTCGACACCAAAGGCCAGCCTCTGTTCGGCGCGCCGGTGTTCGAGCGTGCGGGCAAAACCGGCGAACATCGCGTCATTTTGGAATATTCCGTGGAAGCCAAGGTGCGGCTAAACTGGGACGAGCAGTACAAAATGATCCTCATGGACCACCTCATTGCCTACCCCAACGCCTACACCGGAGGCATGATGAACGTACCCGACGGGAGCTACGACGGGTTCAAATTGGAAAAAGGTCGCTGGAAATATGTGGACAAAGTATTCAGCGACTCCCAGGAAGAAGCACCGCGGCCCAACCCCGTGCTCGACGAAAAATCGAGGCGGAACATCCTCGGCACCACGGGCAAGCCCAAAAAAAATAAAGAGCGTTAGATGCTGTTTGAATTCTTTTCGATTTTTCCAGTCACACGTCACCTCATTGCCCCAGCACGATCATTTTTTGGGTCAGGCGCTCCCAGGCGGTTTCCAACGTGTAGTACAGCACCCCGGTGACACCGCCGAGTACTTCTTTTTCCAGCGTCATAGCGTGCGCCCCTGCCGGGAAACGCGCTGACCGGGCAAAATACTCGCGCCCGTCGGCACCAAAGACCCGCAATGTCGCCGTCGTTTCCTCCGGCAAATAAAAACTGATTTCGGTAGCGGAGCCAAAAGGATTCGGGTAGTTTTGGTACAGCTCGGCACCGAGCCTATGCACTGATCCCGCCCCAAAACGCAAACCAAGATCATGTACCAGATACGAACTGCTTACCGAAGAATAGGCTTCTGGCCGGGCAATACGAGCCGAAAGGCACACCCGATCACTAAGGTGGCCAGGTGTGCGGGCGCGTAGCCGAAGGGTGAATACAGGTCGCCCTTCGCCCGTCCAACTAACCGACATCATTTCTTCCTGCGGAAAAACGGCGAAATTTTCGGCACTCATTTCCGGGCCGGGCAGTACCTCAATAACTTCAAGACCCGACAGCGATAGCGTGAACTGAAATCCTGCCACTGGCTCCGACAGCGCGAAGGGAAGGTCGAAAATGTCACCGCTTTTCACGTCGCGGTCAGGTAGTTCAAGCGCGACCAAGACATCACTGCGCGGCTCATTGATGGATTCGGTGGCGCTGGTCAGGGCATTTCCGCTTACGTCGCCGATTTTTATACCGATAAAATCATGCACGGGCGGGTTGGCTGGCAGGTGGTTTTGGCCGGTCTGCGTTTCGGGAAAGGCGGTTTGCAATGGGTTGCCCGTTTGAGGAAAAACGTAATCCACGTCCACAAACCGCCAGGAGGTGTTGCTCGGAAACGCCTGGTAGATTCCGAGGATCAGTTTGCGCAGTTCTACAATGTCGAACGTGGTTACCGACTTACTTTTGTTGACATCCGCAGCCACCAATTTGTACGGGCTTGCGACCACCTCCACGCCGAGGATGTGTTTGTTTATCAAAAGCATATCCAGTGTAGAAACCCCGTTCAGCGGGCCAACGTCGTGAGAAGGTCGCACGCTGTACGTGCCGCCCGACGGGATGTCGAGTGTGTACAAACCGTTGATGTTGGTGATGGCACCTCCTGACCAGTCCGGCGTACTGGGCAGCGACCGGCTGAGCAAGAGATTTACCCCAGAAATACCCGCCCCCGTCTCGGTGTACACGCTTCCCGATATGGGCACCAATGCCGAACCGCAAAACCCTGATGCGTTTTCTACTGTGAATGTGTACTCGCAAGTGCTTTCGTTGCCGCAGTCGTCCGTGACAAACCATCGAATGCGGTGGGTGCCGTAGGGCAATTGTGGTGTGGCGAAACTCGCTGGCGAGGTTGAGGTTTTCCAGCGCACACACGCGGTCCTGTTTCGCCCGGAAGTGGACGTTTGGATCGCAAACCCATACTTCTGGATACTGGGCACCGCCCGAAAATCGAACTGCCGCGGGGTACCGCCAGAATAGCTCGGGTTTTGGGCATTGCCGAACATGACCGTGTTGGACTGGAAAAGCCCCGTGCTCGTAACCACGGTTTCCTGTGTCCCGTTTTTGTCCAGGTCGAGGAACAACAGGTATCGGATTCCCACACTGCTGTCTGCACAAAGATCGGTGGCCGTAATGCACAAGTCCACCGCACCCTCGCACAGGTCGTGCGATCCGCTAGACGGATCGTACCAAAAGGAGGCGTTCCAAAATTCCGGGTCGTTGTCGCTCGCATCCGATACGGCCTGGGTACCGCTCGGACAATTAGGCATGACCGGTTTTTGGGTGTCTATCAATTTAATGATCTGCTTGTACGTATATCCGTTGGCCGTGGCGCTCCAAAAGGTGCTGAAGTTGGTGGGCGTTTGTCCGGGCGAGATGGCTACCGTGGTTGGCACCCACGGCGGTGCGGCATACGGGGCCGATACCACGGGGCCGGGCAGATTGGTCGTGTGGTTGGTTATCACGCTCGGATTCGGGTTGGGTATTGTCACGAGCGGGAGATTGGGATTGTAGGTGCAGGTATTGATCACCGTCCAGGTGCGGTCAATCCGCAAGCAGGCATCGGGCACCACTGTGACCAATTCGTCGGTGTAGGTAGCTACAAAATTTTCACAGCCCTCGCCATACATCTGGGGAGCCCCGCTGTTGAACATGCCTGTAGTAGTGTCACACCCGTTAGCAATGATGTCGTTGGGAAAGCGCACAAAAAACTGCTGTTGCGGTATGCCGTTCACGACGATGACCTGAGTACACATGCTGCTTTTCCCACTCTGCGTGTCGAATACGCTAAAATGGCGGGCAATGGTACCGGTTCTACAGGCTGTGTCGAAGAGCGTGAGGTCAGCCATTTCGAACGTGGAGTCCGATACGCATGAATAAGAAAAGATACCGTAGGCATCCATGCTGGCATCAAATTGAAAACAATTGGCAACCAAATCCTTGGGGGCAGTGCAGGCTGGTCCGAGGGTATCCCGCACCACTATGCGCACCGCGCATTCCGAAAATTGGCCAATTGCAAACGCCTCTTGTACCTCGCCTTTCGGTACCCGCACGTCATACACCCGCAACCGCGCTGCTACGGTGTCGCCCACTTCTTCGCAGCACACAACCAATTCATCAGACCAATTACCGACCGACTGGGTGCAACCATCGGGAAAAGTGCGCCTGATTTTGAAGGACAGGATTGAACAGGAATCGGAAGACCCGTTGTCGGCTGCATCGGCGTTCAACACACCTTGACCGTCGGCACCCACAAACACCGAGACCAGGCTGTCGCAAACGGCCACCGGGGGCAGGCTGTCCCACACCTCGATCTGAAACTCGCACGAAGCCACATTTCCGCAAGCATCCGTGAACGCGTAAAGCATGTCGGTCACCCCAACCGGGAAACCTGCCGCAGCGCCAAAAACGGCAAGGGTATCGGAGTCGCCCGGGCCCGTACCGGGCACGACTTGTACCGCGCCGGGAAGGATTTTGAATTTGCCTTTAGCCGTCCAAAACGCGGTGGCTTCTGCCACAGGCGAGCAATTGTCGCTCACGCGTAAGTCGGACAGGTTTAGTGAAACGGTGCAGGTGCTATCGGCCCGCTGCAGAAAAATTACATTTGACGGGCAAACCACCCTTGGTGCTGCGGTGTCCTTCACTACGATAATCTGCGCTGCAATAACCGGATTGCCCGCTCCATTAGGTAAACAGGCATCGGTAACCTCCCATGTGCGCTGTATCTTCCAGCTGCCGCCACATGCGGCCGCTACAGCATCCTCGTAAAATGCATTTATTTCGCAAAAGGGGGCGGTAAGCAGGCTGTATTTGCGTCCGCCAACTTGTACAAACGGCCCGCCTGTGACGGCTGGCGTGGTTATGAGAGCATCGCAGTACACGGTGGCATTTACAGGGAATTGCACATTTTTGATCGAACGAATTCGATTGATCGTTTGCACGCAGGAACTGCTGTTGCCCGATGGGTCGCGCGCTACCCAGGTGCGGGAAATGTAACCAGTTATGCTGTCGGTTACCGGTCCGCAAGACAGGTTTACCGTTAAATCAATGAACGTCAGTGTGCTGGTGCCGGGGCAGTTGTCCAAAGCCGCTGGCATTCCGTTCGGAATACCAAGGCTGTCCTTCAAAAACGCGGGAGTCAGATGCTCCGATGGCACGGCGCACGGCACGTTTACAGTCGGGCACTGGGGTGTTGGCGGCAGGCTGTCCACGAGTTTGATATCGCCCCAGCAATGGTTTCCGTTCACCTTGTTCGTCACCTTGAACTGATAAGTTTTTCCCAGATCGGTCGGGCCGAACAGGGCGGGCAGCCACGGGCCGTTGCCAAACGGAAGCGTAACGTCCACCTCGGCCACATACCCGTCGAGGCAGCCAAACGGCGGGTCCAGCAGATCGAGGGGCGAAACGGTGACCGTGCAATTCGTGCCAAGGGTATGTACCACGTTGCTTTTGCAATACACGGAAGCGGGCGGGTTGGAAGCCACATGCACCGTGAACGAACACGTGGCCGTATTGCCTGCGGCATCTACAGCGATGTACAGGTTGGTCGTACTGCCCGCCGGGAATTTTTGACCAGAGGAGATGCCCGAAACTTTGGCCACGATCACGCCGGGCAGGTTATCGGTAGCCGACACGGTGTAGGTGTACACCGTGTCGCAGCCAGATGGCCCCAAGGTCAGCGTCACGCTGGACGGACAGGAGATCACGGGCGGCACCGTATCCATTGCTGCCAGAGCAGCCGGGTTCTCTTTTTTGCTCGGAAACGGGTTGGTTGAGGCACTGGCCGTAAAAGCCAAAAGCAGGAATAAAACTGTAAAGTTGGGCATGAGGCGGGATCGATTTGTGAGAGATGCCTTGATTAACTCCACAAAGGTTACCGCATATCATTTTTTTAAAAAAGCAGGTAGGCGACACTAATAGCGCTTTACTGATTCGATGATATACAAAGGTCGGTTTTTTATCTCGCTGTAGATATTGGACAGGTAGATAGACATGATGTATAGGTTCAGGCAGGTGATGGCAAAAAAAACCGAAATCATGACCACGAGGTAGGCCCACCCCGGTACGGCCTCGTGTTGCTCACCAAAAATATCCGAGCCCGTCACCCGGACATACACGGCGTTGAAAATAGCGGCTCCGGCCACGAGGCACGAAAAAGCAAAAATCCACCACAACAGGCTGCGCAAAAATGTCGTGAACGACGTGATGGCAACCAACGAGGTGCGGAACTGCTCGCCGAACGTCGTTCCCGGCTCCGGCAACAGGGGCTGGCTCACGTCCAAAGCCGCTGTTCGGTACCCAACCAGTGCGTAAATCGCTTTTAGATAATGGCTGTTTTCCCGCAAGCGCAGCAGCGAGTTGAGTGCCCTTCGGCTGACGATGCGCGTGTGGTGCGCCCGTGGATCAATGCGCAAGTTGGAATAGCGGTGCAGGATGCCGTAAAACACGCGGTATAGCTGCCGTTGTGGCCACGACAGGCGGCGCTCTGGCGCACGCAGGTAAACGATGTCGAAGCCCGTTTGACTTTTTTCCCACAGTTGAGCCACCAACTCCGGCGACTGCGCGAAATCAAAATCAAACACCACGGCATAGTCGCCGTTGGCGCGGTCCAGCCCGGCCAGCAGGGCATTGTCGCGGCTGACGGGCGCGCTGAGGTTGAGCAAAAAAACGTTTTTGCGCAAATTTTCCGGCAATGCCCGGACAACTTCGTCTATGAGTGCCAGGTCACAGGAATTGTTCACCAACACAAACTCGTAGTCGCTGAAACGCTTGCTCAGTTCGCTGTACAGGCCGGTTAGCCATGCACCGAGGTAGCGGGTTTGGCGGTTCGCCTGAAGCACGCCGACGATGGACAAAAAGGACTGGTGCTTGCTGGAGGTTGTCATGCCGTTTACTTTTTGATCCAGCCTGTCGGGTTCAGCCGCTCCTTTTGGTGCCACAGTTCGAAATGCAGCTCGGAAGCACCCGTAATCGGGTTGGTGCTCACGCGCCCGACGACCTGTTTGGCGGCCACGCGATCGCCCTTGTTCAATTGAGTCTCGTTCAGGTTGGAATACACGGTGTAGTAATTGCCGTGCTGGAGGATGACTGTATAGTCGTGCCCGGGAATGAACTGCACACCGGCTACTATGCCCTGGTAAACAGCCCGCACGGCAGCGGCCTCGTCCGTGCGGATATCCACGCCGTTGTTGGTGACCTCGATATTGCGCAACGTGGGGTGCTTTTGCCGGCCAAAGCTGCGGGCCACGAAGCCCTTTTCCACTGGCCACGGCAACCGTCCGCGGTTTTGCCGGAAGGCGATAGTGGATGCGTCCTCCCGCAGGTCTGCCATGTTCTCGGTCACCGACGCTTCTTCAGCCGGTGCGGCTGGCAGGCCTGACCCCGCCGGTGCCGGGGCAACGGGCGTGCTCGGCGCTGACGCAGTGCGGCGTGCCTCTGCTATTTTTTTCCGAATTTCTTCCTGAATGACGCGCTCAATGGCTTGGTTCAGGGCCTCGTGGGCGGCTTGTTTTTGGTTGAGTTCGTCCCGCAGGCGCCCTTCGTCCTTCTTGAGCGTGCTCAGCAGGTTTTCTTTGTCTTTCAACTCGTTGTCGAGCGTACTACGCTGGCCCTGCAGCGATGCGAGCAGCGATTCCTGCTCGTGGCGGGAGGCTTCCAGTGCCGCTACTTTTTTTGAAAGCGTGCGCTGCGTGGCCACGATGGCCTCGGCCTGTGTTTTGCGATAGCGATCGTATTTGCGCAGGACGAGCCAGCGCCGGAAGGCCTGGTTGAGGTTTTCGGCAGACAGGACGTACAGCAGCGGGTTGCTCAATTCCTTGCGGCGGTAGGCGTTGCGCACGATCTGCCCATAGTCCGCTCGCATGGTCGTGATGTCGCGCGTAAGCGATTGCACCACGCTGGCGGTTCGGCCGGATGCCTCTTCCGAGGCGGCAATCTCAAGGCCGAGGGTCTGGATAAGCCGCTCGCGGCGCTCGATCTGTTTTTGCAGGGCCACGTAGCGGTCGAGGGCGGCCGCTTTGGTGCGCGTGGTTTTTTTGAGCAGGTTGTCCGTGACCTCGATCTCGCGGATTAGTTTTTTGCGCTTTTCTTCCAAATCCTGCTTTCCCTGAGCAAAGCAAAACACGGGCATGGCGAGCAGCAGCATCGCCAAAAAAAATAGCCGTTCGGTGCGAAAACGGCTACTACAAGCGCCGATAATGTTCGGGGATTTCAAAACGGTACGGTTTCGGAACGTTGATTTCTATGTCGGTAAACTCGATCTCGATGCGCAGATCGCCGGAGTCCGGGCTATAGGCCTCGACGCGGCGAATGTACGGAAACATGCCCGCGCCGGGTAATTTTTTGAATTGCCCGAACTGGAGGGTCAGAAGGCTCGCGTCCTGTTGTTGCAAAAAAATGGCCTGCCGCAACAAAAACGCGCCCTCCTCGATCCGGTAATCGGCGGAAAAGTGTCCGTTGGCACCCGCCAGTCGGTGGAGACTGTCTTTGATATCAGCCTGCAAGGGCATGTCGGACGCAAACCAAGCCGAACCCAGCAGCAAGTGCTGCACGAGCGCAAACCCCTCCGGCAGGCTGTACTCGCGCTGGAGGTGTTCCATGTCGCGGGCTTCCACGGTTTTTTCCAACCGGTTCAGTATGATCACCGAATCGAGGGTTATCCGTGCCCGCGCTACCTCGATGCCAAATTTTTTGATGTTCAGCCACAGCACGCTGTCGCGGATCCAGATCAGGTTGGCCCCCGCTTCCACAGAGGTACCATTGCCTTCGGCGTAAATACGGGCGTGTGCAGAAATGGTGTGTATGCCGTCGGGGGCGTTCTTGCTAAGTTGTTTTTTCAAAAAATCTATCGAACGGGGGGTCGTGGCGGGTGTGATCGCATCGTCGGAAACCCGGCGGCTGCACGAGGTCTGTCGGGCGGAAATCAGCAAAAAGGCAGCGATCAACCAAGCTATGCTTCTTAGGTCAAAATTCATCATCATCGTCAATTTCCATGCGGGCACCGTTGAGTTCGCTCCGGGCGTGGTTGTCACCCGCTGTTCGGGCTACGTCCATACCGGTGCGGTAGGTCAGAACGGCCTCTGCGGGCCGGTCGAGTTTTTCGTACAGTTTTCCCATGTGGTAGTACAACCCCACATAGCCGGGGTCGGCGGTTTTCAGGCGCAGGTAAAACGCGAGCGCCTGTTCGAGGTCGCCCGCTTTTTCGTGTTCTTTTGCCACGGCAAAAAGCGCAAATGCGTCCTCCGGGGACTTTTCCAAGATTTGTTGCAGAAGGTGCAAACGTTGAGACATAGGCACTTGAACGAAAAGCGGTACGCTTTGTTGAAACGGCTCGGCAATGTTCGTTGGCAAACCTTCTTTCAACTCGGATTGGATTGCTACTTTTGCGCCGCTTTTCGCGGCAAAGGTGCGGAAAGACCAAAACAGACCTTAGTTTTTTATGAAATTTCTCGTTTGCATAAGCCAAACTCCCGACACGACCGCCAAAGTGTCGTTCAACGCCGATGCCACGGAGTACAATGGCACAGGCGTTACGTACATCATGAACCCCTACGATGAGTGGTACGCCCTTGTACGGGCGTGCGAGCTGCGCGAGACGTTGGGCGGCACGGTCGTCGCCCTCAACGTCGGCCCGGCTGCCAATGAAACTACCATTCGTAAGGCACTGGCCATCGGGGCCGACGAGGCGGTGCGTATTGATGCCGACCCGAAAAACGCGGCCTATGCCGCCAAACAGATCGCCGAGTACGCCAAGTCGCAGCACTTCGACCTGATTTTTTTCGGCAAAGAAACGATTGACTACAACGGTGCCGAGGTGGGAGCAATGCTGGCCGAACACCTCGACCTGCCGTTTGTATCCTTGGCCAGCAAGTTGGACCTCAACGGCAGCACTGCTACCATCGAGCGCGACATCGAAGGTGGCGTGGAAGTGCTGGAAGTGGACTTGCCATTCGTCGTCAGCGCCGCAAAGGGTATGGCCGAACAACGTATCCCGAACATGCGCGGCATCATGATGGCTCGCACCAAACCGCTGAATGTCGTGGCGCCGGTGCCCGTAACTGACCTGATCAAAACTGTTCGGTTCACCACGCCGCCCGAGAAGGCTGGTGTAAAATTGATTGACCCGGAAAACATGGACGAACTCGTCCGACTCCTCCACGAAGAAGCCAAAGTGCTCTAAGTACGTGGCCTCGGAAATTCACCATTCACCATTCATCATTCCAAGATATGGTTTTAGTATTTGCCGAAAGCCCGCGGGGGCAGTTCAAAAAAGCCGCTTTTGAGGCCGTGACATTTGGGAAGAAACTGGCCGATTCGATGGGTTTGCCCTGTGCAGCCGTTGTTTTGGGCACGAATGCAAGCAATGCGGCCGAACTGGGACGCTACGGCGCTTCTCGGGTTTTGCACGTGGCCGATGCCGGTATGAACAATTTGGACAGTCAGGTCGCCACCATAGTTTTGGCGGAGGCCGCCAAACAGATCGGCGCTACAGTGGTGGTGCTCAGCCATTCCAGTACTGGAAAATCCATCGCGGGGCGCCTTTCGGTCCGCTTGGAAGCCGGTCTTGTTTCGGGGGTAAACGCCCTGCCGGAATTGCGCGGCAGCGATCTTGTAGCCAAACGCACTGTTTTTTCAGGCAAGGCCATCGCCGAATACGCCATCAGCAGCCCTGTGAAAGTACTTTCTCTCATGGGCAACGCCGTGAAACCTGAGGTTGTGGGTGCATTGGCAACCGTAGAAAACCTGAGCATGACCGTTCCGGCGAGCCGTATTCGGGTGAAAACGGTAAAAACCGTGGAGGGCAAAGTACCGCTGCCGGAAGCCGAAGTGGTCGTGTCCGCCGGGCGAGGTATGAAAGACCCGACCAACTGGGGTATCATCGAGGAACTGGCCGAAACACTGGATGCCACCACCGCCTGTTCGCGCCCTGTGGCCGACAGCCACTGGCGCCCGCACCACGAGCACGTCGGACAAACGGGGATCGCCATCCGGCCCAACCTGTACATCGCTATCGGCATCAGCGGAGCCATCCAGCACTTGGCAGGTGTGAACAACTCCAAGGTGATCGTGGTAATCAACAAAGACCCAGAGGCACCGTTTTTTAAAGCCGCCGACTACGGCGTGGTGGGCGACTTGTTCGAGATCGTACCACGGCTCACCGCCGCGATAAAAAAATTCAAGGCAAGCAATTGAAAATGAAACGCATCGAACTGGATATCGTGGCCCTTTCGCACAGTGTGACGCAGTCGCACAATTACGCCGTTGTTTTGGGCGAACGACGGGGCCAGCGCCGGCTGCCTATTGTCATCGGCAGTTTTGAAGCGCAAGCTATTGCGGTGGCTATGGAGCGCATGGTGCCCAACCGCCCACTCACGCACGACCTTTTCAAAAATACGCTGGAAACGTTTAATATCGAATTGCGTGAGGTTGTCATCAACAACCTGTTGGACGGCATCTTTTACGCACGCTTGGTGTGCATGAAAAATGGCGAAACGTTCGAAATTGACTCCCGCACCTCGGATGCCATCGCTATGGCGGTGCGGTTCGATTGTCCGATCTTTACCTACGATTTTATCCTCGAAGCCGCTGGCGTAATCCTTGAGGATCAGGAAGAAGAAGGCCGCCGCAGCGGCTCGTCCTCCCCCAAATCCACGGCGACAGTCGTTGACCTGAGTGCGTTGGGCACCTACTCCATGGATGCCCTCCAACGCCGGTTGCAGGAGGTGCTCGAAGCAGAGGACTACGAGACTGCGGCCAAAATCCGGGACGAGTTAAAAAACCGCGAGAGTAAAAGTTGACAACGGTCAGGGCACAATATCAAACCGGTACTCCACCACTTCGATTCGCGGCACCCCGTTCGCGTGGGTGTTTTTGAAGATGATTGTGATCGAGATCGTTTCCCCTTTTTCTTTTTCTGTGCTGTCGAAGGTCGCATCCAGCCGGCCTTTTTTCCCAGGTTCGATCACGCCGCGTGGGAAATCCACCTTGGTACAGGCGCAGGCATCCACGATGTCGATCTGGATATTTTCTCCGAATGTGTTCGTGAACTCGTAGCTCATGCTGCGCTTTTCGCCGCGTTTCACAGTGCCCAGTTCCACCATTTTTTTGTCCCAGGAAACAAAACCCGGCAGCGGGGCTGGCTGGGCTTTTTGCGCGGTGTGGCAGGTTACAAACAGCAAAGTGCTGATGGCGAGGAGTAGCGTTTTGTGTGGCATATTGGGAGATTATTCTTTTATATCGTCTTCTTTTTTTAGCCAGGTTCCGAGCACGCTGCTGGCAAAAACTGCCGTAAGAAGGCCGCCTGCAAAGATATCGTGACCATGCATTGCCAAAAAAATTGAACCGCCTACGCCGCCCGAAAGGATCAAAAATATAAACAATTGCCCTCTAAATTTTTGGGTGTGAAACTGCTTGAGATCATACCGTCTCATTTCCATGCTGAACTTATGGTTCTCTTCAACCATGGCAAACAGCCGTTCTGCCCCATTATTTACCACATCATTGTATCCTTTTAAAAAATCCGGTGGTGGTACGGGGCCTCGGTAAGACCTGAAAAGGGACATTATCGCGGCCCGTCTTTCAGGAGGGAGATCACTTGTTAGCTCAGCGATTTCTGGCTGATCGTCCTCAGAAACATCAGAGGACAAGGCATCCTCTTGACTTGGCTCAGTATAAGGAGGTTCGTTCTGTGCCGGTGGTTTTATTTTTTGTGGTTGCATTTTCTGAAGAGGGTTAGGGTGTTAAAAAGCCTCAACGGCTTGGCGAAATGATTTGCCGACCGCTTCCCAGTCGGATGCCAATGCCTCTGTTTCGGC
>JBEBHD010000334.1:0-4239 GCA_040080915.1 Saprospiraceae bacterium
GGGGTGGGCAGCCCACCCGCGCACATGTAGGCATCGCCGATGGTCTTGATTTTTTCAAGCCCGAACTCTTGCACGATGCTGTCGAACAGGCTGAAGCACTCGTCCAATTCGGCGATAAGCACCTCCGAAGACAGGCTTTCGGCTATGGCAGTGAAGTCTTTAAAATCGGTGAACATGACGGTGACAGATGCATATCGAACGGGTTTGACACGAGCGTGGGCCTTCAGTTCGGCAGCGGTCTCGGCGGGCAGGATGTTGGCGAGCAGCTCGTCGGCGCGGCGGCGCTCCTGCTCGATGGCGGCGTTTTTGGCGGCAAGGTCGCGGTTGGCGCGGGCACGCAGGCGGTTGCGGCTGAACAGCAGCGCAGCCAATGCCAGCAGGGCCAGCACGCCGGCAAGCGAGGCGTACAACTCGTTGCGGGAGCGGGCGAGCTCGGATTCCTGGAGCAGGTAGGCGGCCTTTTTTTCCTGAAGTTCCTTTTCGCGCTGTTCCGACTCGAACAGGATTTCCTGCCGGGCAAAGTCGGAGCGCTCCTTTTCTTGCAGGCGATCGTAGCGGTACTCATCGTAGCGCACGCGGTAGTCGTAAGCGAGGGCATGGTTGCCCATTTTGGCATATACCTCGGCAAAGTCCTTGTACGCGCTCTGGATGTACTTTTTGTCGTCCGTTTCGGAGGCGATGCGGTAGTATTTTTTGACAAATTCGAGCGATTGCGCCTGCCGCCCCATGCGCGAAAACACGTCGCCCTGAGTGTTGTACACCTCCATGAGGGCCACCTGGTCGTCCAATTCGAAACAAATCGCTTCTGCCTCGCGCAGGTACTGGAGCGCCCGCTCGTAGTTTGCGAGGCGCTTGTGTACGTCGCCAAGGTTGGTGTACACCTTGGCCTTGCCGGGCAGGTCGTCCAATTTCTCCCAGATTTCGAGCGCTTGTTGGTAGTAGCCCAGCGCGCTTTCCTCGGCGTTGGGGTTGGCCGCGCTGGTTTCGTCGAGGGCGTTGGCGTAGTCGCTGAGCGCTTCGGCGAGCCGGGCTGGGGCGTTGAGTTCCCGGCGGATTTTCAATGCCCGTTCGTACCACGGCAGGGCATCGGTGTAGCGGTCAAGTTCGAGGTAGATATGGCCCAATTGGGCGTACACTTTGGCCATGCCGTCGCGGTCGTTGGCGGCCTCAAGCACGGCGCGGGCTTCGTACAGTTTTTCGCGGGCATCCTTGTAGTCGCCCGTTTCCTGGAGCACGCTGGCGATATTGAACAGCGCACGGGCAATGCGCACCGTGTCATGCACTTCCTGTTGGATAGCGAGGTTGCGCTTGTGCGAGGCGATGGCCGAGTCCGGTCGCCCGGTTTGTTCGTACAGCACACCGAGGTTGTTGAGCGAATTGGCCACCGCTTGTTTGTCACCTAATTTTTGGCGCAAAGCCAGCGCTTGACGGTAGTGTTTTTCTGCCAGGGCCATGTTCCCGCGCACCTCTGCCACCACCCCGAGGCCGTTCCAGGCGAGCGCTTCACCGCGAGGAAATTTCAGCCGTTGAGCCAGAGCGACCGCCTCGCGCAGGTGCTGTTCGGCCTCGTCAGTCTGTATTTCGTTGATCTCCCAGGCCAGGTCGGTGAGGAGCAAAACGCGGGTCGAGTCGGGCGGTGCTGTGGCCAGCTGGCGGGCCAGCGAATCAGCCACTGTTTGGGCTGGCGCGGCGAGGCAGCACAGAGCCAGCGCCCCGCCCGTGAGCAGTGCGCGTATGTTTTTTTTGAAAAAAAATGGCCAGCGTTTCATTTTCGGGCGGAAAAATACGGCGACCGAACGGGGCCATGCGGTCGCGGCGGCTCTTTTTCGGCCAATACCCGCCAACGGGCTGCCAAACGGATACGGGCTTGGGGTTTGTTGCTGTACTTTTGTGTCGCGTTACAAAAAGTGTCACAGCACCTCACGGAGTTTTTGGAGGCTAAGAGCGTGTTTAAATTTCAGTCGCCGGGCGGCGAATAATCTTTTTCCGCGCCCAAACGTTCACAACCCCACCCGATTCCGTTCATCATTCATCATTCATCATTCATCATTCCCTTATGATCCGTCGAATCGTTGTTGTTCTGGCGCTTTTTGCCTGCGTTTTTTCCGAGGTGCGCGCCGCTTATCTGTTGTTGCCCATGGACGAAAACGCCCAGCGCGACCACCTTAAGGCTTATGGCATCACCTACTGGGTACTGTCTCAGGGTGTGGAAGCGTATTGGTTGCTGAACTACCGGGGCGGCAGTTTCGTCTTTCCGTACACAGCCACGTTCGAGCGGGAGTGTAAGGTGCGCAACGTGAATTTTGAGGTCATCGCGGATGGCCAGTTTGCTGCCATTCAGAATGAAATCCTGAATCCGGAGGTGAACATGGACGTGATCAAGTTGGAAAAGGCCCCGAAAATCGCTGTGTATTCGCCCGACAAAAACGAAAAAGGCGAGACCATCCAGCCTTGGGACGATGCCGTTACCCTCGTGCTGACCTACGCCGAAATTCCCTACGACGTAATTTACGACACCGAGGTGCTGCAGGGCAAACTGCCCGAATACGACTGGCTGCACCTGCACCATGAGGACTTCACGGGCCAGTACGGCAAATTTTACGGCAGCCAAAGCTCCCAACCGTGGTACCGAAGCCACGTCCGACTGATGGAAAATTTGGCACGCGAAAATGGATTTGCCAAGGTCAGCCAGCTCAAACTCGCCGTGGCAAAACGCATTTCGGAGTACGTGGCGGGCGGCGGTTTCATGTTCGCCATGTGTTCGGCCACCGACACTTACGACATCGCGCTGGCCGCCGAAGGCCTCGATATTTGCGCCGATATCTACGACGGCGACCCCGCCGATCCAAATGCCCAGAACAAGCTCGATTTTTCCAAAACGTTCGCTTTCCAAAACTTCCAGCTCATCCGCGACCCGCTCACCTACGAGCACTCATCCATTGATCACAACCTCGGACGCAACGTAGCCCCCGAACAGGACTACTTTACCCTGTTCGATTTTTCGGCCAAATGGGACCCCGTGCCCACCATGCTGACCCAAAACCACACCCGCACCGTGAAAGGCTTCATGGGGCAAAGCACGGCGTTTCTCAAAAATACGATCAAGCCCGCTGTGCTGACCATGGGCGAAAACAAACCCGCCAACGAGGCCCGCTACATCCATGGCATCTACGGTTTCGGGTTCTGGACCTTCTACGGTGGCCACGACCCGGAGGACTATAAGCACTTTGTGGAAGACCCGCCCACAGACCTGTCGCTACACCCCACCTCGCCCGGCTACCGCCTGATCCTGAACAACATCCTGTTCCCGGCGGCCAAAAAGAAACATCAAAAGACGTAGGCGCTTTAGAGCGTGTTTAAATTTCAGCCGCCGGGCTGCAAGCGGCACTGAAATTTAAACACGCTCTTAATGATTTCGCACAACTTCCCCGGTGCGCTCAAAAAAATGCAGTCCCAAGTTGTTTCCATCAAACACAGCGTACGAGCAGGCGAACATCCACTCGCCAAGGTTGATGTACCGGCTGCGACCGTTTTTCAGCAGCCAGTCCACGGGTAGGTGCCGGTGGCCGAACACGAAGTAGTCCGGCTCGATGCCTTGTTCGATCTTGCGGTTGGCGTACTGCACCAGCCATTCATTTTCCTCGCCCATCCAGTATCGTTCTTTGGGCGGCATGGCCTCACGGCTTTTTTGGGATGAAAAACCGGCGAGCCGTGTGCCGAGGTCGGGGTGGAACCAGCCGAACAACCACTGGCTCAGTGGGTGAACAAACACTTTTTTCATCAACTTGTAGCCCCTGTCGTTCGGCCCCAGCCCGTCGCCGTGCCCGATAAAAAACGACTTGCCGTTCAGGTCAATTTGGATCGGCTTGCGGTACACAGGAATGCCGAACTCCTGCTCGAAGTAACCGAACATCCACAGGTCGTGGTTGCCCGTGAACAGATGGACGTGTACACCTGCGTCGCGCAGCTCGGCCAGTTTGCCCAGAAACCGGGAAAACCCCTTGGGTACCACGGTGCGGTACTCGAACCAGAACTCGAACAGGTCGCCCACCAAGTAGATCGCCTCGGCCTCGGGAGCCACGGTATCCAACCAACGCACTACCTGCCGCTCGCGCTCGCGGGCGGGCAGGCGGCCGTCAATGCCGAGGTGGAAATCGGAAGCGAAGAATGTTTTTTTCACGAGTGCGAAATGGCTTGTCCACCGTCGTTTGGCGGTGTGCATGACCGGGCACAAAGGTA
>JBEBHD010000112.1:0-15855 GCA_040080915.1 Saprospiraceae bacterium
TGTCGGGTGCCTGCATGCGCAGTGTCGCCAGGTTGGTGCGTGCCGAGTTCAGCGAATCGAGGTAGCGCGTAACGTAATTTACGATATGCCACTCCGAGTACGCGAAGACTGTGGCAAAATCCCCCGGTTCGATATTCAAAACCGTTTTTACACTGGCAGAACAGTTGGCATCGTCGAAGTTCACCATGTCGGCAAAGCCGAAAATGATGTTGATGGCTTCGCCAAAAAATATATCGCCGCCCTGCTCGCCCACCACCAGTTCACCATCGCTCGTGGATAGTTTCTGAGAGGTCATCGTACAGGTCTGGAACGATGAATCCGTCGTTTTTTGGTAGGTGACCTGAAACTCGGCCCCGATATCGAAAATTGGGCCAGCCTCGCCGATAGTTCCTATTCCGAGCGGTGCCGCAACCGTCTGAATAGCCCCACCGAGGTGGAACTCAAGCCCTCCCCCGCCGCCGACCTCGTAGTTATCCAGCACCGTGTATGTTTTGCAAACCTTGGTGTTTTCTTCCAAAAACGAGTAACTGCCGTCGCCGGGCGGGTCGCGCAGAATCACGGTGGGTGTTTCGGGCAGCAAGGTCGTAAACGTGTTTTCCTTGTTCCGAATCCCGGTGATGACGGCCTCTGCCACAAGGCTGGACGAACGTCCGGCCACCGAAGTGCCCACGATCTGGATGGATTTTACATACGGGGGCGAGGGGTTCGGATTGGCCACTTTGAACCGGTAGCGCAGCAGCCCGTTACTCATCACGGTGTCCAGCACCTGTTCGGCGATGAAGTTGATGAGCCGAAAATTCGCTGTATCCAAAAAACAAACCCCGTCGTCGAGCGTGTCACCAGACACGGTTTCTGTGATCGGGACGTACTGTTCTTTGAGTTTTATATCGAGCGTGACAGTTTGATCTTTGTCAAAAACAATTGTCGGGCAAGTGGGCGAAACTGGTTCGAGGCCGCTTAGCACCACCACCTCCGGCGGAGCAAAGTAGATGAAATCAATCATGGTGTCCGTCTTGGTCAGATTGATGGTAGCCCCGCCAAGTACCTGAAAGAAATTCTTCACGTCCGGGTCAGAATGTTCCACGACTGAAACGGTCAACAATTCCAAGGGTGGCAATTCGGTGAGTTCGTAATTGCCCTCTTGGTTGTCTATGATGAGCTGGCGCTCCAAGCAGCCGTCACCGGAGCGCACCTTCACGACGCAGATGGTACCGATTCCCGTTCCCGGCGGCGGCTTGATGACCGATTTTTTGCACAAACCGCCTGCAATCTTACCTGACACCTTGCGCGTGGTGGTGACGTTGAACAAAATACCGGCAATTGGGCTGGTCACGTTGGTCACCTCCCAAGTAGCGGGCGCAAAGTTGTACCCCTCGAATTTTGGCTCCAGCAGGGCGTTGTCGCCGGGGGTGAAGTCAATCAGAAATTTACCCGTAGAATCGGTAAAAATTTTGGGTTTGAACGACTCGCCGTTCACTAAAATTTCTACGTTCGGTGCGAAGCAGTCCGTGTTTTGGTAACGGACAAAACCCGTGACCGGCACTGTGGAGCGGTCGGCAAAATCCACCTGGTCCACCGAAGTGATGCTGGGGTTGAGCGTCACTTGGCGAGTGCCGGGCGAGAACTCGTGCGGCTCTGTAGCCTGCCGGGCGGCAAAGGGTGTCCAGTCCGTGCCGTAGCCTGTGCCGAAGCCCAGCAACAGCGAGCCGCTGTTATTCAGGCGGTTGCCGCTGCCCTCGTTGAGAGCGAAGTGGACGCGCAGGCCGTTTTCCTGCATGTCGCGTGGAAACTGGAAGTGATTTTGAATGTTGGTAGCGCTGAGGGTGGTGTCGTAGATGGCTACTTCGTCTATCAGGCCGCCGTAGTTGTCGATGGTGCCTGTTCCGCTGGGTCGGGCACCGAGCATCCAGGTTTGGGAAGTGTCCGACCAGTTGCCGCCGACGTTGGTGAACGTATGGCTGCCGAGCGATACCCCGTTTTTGTAGGCGGTCACGGTCCGATTTGTTCCACTGCTGTCAATCGTGAAGGCGAGGTGTTTGTAACCCATACCGAGCAGGCCGAAGTTTTTTTCCTGCCCGTTGATCACGAACTTGATGTCGTTGTCCGTGCCGTTGGGCGTGAGCATGAGGCGAAAATCGTTGGTGCCCCATTTTTTGGAAATAACACACTGGGAACCATCCGGGCCAGCGCTGTTGATCCACAGTTCGAGGGTGGATTTGGGTGTGAGGGAAAAATTGGGCAACGTGGCGTAGTCACTCTGGCTGCGTGCGAAACGCAGCGCCCGATACATGTAAAAATCCTTGGAAGGCCGGGCAAGAAAGGTAGTGCCTGTGCCATAACTGACCGATTCGATGCGGTAAAAACCCTCGCCGTTGGTCAGGCCGGAAGTGCTCACGGGCGGACGGTCAGTATCAAAAGCAGCCCCGCAGAAGTACAGTTTAGTGCGCTTGATGAGGTCGAACGATTTGGTGCCCTGCTCTTCATCGAATTTCCAGTAGTATTTCAGGTCGGGGGTAAGGGAGGAAGCTGTTCCAGTCACCACTTCGGCGAGGTCTATCTCGTCGAGGCGGCGGTGGTACAGGCGCAATTCGTCCATCCGCCCGTTCCAGCCCGTATGACCGGTGCGGCCGCCGAAGCGGATTTCGTCGGCAGACGGCACGGGCGGCAAGTCGTTTATGGCCACTAAGTCGCCGTCCAAGTACAACCGCCCTTTTCCGCCAGCATCCACGGAAAGGGCGATGTTGTGCCAGCCGTTTTTGGTGCTGTCGGGAAATTGCCCGGTCAGCAACGTGGTACTATTGAAAGTTTGCGCCACCTGGATGCCTTCGTGCCCGCCAGCGCTTTGCAATGGGCGGACAAACAGCGGAAAGGGCGAAAAATCGAGTATGCCCGCGTTTGCCTGTGCGGAATCGGTTTTGACCCAAAAAGTGAGTGTCCACTCACCATTTGCCGCAGGCAGAATACTGACTGTGTCGTTGAAAAATGCGCCGTCTGCTGCATCGAATTTCACCGAAAAACCCTGCATGGGGGTGAGCGTGACGAGCGCTCCGGGCACGGGGCTGCCGTTCATGGTTTGCACCTGTCCGGTTACAACGCCGTTGGGCACCTGAAAACCGAGTGCTTTGCCAGCGACACCTTCGCCGTACACGTTGATGCCGCGCACTTCGTAGTTGTAGGGCCGCCCGGCTATAACATTGAAGTCGTTGTAATTGCGAATATTGCTGGCCACAGTGATAAGGAAAACGCCGTCGCGGTACAAGTTGAAGCCCTGGGTAGGGTTTGGCCCAAGCGGATTGAGTACCCACGAAATTTGGATGCGATCTAGCAGGTCGCCCTGCGTGGCCGTGACGATTGGCGCGAAAGGCGGGATCAGGATTTGCCCGAAGGAACCGAAGGCCATGTCGTTGTCGGGCGTGGTTATCGGCCCGACGAGCATTTGCCCCACCACCATGTCGGTACGACGCGAGGAGTTACGCACATCAATGCCCGAACCGTAGTTGAAAAAAACCTGGCCTGGCCGGATAGACAAGGCACCCGCCGGGTTGCAGGAGGGGTCGGACTGGCCGAAACTATTGGCTTGGCTTCCAAAAATAAAAAGCGAAAAAGCAAGCAGCCGGGTATAGCGAAGATATTTCATGAGTGGCAGTAATATTTAAGCGAAAGTGGTTCGGCATGGTGGCTTCTGACGTTTCATTTGTTAAAAGCATGGAAAGTCTAACCACCTGTCTGAAAATGTTGTCAGAACCTTCGTACGGCTCGGACACGGAAAGACGAAGTTTTGGTCGAAGATGTTTGCGCGCCTCCGTTGAAGTTTTGCGCCCAAGCATTGGTGCCGCTGACCGAGCTGGAACTCCAGTACGAGCTATTGTTGAAACCGCCCAGGCTGACGGCTTTCAAGTTGTCGTACATGAGGTCCAGTTCATCTTTGCTGGGCAGAAACCAATCGCTGTAGCCGTTTAGCACTAATTCGTCGCAGAGAATGGCGGCGATGCCCGCTGTGGCGCAGCTGTCTTTGTCCACAATGGAAGCCGTATTAGCCTCACCGCATCCGCGTTTGGTTCCAAAAGCATGGGTCATAGGCGTGCCAGAGCAGCCCCAGACAGCGCCAGTAGACTGGTCACTCAGCGCAGCCACCAAGCCGTGCTGGCCTTTGGCATCTACATAAAAAATGATGCCTCCGGCGTACTCTTCGCCGACCTGCCGTACACTGCCGGAGACATGTTGCCACAGTAGGCCGTCGTAGTAGTAAAAGCCTCTGATTTTGTCCGTCTGAAAAACGAGCAGGCCGATGTCGGGCTGAACAATGGCCCGTTTTTGAGCGTCGGTCATGCGCGGGATCAACAGTCCCTTCGCCAGGGCATTGATATCGAGCAATGCCGAAGCACTGGGGTTGACCGTACCGATACCAACCGAACCGGTAGAAGGAAATTCGTTGTTCGAGCCGAGCAGTGCCAAGCCTGCGGGCGCGGCCGTCAGGCGGGGACGGGGCATGTATTCCGGCCCGGTGCCGTTGCCAAGGCTCACGCCGAGGTAGTAGGGCTGGTCAAACGGAGCGTTGAGCGCGGTGCCGGACCCGAGAACTACGTTGTACTTGCCGCCGGTGACTTTCAGGCTGTCAAAGGTGTCGCCCCAGACGGAATCAGCTGCCGCAGTACTGGTGGCGCTTTTCCAGAGTTTGAACGTGAGCTGGTAAAAACTGTCGGGCGCAGCCTGACCGTTGTCCTGCACGAGTATGCCCTGAAGCGAGAGGTTGGCAATTTGGGCGTTGCCGGAAGTAGCAGCAAACAGGGCCGCGATCACGAACACGAATAGGACGTGGGCTATTTTTTTCATAAATAAGAAGTTGCTTGTGCGTTGGTCAGAGGGCGGTTTCGGTCAGAATGCCCGTACCGGGCGAACCCGTTTGTTGTTGTTTTTTTCGGTGGAAGCGACGGTGCCGCTGCCGAAATTTATGTACCAAGCCTCGTCGGAATCGCTGAACACACTCGACGAGCTCCAGTAGTCGGAAGAATCGTTTATGGTGGTTACAAAGTTGCCGATACCCTGCAGGCGCAGGTTTTGGTACATCAAACTGAGTTCGTCTTTGGACGGCAAAAACCAGTCGCTATAGCCGTCGGCGACCAATTCGTGGCAAACCCAAGCCGCTCGCAAGTCTTCGTAGTCATCGGTCTGATCAACAATGGTTCGGGTATTGTCGTACCCGACCCCGACAGCTGTTCCGTTGGCCTCGTTTACACTGCTTCCATTGCCGGAATTCCAAAACCAAGTACTGCCCGGCCCCATTGAGGGCGACACGGTCACGTCGGCTGGAGCAGCCGCGAGTCCGTGCTGGCCGGTTTCATCTACATAAAAAACATACCCGCCCTCGTGCAGCGTGCCGAGCTGGATTGGGGCCACGTTCAGGTTGGATATCTGTCGCCACGTCGCGTTGTCGCGAAAGTAGAAACCAGGGTCGTTATCGGTCTGAAAAACTAGTAGACCATCTGCTGGTGCGGCAACTCCGTTGCGCTGCAATTGTGTGATGCGCGGGATCAGTACACCATTGGACGTGGATTCCACCATGAGCAGGGCGCTGGTGGTGTCGGGTCGGGCGGTGCCGATGCCCATGGGGCCGCTGTTGGGCAGGATGTTGCTCTGCCCCTGCAGCGACAGCACGAAAGGAGCCGAGGTGAGCATGGGCCGGGGCTGCAGTTCCGAGCCTGCACTCATGCTGATGCCGAGGTAGTACGTCTGGTCGAAGGGCACGTCGAGTGCCGTAGGCCCGGTGCCGAGCAGGACGTTGTACACGCCGCCCGTGATTTCCACATCGGAGAAGGAATCCTCCCAAACTTTGTCGGAGGCATTGGTACTGGTGGGGTGTTTCCAAAGTTTGAACTTGAGCGTGTACACGCCGTCGTCCACGGCCTTGCCATCGCTTTTGCGCAGCACGCCCTGCACAGAGAGGACGGCGGGTTGGGCATCAAGCGCCGTGGCGAACGCGACAAAAAGCAGGACTACGCCAAATGCTGAGAATGTTTTTTTCATCGAAGGAGACAATGTGGTGATGGATTGGGAGTAACCTTTCCAGGTTTTATACTTCGCGCTGCGAGGTTTCGTGCATGGCCTTCGGCCTAATATTTTGATTAGCAGCGCTCAGTATGACAAAAATGGCTTCGCACCTTACGGTGCGAAGTATAAAAACCCGGTAAAGTTGTACCATTATTAAAACGCCCGGATCATGCGCACGCGGGCCAGTGTGCCTTTGGTTGTTGCGTCGGGAACGGTGCCAGTGCTGCCGGTGAACTGCATGCGCCAGGCTGTGTTGGCATCATTTTCCGTGGAGCTCCAGTAATATTGGTTGGCTCCGAAACTGCCAATGCCTGCCACGTGCAGGTTTTTGTGCATGAGCTCCAGTTCGCCTTTACTGGGTAAATGCCAATCCGTGTAGCCGTTTGAGAAAGTAATTTTATCGGCCCGTTCGGCGGCAATGTCACCTACTCCGCCGCCGCCAATACTGGCGCAATCGTCGTACACGATCGTGATCGTATTGGCCCGTCCGCTGCCGATGGCCGTGCCACGCGCAGCGGGCAGCGCGATGGCCTCGCAACCCCACTTGTACGTGGTAGCATCGGCGATTGAATTGAGCGATGCGGCAATGAGGCCGTGAACGCCCGAAGGGTCGAGGTAAAAAATGAAACCGCCCTGAGTCGAGTCGCCGATGCTATAGGGGGAGTTGTTGGCAAACTCGTTGACCGACTTCCAAGCGCTACCGGTGTAGTAATAAAATCCGGGGGAGTTGTCGGTCTGGAAGATCAACAGGCCGTTTGCCGGGTTGGCAATGGCATCGCGGTTGGCCTTGGTCATGCGCGGGATAAGCACGCCCTTTGTGGTGGATTGTATCTCCATTTTGGCGCTGGCATGGGGGCTGGACGTACCAATGCCGACGCTGCCGGAAGAGGGGAAAATGTTTGTGCTGCCCAGCAGCGATAGGGCGTAAGGAGCTGAGGCCAACCGAGGACGAGGCGAAAACTCTGCGCCGTTACCAGTGCCGATGCTCACACCGAGGTAGTACGGTTTGTCGAAAGGCGCGTTCAGCACCGTGGCGCCATCGCCCAGCACTATTTCGTACAGGCCGCCGAGGATGGGCACGTTGGTTTTGGTTTCCTGCCAAACGGCAGTACCGCCGGTTTCGGCATCCCAAAGTTTAAAGGTGAGGGTGTATGCGTTGCCATAGGGCACGGTGCTGCCGTCGGCGTTTTTCAGCACGCCCTGCACCGTAAGCGTGGCGTTTTGTGCCAGCAAGGCAGGTGAAACCACGGTGACTATGCTGAAAAAAAGTGCAAGGGGAACATGCCTGTTTGCCAAAATCATGGGCGATTTTTTTTGGCAAAGCTACGGGTTGTTTGTAGCGGGCACAATCACATTTTGATGTGATCCCAACAGACGACGGTGCTGATCTGGCGCACGCTACTCGGCCTTTTCAAATTCACCGCTGAAACGCAGAGGCGCAGAGGTTTTCAAAGAGTTTACGCTGCTTGCGTTTTTCTCCCCTGCGCTTCGCGTTCTGCTTTTTTTGTCGCGTAGGCCAAAGCTGCTTCGCGTACCCAAGCCCCGTCTTCCCAAGCCTTCACGCGGGTGCGGAGGCGCTGCTTGTTGCAGGGGCCGTTGCCCTTCACCACGTTCCAGAATTCGTCCCAGTCAATTGGGCCAAAGTCGTAGTGGCCCCGCTCCTCGTTCCACTTCAGGTCGGGGTCGGGTACGATGAGGCCGAGGACTTTAACCTGCTCGGCCACCATGTCCACGAAGCGCTGACGCAGTTCATCGTTGGTAAAGCGTTTGATTTTCCACTGCATACTTTGGGCCGAATGGGTGGAATCGGCATCCGATGGGCCGAACATCATTACGGCGGGCCAGTACCAGCGGTTGATGGCGTCCTGAGCCATTTCACGCTGTTCGGGCGACCCGTTGGCAAGGGTGAGCAGAATCTCGAAGCCTTGTCGCTGATGAAAACTTTCCTCTTTGCACACGCGCACCATGGCGCGGGCATACGGGCCGTAGGAGCAGCGGCAGATGGGTATCTGGTTGAGGATGGCGGCCCCGTCCACCAGCCAGCCAATGGCACCGATATCAGCCCACGAGATTGTCGGGTAGTTGAAAATGGACGAGTACTTGGCCTTGCCGCTGTGCAGTTCCTCCAACATCGAGTCGCGGCTCGTGCCCAGTGTTTCGGCAGCCGAATACAGATACAGCCCGTGACCGGCTTCGTCTTGTACCTTGGCCAACAGGATAGCCTTTCGCTTGAGCGACGGTGCGCGCGTGATCCAGTTGCCCTCCGGCAGCATGCCCACGATCTCGCTGTGTGCATGCTGTCCGATCTGGCGCACAAGTGTTTTGCGGTACGCATCGGGCATCCAGTCTTTAGGCTCAATGCGCACATCGTTGTCTATTTTGGCCTGAAACTGCTCCTCCAAGGAGTACACGGCGGGCGATTTTTCTCCGGCTTGTTGCATAACTTGAAATTGTACTTTGTCGTTTGCTCGCGCAAAGTTCGGTTTTTCTCTGCGGCGAAAACAACGGCAACCCAAACTTGTTTTTTTACGCCTTTGCAACATTGCCGTTTACCAACGCCGCTACTCGGCACAGGAAGCCGTTCTGGGCCAAGCGGGGAAATTTAAACACGCTCTAAAATGCTCCCATCATTTTTTCAACAAAACCTATACCTTTGCGCGCTATGAGAAAAACGCCTGTTTTACTGTTGCTGGTCGGGCTTATGTGGTTGGCCGGTGCCTGTAAAAGCGAGTTCGAGCGAGTCCGTGTCAGCGGCGATGCCGACTTGGTGCTGAAAAAAGCCTTTGAATACTACGAAAAAGGTGAGTACCAGCGCTCCCAAACCCTGTTCGACCTCGTCCTCAATTCCATACGCGGAGGCAAGGATGCCGAAAAAGCCTACTACCAGTACGCGTACACCTATTATCATTTGGGCCAGTACGTGCTTTCGGCCTACTATTTCAAAAATTTCGCCAACACGTTTACCACCTCGCCTTTCCGGGAAGAAGCCGCGTACATGTCGGCCTATTCAAACTTCCTGCTGTCGCCCACGTTCCGGCTCGACCAAGGAAATTCCACCCAGGCCATTGACGAGTTTCAGTTGTTTGCCAACCTGTTCCCCCAGAGCAAGCGCATGGAGGAGTGCAACAAGATGATTGATGTGCTGCGCCGAAAATTGGAAGAAAAAGCATTTGCCGAAGGCGAACTCTACTACAACCTGCGGCAGTACCAGTCCTCTGTGCTGTCGTTCGACAACCTCCTGCGCGACTACCCCGAAAGCCCCGATGCCGAGCGCGTGCGCTACCTCATCGCCAAGTCGGCGTTCTTGCTGGCCGAAAACAGTATCGTGGAGAAAAAATTTGATCGCTTCAACGAAGCCATCGTCCGCTGCGACGATTTTTTGCAAAAATATCCCTCCGGCAAATACGCCAAGGAAATAAAACAGGTCCGCCGCGAAGCCGAACAAGGCATCAAACAGGTAAAAAAACAACTAAAAATAACGTGAGAGAGGTTTGAAGGTTTAAAGGTTTTTGGTTGTACAACGACCCGATCTAACCCCAAACCCTCTAACCTTCAAACCCCCTAACCTTCAAACCTTCTAACCTTTTTTATGAGCGATATCAAAAGTAAGGCCCAAGGCCTCGACCCTAATGTTCAGCCCCGCGACGTGGGCGAACTCGTCGGCAAGACCGGCAACGTGTACGAAAGCATCGTCATCGTCAGCAAACGCGCCCGCCAAATTTCAAGCGATCTCAAGTGGGAAATCCAGCGCAAGTTGGAGGAGTTCGCCGTCAGCTCCGACACCATCGAAGAGGTGCAGGAAAACAAGGAGCAGATCGAAATCTCCAAATTCTACGAGCGCCTGCCCAACACAGCCATCATTGCCTCGCACGAGTTTATGAACGACGAGATTCAGTGGCGCGTAGTGGAGGACGTGGAGTAACGCCCGACCCGCAGCATGAAAAAAATCGTCCTCGGTATCAGCGGATCCATTGCAGCCTACAAATCGGCGCAGCTCGCCCGGTTGTTCGTCAAGTCCGGCACCGAAGTACGTGTGCTGATGACCGAATCCGCTGCTTCCTTTATTTCCCCGCTGACGCTGTCCACGCTTTCCAAAAACCCCGTTTTGTCGGCCGTACACGCCGAGGAGGCATGGAATAACCACGTCGAACTCGGCCTGTGGGCAGATGCAATGGTGATCGCCCCGGCGACAGCAAACACACTGGCCAAATTGGCCAACGGCCTGTGCGACAACATTATCGGAGCCGTGTACCTGTCGGCCCGTTGCCCGGTATTCGTAGCACCAGCCATGGACGTGGACATGTGGCACCACCCGGCCACACAGGCCAATTTGGAGCGACTGAGGACGCATGGGGCACACATCATTCCCGTTGAGTACGGCGAATTGGCAAGCGGCCTTGTCGGCGATGGGCGTATGGCCGAACCAGAGTCTATTTTGACATATTTGGAGCGTTTTTTTGCCGCAGGCAAAAACCTGATCGGTAAAAAAGCCCTCGTCACCGCCGGCCCGACACACGAAGCACTCGACCCCGTGCGCTTCATCGGCAACCAGAGCAGCGGCAAAATGGGCATCGCCATCGCCGATGCCCTGGCCCGGCATGGGGCAGAAACGACCCTCGTGCTCGGCCCTACACACCTGAGGCCCAAAAACCCGACGGTGGGGGTCGTACCGGTCGTTTCGGCTCAGGACATGTACGAGGCTTGCGCCGAACTTTTTCCTGCCGCCGACATCGCCGTTCACGCTGCTGCCGTAGCCGACTACCGCCCAAAAACCTACTCGACGACCAAGATCAAGAAAAAAGAAGCCGACTTGAACATCGAACTGGCCAAGACCGTGGACATAGCGGCCACGCTCGGACAAAACAAACGCTCTGGTCAGATCGTGGTCGGTTTTGCCCTCGAAACCAACGACGAAGAGCCGAATGCACTGGCCAAGATGAAGCGGAAAAACATGGATTTTGTCGTGCTTAATTCCCTGCGCCACGCGGGCGCCGGATGCGGCCATGACACAAATAAACTCTCCCTCTTGCGGCCCGACGGCTCCAAAACGGCATTTGATTTGAAAACAAAGGCGGCAGTTGCCGAAGATATTGTCGCCGAAATCCTGCGAACGGCCAACCTGTCGGCCTGAATTTGCGCCATGACAACCATGCTAACCACCGACTCGCACATTCAACCGCTTTTCAAAATGAACCGTATCCTTTCCCTCATTTTTCTGGTGTTACTCGTGATTGCCCAGGCAAATGCCCAAGGCGAACTGGACTGCACCGTGCGCATCAACACACCCCAATTGCAAACCACCGACCGCCGTGTTTTCGACCAGTTGGAGGTGACCATGCGCGAGTTTTTGAACACCACCAAATGGACCAACGATGTTTTCCAGTTGGAGGAGCGCATCAAGTGCAACTTCATTCTCACAATAAAAATCGAAAACGGCAACCTGTACGATGCCGAACTGGCCGTGCAGGCCGTCCGGCCTGTGTACGGCAGCGGCTATGAAACGCCCATGTTGTCACACTTGGACAAAGATGTCTCCTTCGAGTACGACCAAAATCAGCCGCTGCTTTTTCAGCCGGATGCCACGGACAACCAAAACCTGCCCGCTATTTTGGCCTTTTACGTGTACGTGATCCTCGGCTTGGACTATGACTCGTACGCCCTGTACGGCGGCGACCAGCACTTGCTCAATGCCCAGCAGATCGTTACCAATATTCAAAACTCGACCACCAACAAGGGTGCCGGGTGGCGCCCCGCCGACGGCGGCAAAAACCGAAACCGTTATTGGATCGCCGAAAACCTGCTCAATCCCCGCGTACGCCCCTACCGGGCAGCCATGTACACCTACCACCGCAAGGGCCTTGACCAGATATCCAATGACATGGATGCTGGCAAAACCGCTATCATGCTCGCCTTGGAAGAGATAGACAAAGTGAACACCGCCTATTTCAATTCCATGATAACCCAGATGTTCGCCAATGCAAAAAAGGACGAACTGGTAGAAATGTGGAAAATAGGAGGCAAGGCCCAAAAAGACCGCGTGCAACAGATCATGATCAAAATTGACCCAGTCAACACCCAACGCTACCGGGAAATCGGCTCTTGATGGGCAGTTGGCTGTTGGCTCTCCTGAGCAGAAAGGAGCCAAACAACATGAGCAACAGCCAAAAGCCAACTGAAATCAGCCAAAAGCCAACGGCTAAAAGCCAACAGCACAGAAATGGATACCATCGTCAATATCAGCCAGTTTTTACTCAGCCTCTCCTTGCTTATTATCCTGCACGAGATGGGCCACTTTTTTCCTGCTCGTTGGTTCAAAACACGGGTGGAAAAGTTTTACCTCTTCTTCGATTTTGCACCGTTCAATTCCCTGTGGAAAACCAAAAAAGGCGAAACGGAGTACGGCCTCGGCTGGCTTCCGCTCGGAGGCTACGTGAAAATATCCGGTATGGTGGACGAGAGCATGGACACCGAGGCGCTCAAACAACCGCCTCAGCCTTGGGAGTTTCGCTCCAAGCCCGCTTGGCAGCGCCTTATCATCATGTTGGGCGGCGTGACCGTCAATTTCCTGCTGGGCTTCGCCATTTTCGCCATGATGCTCTGGTATTTCGGAAAGGCGTATGTCCCCAATTCCGAACTGAAACACGGCTTGGCGTTCGACAAAGTGCTGCTGGATCAGGGTTTCCAACAGGGCGATGTGCTGGTCAAGATCGGCCAAAACCCCGTGGAGCACGTAGATGCCTCCGCATTTATTGAACAAGTGGTGCTCAACGATGCCCGCGAGGTGACAGTACAGCGCGACGGCCGGGAGGTGAAATTTGCGCTGCGCCCAAACGTAGCCGAGCAGCTCACGAGCCAAAAGGTGCCCAAGGCGCTGCTCATTTCGCCCCGAATCCCTTTTTATGTAGGTGAAGTGGCGGCTGGCAAGCCAGCCAAAGCGGCTGGCGTACAGGCAGGCGACCGTATCCTCGCCTTCAACGGCTCCCCTACCCCATTTTACGACCAGTTCGGCCCGTTGGCCATGGCCCAAAAAGGTAAGCCCGCCATACTGACCCTGTTGCGCAAAACCGATACCGTCACTGTCAACCTGACCCTGACCCCGGAAGGAACCATCGGCGTTCGCCCCAAGGTCGAGGGCTATTTCGACATCGAACGCGAGCGCTACTCGCTGGCCGCTGCTATACCCGGGGGCGTGCAAATGGGCGTTGATTTTTTGAACAACCAGATGAAGGCCTTCGGCAAAATGTTCAGCGGCGAAATAGCCGTGAAAGACAACCTCGGCAGCCTCATCAGCATCGGCAAAATGTACGGCACATCGTGGGACTGGGAACGCTTTTGGTCGCTGACCGCCTCGCTCAGCATTTTGCTCGCATTCATGAACCTGCTCCCCATCCCGGCTCTGGACGGCGGTTACGTCATGTTCCTGCTCTGGGAAGTAGCCACTGGCCGCAAGGTCAGCGACAAATTCATGGAGAAAGCGGTTACCGTCGGCTTTTTCCTCCTGCTGGGCCTGATGATTTACGCGTTCGGTCTCGACCTGTGGCGGCACGTTTTCCAACAATTTTTTTGAAAAATAACCCCGTGAACTACTTCGAGTTTTTCGGCATCCCGCTGTCATTTCAGGTGGATGAGGCAGCCCTTCGCCGCGTTTTTTATCAAAACAGCAAAGAATTTCATCCCGATTTTCACACCCTCGCCGATGTTGCCCGGCAGGCGGAAATGCTGGAGCTATCCACGCTGAACAATGAAGCGTTTCAGACGCTTTCCGACCCTGACAAGCGCATGCGCTATGTTTTGAAAATCAAAGGGCTGTTAGAAGATGAGGGGAAATTGAGCGTGCCACAGGCGTTTCTCGCGGAAATGATGGAAGTAAACGAGGCGCTCATGGAACTGGAGTTCGGCCCCGATCCGGTTCAGTTTGCCGCTGCCGCCCAAACCGCCCACGACCTGGAAAAAAGCCTCGACGCGGGCATCCGCCCCGTTTTGGACACCTATACCGAGCACACCGGAACGGAGGCAGACCTGCGCGCTGTGCTCGAATATTTTTTGAAAAAAAGGTACTTGTTGCGTGTTCTGGAAAATCTGTCTAAGTTTGCGCCCCAATAAAAAAGAACAGCGGGAATGGCGGAATGGTAGACGCGCTGGTCTCAAACACCAGTGACTTCACGGTCATGCGAGTTCGAGTCTCGCTTCCCGCACCAGCAGCACATCGGATGTCCGGTGTGCTGTTTTTTTGTTACCCCAATTGCCCCAGCAGCCATTCCCGCTCCGTAAGCACCGGCTCTTTCTCGATCTGCTGACGCAGGTCGCCAGCGGCTTGGGCATCGTTGGGGTCGCGGCGCATCAGGGCGCGAGTGTACCGGGCTATGTTGAGGTAGTTGTCGCGGTGGTAGCCCACGGCCCTTTGGCGGCGGATGAAATTCTTCAGGCTGTCTAAGTGGCTTTCGAGCAGGTCCGTCTCGCCTGTTTCGTAATAAATTTTCAGTTGCAAGGTCTTGGCGTTCATGCCGTTGATGAAATCCTTGTAATCGGCCCGCTGCAAATGGAGCAAAGCCGAGCCGTATTCCTGCCGGGTATAGGCCACGCGGGCCATGTTGAGGCTGAACGACGATTCGCGGTAGCGGCGCTCCAGCGCGTTTTTGTATTTTTGAATAAACTCCTCGGCCCAAGCCACCTCGTGCAGGCGCACGGCCACGCCCACAATATTGTGGTAGGCAAAGCGCGACATCATGCCGTTTTCGAGCAGCAGGTCGCGGGCGAGTGCTTCTTGGTACAGGCCCAGCGTGGTCCGATACCAGTCGTTGTCGCCCGATTCGTTGCTTTTTTTTACACCAAAATTGATGGCCAGCAAGTACAGTGCCCGCAGTTCATCAGGCGGAAACTGCTCGGCATGGGTGCTGAGCATGTCGCGGAAGCGGGCAAAATGGCCCTCGGCCGCCGGATCGGCCAGAAAATGGCAACCGTGGTAGTACAGGGCAATAGCGGGTGTGTCCAACAGAACTTCTGACTCCACATGTGCAAACACGGCATCCAGCAAGCCGAACTGGTACGATGCCTGCATGACGGCTTGGTGCGAACGGGCGAAACAGACGTGCCGAAGCTTGCGGGCGATGTAGGTCTTGTCCATCAGGTCTGAAATCTCCTGCAGGTTGAACGCCTCGTACCGTTTGGCCGCCGAGGCCGATTGGAACTGCTCCAGTTCGATGCGGTGCAAATCGTCGAAATGCTCGGCGTGGCGCCAAGGCCGGGCTTCGCGGCTTTGGCGGGCTTCCCGCAGTGACACTTCCGCGTGTTTCGGCAGGTTGCGTTTGCGGTAGGCCCCAGCCAGCCGTATCTTGTTGCGTTCCAGGTCAGTGAACTTTTCCTGGTACATCCAAAAATGTTCCAGCAGTTTGAGCAGATCACTGTTCGCAAGGCGCATCTTTTGGTCGTCGTACGGCATGCCGGGGTATGCGACGGCAAACGCCTTTTCGGCATCCGGAGCACTACTTGCTTCACAACACTGGCGAAGGAAATCGCACAGGCTGATGAGGTGCGCCTTTTGGTTGAAAAACGGGGAGCGCACGAATTTGTCGAATGCCCGCAGCTCGGGCTTGACGAGGGAGGAAAAAGCCTCCCAAAGGCGGGATTTTTGCATAAAAATCAGGTTTCTGGTTAGAGGGTTTCTGGTTGGTATGCTTCGCTTTTGTCATTTCGTAGAAATCTGTACGCGTCACACCGGGCAATCACGTTTAGCTGTCCGCTCGCACATTCGTCCCAGGCGTGGACGTGTTTCTTAGAAATGACAAACCGAGCGGGCAAAAATACTTG
>JBEBHD010000113.1:0-15805 GCA_040080915.1 Saprospiraceae bacterium
AGACACCGGTGCTGGCGGAGGCGGGGCGGGAGTGGTCATGGTCATCATCTGCTGTGGGGGCGGGAAGGCCACTACAGGAGCGGCAGTGGTTTCGGCACCTGCCTGATTTCGGATGATGAGCTTGAAATCGCCCTCTTTCAGGATGAATTCAGTCACTTTTGATTTGCTGACCAAACGGATCAGTTCTTGTATCTGGTTGATGTCCATCATTACCAAGTTCGTTTTGCTTAAAGGTCAAAAATAGGTAGCAGCGGCGTTTGTTAGTGCAAAGGAGCCTATTTTTTCACGCGCTCCATGTAAGCACCTGTGGCTGTGTCAATTTTGATCAGGTCGCCTTCTTCGCAAAAAAGGGGTACGCGCACTTCGGCACCCGTCTCGACGGTAGCCAATTTGAGGGTGTTGGTGGCCGTGTCGCCGCGCACACCGGGTTCGGTGTAGGTAATGGCCAAGACGACCGTTTGGGGCATTTCTACCGCAAGAAGGGATTCTTTTTGGGCATGGAAAAGTGCGTCAACGGCATCGCCTTCTTTGAGGAATTTGCCGTTGTCAATCATGTCCTCGGGAACGGAAATCTGGTCGTATGTTTCTTGGTTCATGAGCACATAGCCGCCGTCTTCAGGGTACAGGTACTGGTACTTGCGGCGCTCCACGCGCACTTCGGTGATGTTGTGGCCGCTCTGGAACGTGTGCTCGATGACTTTGCCAGAAGTGGTGCTCTTGAGTTTGGTCCAAACCTTTCCGCTGCCGCGGCCTACTTGGAAACGTTGAAAGTCAATGACTTTAAGGATGTCGTTGTTCAGATCTAAGCACAGGCCGTTGCGGATATCTGCGGTTGTTGCCATTGTTTTACTGCTGATAAGTTGTGAATAAGTAGCGATGAGTTTCCACCTTTTTTACAAAGGCACGCAAAGGTAGGCTTTTCTTTTTTTTCCCAAACCCATCGTTCACCGCTTCTTGTAGCCCGACACAGAGTAGTACAAAATATACAGGTAGCAGGGCACTACCGTGATCTGGAACGCAGCCCGGTAGCCCACACCTTCCATGTCTGCCAATAAACCATACAACGGCGGCAGCAGCGCTCCGCCGATGATGCCCATGATGAGCAGGGCCGAGCCAACCTGAGTAAAACGCCCCAACCCGTTGATGGCCAAGGGAAAAATGGCTGGCCACATCACCGCGTTGGCCAAGCCGAGCAGTGCGATGCAGGTTACTGCCGTGGAACCGGAAGCAAAATAGGTGGCCAGCGTAAGCGCCAGGCCCAAAAGAGCGGAATAGCGCAGGAATTTTTGCTGGGACACGTATTTAGGAATGAGCACGATACTCAGCACATAGCCCACCAGCATGGCAATGAGGGTAAACGAGGTAAAAAACCGCGTTTGGTCCAGTTCGAAGTTCAGTTTTTTGCCGTACAGCACGATGACCTCTCCGGCCATTACCTCTGCGCCCACATAGAAAAAGATGGCGAGAGCACCCAGCAGCAGGTGCGGAAACTGAAAAATGCTCGTGCGGTTGGTATCTAGGCCGCTGTTGTTTTCCGTACTGGCCGCCTCCGTCGAGGGATCCACGTCGGGAAGCGCCGAACGACGGATCAAAAACGCCACTACCATGAGCACCCCGGCCAGCACGATGTACGGCAATAGCACCCGTGCAGCGAGTTCGTCCAACAGGGCGGTCTTGACCATCGGGTCGGTGGCCGCTTCCACCTGTTTTTCGATGGCTGTGGCGTTGCGCAACAGGATGCTGCTAAGGATGATCGGGCTGAGGATGCCCGCTGCCTTGTTGCAGATGCCCATGATGCTGATGCGCTGTGCACCGCTCTCGATAGGGCCGATAATGCTGACGTAGGGGTTGACGGCCGTTTGCAGCAACGCCAAGCCCATACCCTGCACAAACAAGCCGATGAGAAACAGCGGAAACGCCCGCGCATTGGCCGCCGGCAAAAACACCAAACAACCCAAGGCCATGACCAAGAGGCCGAGCGCCATGCCGCCCTTGAAGCCCGTGCGGCGCAAAATGGCGGACGATGGCAGGGCGAGGAAAAAATAACTGAGGTAAAATGCAGAAGTCACGAGCAGAGCCTGCCAGTCTTCTTTCAGGTCGCAGGTCAGCTTCAGAAAAGGGATGAGCGTGCCGTTCAGCCAAGTGAAAAAGCCAAAAATGAAGAACAAAAAGCCGACGATAGTGAGCTGGTACAAGTAGCCGGGCGGGCGGGAGTTGGCGGTGTTTTGCATGACAGGTGCGAGCAGGTGTGCGTTTTGAGGCCCGGCAAAAGTAGTAAACCATTCTGCTCAGGCGATTTTTTTCGCGCAGCACAAAAATGCAGGCTTGTGTGCTGCTACTCAGTTTTCCATGTATTCTTAAGAATCGTACCTGCCACGAAGAGCCTTCAACCGCAAATCCCCCCACAACTCCACGATATCCGCCGACACCCGAAAACGAATGACCAGGAAGGCAAACAACAGGGCAAAAAGCCCCGAACGCAGGGCGATATTGAGGAGCGCATAGCCCGTGGAGGGCAGAAACCACACCGCCGTCACGGCCAACAGGGCCAGAAAACCGGCCAGAATCATGTTGCGGCTGAACGGCTGCATCCGAAACTTGGCCCATACGAGCACCAACCCAAACAAGTTGTAACAGGTTATGGACAGCAGCGTGGCCACCGCTGCGCCCGGCAGCCCCAGCAACGGAATCAGCCAGATGTTGAACCCGATATTGGCCAGGGCGAGCAGGCAATACGACACCAGCGAGTAGCGGTAGTACTGGGAGTAGTATACGAGCGGGCCGTTCAGGCTCACGGCCATTTCGATCAATTTGCCGATGCACATAAAAAGCAGGACGTATTTCCCCTGCGATGCCTCGCCGCTGTTGGGCATGATGCCGTACAGGTCATCCACCGAAACCCAGATGCAGCCGAACAGGAGCAGCCCCGCCGTGATCAGGTTGATGGATACCTTCTGGTACAGACTGCGCAGTTCGGGCCAGTTTTTCTCGGCGAGGTACTTGGTCATAAACGGCACTGCGGCGGCGTGCAAACCCTTGATTGGGATATCAATGGCCACGGCTATGTTGAGCGCGATGGAGTAATAGCCCGTTCTTTTCATATCGGTGAGGGAACCCACGAAAAATGTATCGGCCCGTACCGTCAGCATCACAGCCAAGCCTGAAATCATCACGAAACCAGCATAACTGGCTATGTCTCGCTTTAGTTTTGGAGTAAGAAACCCCCAGTCGGGTCGCGCAAACCAATGTCCCATTTTCCGCAAGTACACCAAAAGGGCTGCAGTAACCAAGGTAAAATGTACCAATAACAGCCACAACACAGCTTCGATGCCCAACCAACCCAGCCACAGAGCAACGAGGAACGAAGGCAGAGCCAGTTTCAGGGAAAAATCAAATAGCAGGGAGGGCACCACAATCCGCTGAAAATTGGCGGAGAATTGCACAAAAATGGTGGACAGCATGTACAGCAGCGTTAGCGGAAATGCGATCCACAGGTAGTTTTGTTTCAAAACAGAATCGCCAGCGATGGCGGTGCTTATGTTTCCCCAAAATAGCAGTGCAACACATGCGCATGTACACCAGCCCACGAGGCTGATACCGACCAACAGGGTCAAAAAACCTCGGTTGCCACTCGCCTTGTCCTCGAAATACGGGTAAAAACGCAACGCCGTAGCGCTGCTGGCAAACGAAAACAGTGGAAACCCGATCATGCAAATACTAAGCAGGAACTGGGCAAGCCCATAAGTCTCCACCACTTCCTCGCGCGTATACAGGAAAAGTGTGCTGGTCACGCCGACGGCCAGTCCTGCAAAATTGACGATCGAATGCTTGATCCCCTGTCGCTGAATAACGCCCATGCCGGTTTATTCCACCACCACGAGCCGTTTCACCGTGGCACCTTTTTCGTTTTGCAGCAGAACGGTGTAAATGCCCGCGCTCAAGTCGTCGGTCGGCACCTCAAATTGGTTGGTTCCGGCGTAGAGGCGGTACCGGTTTTGGCTGAGCACCCGCCCTGTGGCATCACACATCGCCACGGCGAGGTCCATGGTCTGTTCGGTTTCAATGCGCAACACAGCGGGAACGCCCGAAGCGACAAGATTGGGTATCAGGGTAATGACGGCCGTGCGTTCCAGTTCGTTGACGGCTGACAGGTTTTGAGTGCGGAACGAGCCAATTTGGGCTTTGTCGTAGGGTTGGCACAAATCCCAGTCGCTGTACGCCCGTACACGCCAGTAAAGCGTCCAATTGTTCGGCATAGGTTTGTTGACCATGATGTGGTTAACGTCAACGACTGTTTCGGAAAAATACATAACGGAGAAAGTGGGCGTACGGCTGATCTCGACAGTGTAGTACCGCGCGCCGGGCAGTTTGTTCCACTTTAGTTCGATATGGTTGTACTGTACGCTCTCGCTGGAATCTACCGGGCCGACGAGTACAACTTGGTCATCGTCATTCAGGTCAGGCAACGGGGTATTTATTTGAAGGTAGGAAATATGCTCGTCCTGGAGGTTGGCGCGCACGGCGGCTATTTGCTCATCAGAAAATCGCGAAGCGCAGGCATCGTGGGCATAGCCCATGATAAGCGAGGCATCGGAGCGGAAGGTAATGCTGTCGGGGTCGTGCTGGAGGGTATTGCTGCGGCCATTGCCATTGCAGGGCCAGCGGTCGTTCAGGTAGTCGGGTTCGGTGTCGCAAAAACGGTCGCCACCGGTGTAGCAATTGGAGCCGTTGGTCTTTTCCACGTCGCGGTTATTGACCTTGGCGGGCGCGGGGCGAGCATAGTCCCATGTGAAACCTTCCCATCCTCGGAACGGGTGGGGTAGCGAAAAATGATGCCCGGCTTCGTGCGCCCAAGTGGTGTTTCCCGAACCAGAACAGCCGTTTTTCAAAACAATGGCATCGTGCCAAGCGTAGCCGCAGTTGCCCGCCGGGTCGCCCACGACAAAAGCGTTCAGGCGGTCTTTAATGGAGGGAGTAACGGTCATAATCATGTTTTCCCCACCGCTCCAGTCGTGCATGTACCAGTTGGAATTGTTGTGGTAGCGTATCGCGTCGCCGGGCAGGAGGTAGTATCGGATTCGGGCAGGCGCGTACAGGTCGTTCATTTCGCACACACTGTTCAGCAGTTCCTGCAGGGCGATATACCCGTTGCCGTTATTCTGGCCGATGATGTGCGCGGTGATGGGCACATACAGCCAGTTGGTGTCGGCGTTGCCGCGGTCGGAAATGTTGAAAATGCCGGTGTGGCGCTGATACCAGTCGAGCCATTCGGAATCACCGGTGTAGCCGCACCAGTTTTGGCTACCCTGTTGGCCCGAAACCGATTGGTTGAACAGCAGGGAGAAAAGCAGGAAAGTATATCGAAAGCGCATTGGCACGAGCAGGTTTTTTTAAATACCGCTGCAAGGTAGCACTGTCGGGCGGGTTGACGCTGCCCGACTGGCATTACTTTTTTGGCATGTTGCCAGCATTAGCGCAAGTTATTTCAAATACGCCTCCAACCACCGGAAAAACTCCCGCTGCCACAGCAGACTGTTTTGCGGCTTCGACATCCAGTGCCCTTCGTCTGGAAAACTGACCAAGCGCGACGGGATGCCGCGCAGTTGCGCCGCCTGAAACGCCTGCATGCCTTCGGAAAACGGCACCCGAAAGTCCAATTCGTTGTGCATGACAAGTATCGGCGTGTCCCAGTTTTTGACAAACTGGTGTGGACTAAATTTGGTCCAGCCAGCACCGGCGGGACTGTCCCAGTACGGCCCGCCGAGGTCATAGTTGGCAAAAAATAACTCCTCCGTGGTGCCGTACCAACTGACCGTGTTGAACATGCCACAGTGGGAAATGAAGGCTTTGAAGCGCTTATTGTGGTTTCCGGCCAACCAGTACACCGCATAACCACCAAAACTGGCACCCACCGCGCCCATGCGCTGAGCGTCCACGAACGGTTCCCGCGCTGCGGCATCGGAGGCCGAGAGCAGGTCTTGCATGGCCTGCCCGCCCCAGTCCGTGCTGATGGCCGCATTCCATTCCTGTCCGTACGGCCCGCCCGGCATGCCGCGCCGACAGGGTGCCACTACGACGTACCCTTGCGAGGCCATTAGTTGCAAATTCCAGCGGTAGGAAAAAAACTGGCTGACGGCCGATTGCGGCCCGCCCTGACAGTACAACAAGGCGGGATATTTCTTTTTCGGATCAAAATCGGGCGGCAGCACAAGCCAAACGTTCATGTTTTTGCCATCGGTGGTCTTCACCGTGCGGCGCTCCACCTTGGCTTGAGGAATAGTACTCCACGTGTCGGCGGTGGCTGTGCTGATGGCACGGGCGCTGCCCGTTTGCGGGTCCACCAAAAAGACCTCAGCAGGCATGGTCATGGACACCCTCGTAGCCACCAACCCGCCAGCAGCCACGAACAGAGCCGTATAGTCATGCTGGCCGGTGGTCACCTGTCGGATTTTGCGGTCGGCCACACCGATCTGGTGGATTTGATAGGTAAAATCGTTGGAACTGAGGAAATAAAGTGATTTGCTATCGGCGGCCCACTGGGGGTGGTTGGCCTCGAATTTCCAGCCTTCGGAAAGCTCGGTTCGGTTGTTGTCGCGGGTGTCGAGCAGCATGAGCCGGGTACGGTCGGCTTCGTAGCCGGCCTTCTCCATACTCGTCCAGGCCAGGTAGCGCCCGTCGGGCGAAAAGATGGGGTCAACGTCGTAGCCGGGCATGCCCTCGGTGATGTTGAGCGTTTTGCCGGAGGCGAGTTCGTACAGATACAGGTCAGCGTTGGTGCTGAGCGATTCCTCGGTGCCACGCAATTTCCGGCAGGTGTATACGATGAATCGGCTGTCGGGACTCCAAACGATCTGCTCCATACCGGCCATCGGGCGCAACGGGCTGTCGAAGGGTTCATTCATAATGTTCACCGGGCTACCCGTGGTTTTTCCGTTTTGGTATCGGACATAGAAAACGTTGCTGGCCTTGTAGTTGTGCCACGATTTCCAGTGTCGGTAAAACAGCCCCTCGGAAATGCGCCCCGTGGCCTGCGGCAGGTCGGGGTACCGGTCGGTGGGCATCTCGTCGAATTTGACATGCTGCGTAAACAGCAAGTGCTTGCCATCGGGGGAATACCGGAAACCGTTCACCTCAAAATCGGTGACGGCAGCCACCGCACCGCCCGACAGCCCGACCTCGAACACTTTGCCGTCGCGGATGAAACCGATACGGCGGCCATCCGGGCGGAAAGCCGCGTCGGAGGCACTACCAGCGGCCGGGTCGGTGAGCGGTCTGGATTCAACTGTTTGCAGGTCAACGATGTACAACTGCCGCGTGCCCTTGTTTTTTTCCATGTCGAAGCGCTGCACGCCATACACAGCGAGTTTGCCGTCGGGCGAAACACAGTCGAGCGTGACGCGCCCGACCTTCCAGAGCAGTTCCGGGGTGAGCAGTTGTTTTTGGCCTTGGGAAACAGCGAGCGTACTCATCAGCGTTGCGGAAAAAATTAGAAAAGCGGTGCGCATGTGATTTTGTCAATACTTTTGGCGAAAAATAGGTTGCTGGTTGCTGGCTTCGAGGTTTCTGATTTGATGGTTGATGGATTTCTGGTTCGGTCAACCTTCTAACCCCCTAACCAGAAACCCATCAACCTACTCACCGGCAAATGTAATTGGATGGCATGAAACAATACTTGATGGAGGGCATCGGAACATTTCTTTTGGTGCTTTTAGTGGGGCTTGTCACCGTAAATGCTCGCGAAGAGCACCTGCCGCTGGCTTATGGTGCGGTGGCAACAGCCTTGTTTTTTACCGGCGCTCGCGTTTCGGGCGGGCATTTCAACCCGGCTATCTCGCTGGCCGAGCTCATGCTGGGCCAGTTGGAGCGTTGGGACTTCCCGTACTACCTCGCCGCGCAAACCGTCGGCGGGGTGCTGGGTGCTATTTTGGCCGTTTTTATGACACGATGCAGCGGAACGGCTGACGTGCTTCCGCTGCACCACGATCCGTTTTGCGCGTTTTTTGCGGAGGCGGCGGGTGCGTTTGCCCTGTGCTTTGTTTTTTTGAACACCAGCGCCGACCGCCCCGAGGAGACTCCTCCACCCTATTCCGGCATTGCGGTCGGTTTTGCCGTCATGGCCGCAGTGTTTGCCCTTGGCAATATTTCACCGGCCACACTCAACCCCGCCCTCGCACTCGGCCTGGCTGTGGCAGGCAGAATAACCTGGGTAGATATCTGGCCCAGTCTGATCGGCACCGCCGTAGGGGCTGCCGCCGCTGCTTCCGTTTACAGAATCACCCGCAACGAGGCGGGCTAACCCTGATCCGACATCCATGCCCAATTACGAATTGCTTTTCGAAGACGAGCACTTTTTAGTGGTACACAAACCCGCTGGCCTGCTCACCATTCCCGACCGTTTTGGCAACAAAGACAGCCTGCAAAACGCACTGGAACGGGTTTTTGGCAAAGTGTTCGTCGTACACCGCCTTGACCGGGAAACCAGCGGCGTGCTCTGTTTTGCCCGTACCGAGGCCGCTCACCGGCACCTGTGCTTGCAGTTTGAGCACCACACAGCGGACAAATACTACCTCGTGCTTGTGGACGGATCGGTACATCAGGAGGAAGGCGAGATTGACAAGCCCATCGGTCCGCACCCCACCATTCCCAACAAGATGACTATCACCGGTCGCGGCAAACCTTCGCTGACGTTTTACCGGGTTTTGGAACGCTTCCGGAACTTCACGCTGGTGGAAGCGCTACTCAAAACGGGCCGCACGCACCAGGTGCGCGTGCATTTCCAGAGCATCGGCTACACCTTAGCCGTGGACGCGCTGTACGGCCGCCGGCCAGCGTTTTTTTTATCGGAAATAAAAGGCAAAGCCTATCGGAGCGGCAAATTCAGCGAGGAAGAGCGCCCGCTCATGGAACGTACCAGCCTGCACGCCTATCGGCTCCGAATCGAGCACCCCGCTACGGGCGAGCGCATGGAGTTCAAGGCGGAATTGCCGAAGGATTTTCAGGCTGTGCTGCGGCAGTTGAGGAAGGCTGAGTGAGGATGCAAGTGGCCAAGCTGCCACAAACACTTTTTTGCTTGTTTGCACACTGTCGAGCACGGAGATTCAAACTGGTTCTTTCTTTCGCATCTTTGCATAAAAATTGAAACATGGAAACAGAACTTGCAGAACCTAAGCTGGTGATCAAGAAAAAATCGCCGTCGGCCATATCCACTCTTGCCAGACCTAAAAAACTTATAGCCTTCGGCTGGTATGGTGGGAAATTTTCCCATTTGGATTGGCTGCTGCCTTTTTTGCCGGATTGTACACACTACTGCGAGCCGTATGCAGGCTCAGGCGCGGTATTACTAAATCGCACTCCTTCTCCAGTGGAAACTTACAACGATTTGGACGGAGAGGTCGTCAACTTTTTTCGTGTGTTGCGTGAGCATAAGGACAGCCTCATCGAGGCAATTTCGTTGACCCCTTTTTCGAGGGAAGAATTTGCATTGGCCTGCTCAATAGCCCCCAACTTGACCGAACTGGAGCGTGCAAGGCGCTTTTTTGTTCGTGCACGCCAAGTGCGAACGGGTCTTGCCCAGAAAGCATCATTGGGGCGTTGGGCCAATTGCAAAAACACCAGTCGTTCGGGCATGAGCGGAGTTGTCAGCCGATGGCTTGGCGGTATCGAAAACTTGGAATTTATAGCGGAACGACTACTGCGCGTTCAGATCGAAAACAGGCCAGCCCTTGACATTATCGAGCTGTACGACGATGCCGGCACACTGTTTTACTGCGATCCGCCCTATATCCATGAAACACGTGGCGATACCAATTCCTATGGCTATGAAATGCCCGATGACGAACATATTAGGCTGGCCAAGGCACTCAACCAAGTCAGCGGAAGGGTAGCTATTTCAAATTACGACTGTGATCTAATGAACGATTTGTACCCGGCGCATAGGTGGCACAAACACTGCAGTCCTGAAAAAACAATCCATTCAACGAAGGACAAACGCCAAGAGGTCTTATGGCTCAACTATGACATCGAAAAAATTCGAGACAACTTAACCAAAACCAAGACCCTGTTTGGATGAATCCGAGAGAAACGCTTGTATCCTGTCTGAAAGCAGCAAATGGCCGCTTGCAAAAAACGTTTGTGCCGGATCAGGAAATCCGAAGCAAAATTGAATGGGTGTGCCGTTGCAACACGAACAAGGCCCCTATTCGATTCTTGCTCGCTTGTTTGCTCGCCAAAATTGACAGGCCATCCGTTGACATCCGCAAGCCGTACACCGAAATCGGTGGCAAGGATGCCTATTCTGGGAGAACGTACGACGAAGGTTTTGTTGAAGCATTTGTGGGCGAGCACAATTTGCCCTGCAACACTACCACTGCATTTTTGACCCCTGCTTTTCGAAATATTGACCGTCTGCTGACCACAGACTTGGTTCTTGTTGGTAAGCCACGGGAAGTCTACGTTTATACATTGGAACTACTCGGCGTAGTACACCAAAACAAATTGGTGGCAGAAACCCTGTTGACTGAAATTTTGCGATTCCTTTTGTTGATTCGCCACGAAAACGAAGGCCGAATGCAACAATTGATCGCCAACCTTAAATCCGCGGAAGACTCCTTGCCTCTTTCTTCTGAACAGATCGTGACGTTGCTCCAACAACATTTGAATTGTAAAAACTCGAGTAGGCTCCCGGCCTTGATCGTAGATGCGGCTTATCTGGCAGTCCAGAACCTTGTTGGGGAAACACCCCGACGGCTGCAATCTCACACGGCGGCCGACAAACAAACAGGCTCCCTCGGCGATGTTGAAATCACCTTGACAAATGATGATAGCGTCATAACCTGCTACGAAATGAAGGATAAACGGGTTACGATCAATGACATCAATGCCGCCATTCGCAAAGTAGCCGCCTTAGGAGCAAAAATTGACAACTACATTTTTATCACCACCGAAGCGGTAGGCGTTGAAGTAGCAGAATATGCGAGCTATTTATATGACCAGACGGGCATCGAAGTGGTAGTTTTGGAGTGTGTCGGTTTCGCCCGCCATTTTCTCCATTTCTTTCACCGGTACAGGTTGCCTTTTTTGGATGCTTACCAAGATTTGGTACTAAAAGAACCGGCCAGTTCCGTCAGTCAGCCACTCAAAGAAGCCTTTCTAATACTGCGAAAACAAGCAGAAAGCAATTAATGATGCGGCTCGTTTTTCTATCCCTACTTTTTCTAACCGTACAGCAAGTCCAGGCCCAACGCGAGTATATCCACCGTTTTGAAAACCTACATGCCAACACCCGCTACTACGGTTTTTATAAAATGGCGGCGGCCCCCGACGGTGGCTGGGCACTGGCCGGATGCGATTCGGCGACCAGAATCATCCACGTGCTTCGTTTCGACTCCTGTGGCAACTTCGCCTGGTCGAAAGCGATCGAAGCTGTGCTTTCGCCACAGCCGTCTCGTTGTTTCGATTTGTTTTTCGATGCCGCAGGCGATCTCGTGGTGGGGGCTGGCGCAATCGGCAGTACCGATGGGTTTTTCTTTGTGTTCAAATTCGCTCCCAACGGTAACCTGCGCTGGTCGCGGAGCTGGAAGGCTGCCCGTTTTGGACTGGGTATGTACACCTTGGGGGCATTGCCCAATGGCCAGTACTTTTTTTCAGGAGCCAACAGCCCGCCTACTGGCTCGAGGGACTATGTGGGCGTGATGGACACCGCTGGCAACTTGCTATCGGTCCGCACGTATTTCGAGACATGGCTGGGTTACGGCACCCATGCTACAGCGCTGCGCAACGGTCACCTGCTCATCCGCCACGGGCCTCATTTTTATGAAATTGATCCACTGTCAGGAACAGTTTTTTGGAAAAGATCGCATGTGGCTCCGTTGTACAGCTACAGCCACCCTATCGAATTGGAAGACGGTTTCCTCGCCATCGGTCAGTTCTCGGATAGCCAAAACCTGTACTCAGGACTGCCGATTTTTTTGAGTCAGGATGGCAAAATTTCCAAAATGGGTGAGATGTTTCGAGCGAACGGCGGCATATTCGGCAATACCACCAACGTGCAAATCCAGCGCGTTTGCGCGTTGCCCGACGGCAATTTCGCGACCGTGACCACGGATTCGCTGCCGCACGGTTACGTTTCAGTGGTGGTGTTTTCGCCAACCGGTTCCCTCGTTCGCCAAACGCTGATTAATCCGGCGGTGAGCGGCACTGCGCTGCTGAACCACGATTTCTGCTTGCTCCCGGACGGCACGCTGGCCATTGCCGCCAACGCCGGGGGGCGCCTCGCCGTCATCAAAACCAGCCCGATGACAAACCTGCTTTGCGATGCCTTGCCGCACAAATATCCCGTGCCGTACCAAATCGGCATTTCGGAAAGCGCCATCAATATCAGCGTGGGCAACTATCCTTTCGAGCCACTGTTGCTGCCTTTCTCTGTTTCGGATTTTGCTCCCGGGCAAGTTGTTTGGTGTGACGACGAAACAACCCTGCTCGACCGGGATACGGTGCTGGAGGCTTGCCCCGGCGATACGGTCTGGGCCAGCGCCTTTCGGCCCGGCGCAACGCGCTACTCTTGGGAGAACGGCTCGGATTCCGCAGCGGTGCAACTGCTTCCCGGCCAAGAGCGCGTTGCGACCGTGACCATTGGTTGCGAAACGTACCTGCATCGGTTTGTAGCCAAAGTAAAACAAGGTTGCCCTTGCCCCTTGATCGTCCCGAACGCGTTTACGCCGGATTCCGACGGCATCAACGACTTTTTTTTGCCGGAATGCCTGTGCGGTTTTGCAGCGTTCCGGTTGAGTATCTTCAACCGTTGGGGACAAGTGGTTTTCTCGTCCAATCAGCCGGGAGTGGGCTGGGACGGTACGTTCAACGGCGAACAAAGCCCATCGGATGTTTACGCTTTCGTGCTCGAATACCGTACCAGCACGCCGGAAGCGGTTTGGCAGCACCAAAAAGGCATGGTCACGTTGTTGCGGTAGGAATTTTACAACGGAATATTCCCGTGCTTCCGTTTGGGCCGTGCCACCGCCTTGTGTTCCAACATGGCAAACGCCTTGATGAGTTTGCGGCGGGTTTCGCGGGGCAGGATCACCTCATCAATGAAGCCCCGGGCGGCAGCGCGATACGGATTGGCGAACGCCTCGGCGTACTCCCGCTCTTTTTCGGCTAGTTTGGCCGCCGTGTCGGGAGCAGTCTCGATTTCTTTTTTGAAAATGATCTCCGATGCGCCCTTGGCACCCATGACCGCGATCTCGGCACTGGGCCAGGCAAAGTTCATATCCGCACCGATGTGCTTGGAGTTCATCACATCGTAGGCACCACCGTAAGCCTTGCGGGTAATGACCGTGACGCGCGGCACCGTCGCCTCCGAAAATGCGTACAACAGTTTGGCTCCATTCGTGATGATGGCGTTCCACTCCTGATCGGTGCCCGGCAGGAATCCGGGCACGTCCTCCAGCACTAATAGCGGGATGTTGAAACAGTCGCAAAACCGCACAAACCGCGCCCCTTTTTTGGAGGAATTCACGTCCAGCACACCGGCGAGGCTGATAGGCTGATTGGCCACGATGCCGATGCTGCGCCCTGCCAGTCGGGCAAAGCCGACCACAATGTTCTCCGCGTAGTTTTCGTGGATTTCAAAAAAACTCTGCTCGTCCACGATGCCCGCGATCACCTCTTTTATATCGTAGGGGTGGTTGGCATTCTCCGGCACGATGTCGTCCAGCACGGTTCGGTACTCGTCGCCCAAAATGTACGGAAGCACATGCACCCGGTCTTCGCAGTTTTGAGGAACATAGCTCAGCAGATGTTTGACTTTTTCGAGACAGTCCACGTCGTTGGCTGCCACGAGGTGGGTCACGCCCGATTTGCTGGCGTGCGTGCTGGCACCACCGAGCACCTCGCTGGTCACCTCTTCGTTGGTCACGGTCTTGACCACGTTCGGGCCGGTCACGAACATGTACGACGAGCCGTCCACCATCACGATAAAATCCGTCATGGCCGGGCTGTACACGGCCCCACCGGCACAAGGCCCCATGATGGCTGAAATCTGAGGGACCACCCCGCTCGACAGTACGTTCCGGTAAAAAATATCGGCGTAGCCGCCCAGCGAGTTCACGCCCTCCTGAATGCGGGCACCACCGGAGTCGTTTAGGCCGATGACGGGAGCACCGTTTTTCACCGCCAAGTCCATGATTTTGCAGATTTTTTCGGCGTGAGTTTCGGACAGCGAGCCGCCGAACACCGTGAAATCCTGCGCAAAAACATAAACCAACCGCCCACCAATAGCGCCGTAACCAGTGACTACGCCATCGCCGAGCACAATCTGTTCGGCCATGCCGAAATCGGTGGTGCGGTGCGTGACCAAGGCCCCGATTTCCTCGAACGAGCCTTCGTCAAGCAAGAAGTGAATGCGCTCGCGGGCGGTCAGTTTGCCTTTTTTGTGCTGCGCATCAATGCGGGCCTGGCCGCCGCCAAGTTTAGCCTCGGCAAGTTTTTCGTGTAGTAGGGCAAATTTTTTGTCCATTGAATTTCAAATAGTTTGATTAACCCGATTGCCTCCGGCCAACGAAACGTATTGTAGCCCAGGCCGGTATGGGTGTTCGAGCACGGTGGTAACCGCCTCGAGCACGGATGGTTGTTTTACAAAATCAGCATCGTGCAAATCGAGTACCACCACCGGTATTTCGGTTTCTTGTTTAAAAAAATCGAGGTAGGCTTGCTGCACCTCCTCGAGGTAGTCATCAGTGATCAGGCGTTCCATGTCCCGCCCGCGTCGCCGGATCTGTTTTTGCAACACAGGTACGGGGCGGTGCAGGTAAACCAGCAAATCGGGCTTAGGAAATGTAGCGTTCAGCACGGCAAACAGCCGTTGGAACAGGCGAAACTCTTCCTCGTTCAGGTTGTTTTTCGCGAACAACAGGGTTTTCAAAAAAAAATAATCGGCCACCGTTGTGCTGCGAAACAAGTCCGGGCTGGCAAAATGCTCCAGCAGTTGCTTATGCCGTTCGGTCATAAAAAAGAGTTCGACCGGAAATGCATAGCGTTCCGGTTGCTCATAAAACGGCGGCAGGAAGGGGTTGTCGGTAAACTGCTCCAAAACCAGCGCATACCCGTAGCGTTCGGCCAAGAGCTGGCACAACGTCGTTTTGCCAGCGCCGATATTGCCCTCAATGGCAATGAACTGATGTGGAAGCATGATACGGTTCGGTGTTCTTAGTCGAGCATGACGACATTAGACTGATCTTCGCAGTCCATGTACAGTTGGTCAATGGCTTTTTTGAGTAGCGGGTGTTCCAGATCGGGGGCGATTTCGAGCAAGGGCACCAGCACGAAAGCGCGTTTGTGCAGTTCCGGGTGCGGAATGTCCAGCCCTTTGTCGCGGATAACGCGCTTGCCGTAGAACAGAATGTCCACGTCAATGATGCGCGGCCCCCATTTCTCCTTTTTTACACGGCCCAACTGACGCTCGATTTTGGTAATGGCTTCGAGCAGTTCGCGCGGATCCATCGTCGTGTTGATCATGATGACCTGATTGAGGAACGCATCCTGATCCGTATTGCCCCAAGGCTCGGTCTCGTACACGTGGCTGCGCTTGGCCACTTTCCCGATGGTGCGGTGGATGAGGTCGAAGGCCGCGCGCAGGTTGGCAGGCCGGTCGCCGACATTGCTCCCCAACCCGAGAAAAACGTTGATGTACTTTTTGGTAAAAACTGGTTGCATAAAAAAAAGTGGGAGGGTTAGGGGGTTGGAGGGTTTCGGGTTAGAAGGTTTCTGGTTGGAAGGTTTCTGGTTGGAGGGTTTCTGGTTGGAGGGT
>JBEBHD010000335.1:0-4217 GCA_040080915.1 Saprospiraceae bacterium
GCCTTTCCGCTCGGCAGGCCAGCGCAGCGAGGCCTGCCGGCGGGAAAGGCCGAGGGCGGGGGGAGCGGTGGTAAAGCAGGCGAATCAAAATTACATGGCCGTCGTGCCCTATTTGTTGTTTCTGCCTTTGAGTTTGCGCTTCATGGACTGCACATACGCCACTGAAACGCCAGCAAACTCAGCGATTTCAGCATCCGAAAACCGCCTGGTCTTCAACAGCCTCATCACGGTTTCATGCTGGTGTTTTTCCACCCCGATAGCCTCTCCCTTCTCGATACCCTTCTCAATACCCTTTTCGAGGCCTTTTTCGATACCGGCCAAGAAGAGTTCGTCTGTTTCTACATCATATTGAATGGGCATGGATTTAATTTCTTTTAGTGAAACCGGGTGCAATTTACGGAGCCGGGAGAGCACATGCAACTGCCGCTGATATTTTTGCAGCCTCGGAACCCTTCCGACAATTTTCATCAGGTTGTTGAGAATCATCCGAACAACCTGTTCCGGTGGGTCGGAACCAAAGTCGCAAAGGATAGCCAAGATAACCTCCTCTGGAATGTTCGAGGTCAAAAACGTTTCCTTGGGCACGTCGCGCAGGTTTACAACCTGAAACTTGAGGCACAGCGCCTCCAATTCCAGCACGTTTTTCAAAATCAACTTGGGCGGTTCGTTGCCCAAATAGACTACGATCTGCTTGAGCGGAAGGCGGTATTTTTGGTAAAAAAAACCGTAATAGAACAGGTTTCTACCGCGCATGTCCTCGTCGCCGCTCTGAAACTCCCAATGTACCCCATAGTCCAGAGAAGGATCGTCGTGCCTGACTTTGCGGAAGGAATCTACCTCGCGCTCCAGCGTGACATGCACTTTGTCGGCCAGCACTTCTGTGCGCGAGAGGTCAAGCCCGAGCAGTTTGTTTGCAATGAATGGCAGTAGCTCGTCAAGATTTTCCCGGAAGATTCGGTCGAAGTCGTTCGGCATGGCATCGCTGTTTTACAACAAGTGTAGCATACCTGGGCTGATGTGGCAATGTCTGTGAAATCATTTTTTTTAATGTAATGTAACCGTTGCTTGTCCGACGAATTCGTTGCCGTTGTTCACTCCTCCTTCACCCGTACCACATCCACCCCCAACTCCCGCACCATCCGGTTCAGCGCTGGCAACTCCCGCTCGCGGATCGTTTTCCATTTCTCCAATTCGGCGTTGATCAGCCCCAGCAGCATCGTCTGTACTTCCAGGGCCTGACTCGTGGGCGGAAAATCGCCCGCCGAAACGGTTTCCATCAGGTTGCCCAGTTTGTCGTTGAGCCGTACCGGAAAATTGAGCGGGTCCTGGCTCGATTTGTTTTTTGTCTGGTACAACGCCTCTTCCACAGTAGTCATGTCCTTTTCGAGGGTTTTGATCTGCTCGCGCAGGGGCTTCAGCCGATCCTCCTCCGGCAGGCGGCTCGTCAGGCCTTTCATCTGGGCACGCAAGTCGCGGATATGCCCGATGGCGGTGTGCATCTCCGTGAGTTTGTCGGAGCAGGATTTTACAAAAGCAAACTGTGCGGCATAGTCTTCCTGACTGGCCGTGGCGCGAGGGTCCGGCAGCAGCGCGAACGACTCCTCGGTGCTTTGCTTCTGCACGGTGAGCCGTACCCGGTAGTTGCCCGCCACGGCCCGCGGCCCGTTCAGCCGGGTAGACCAGAGGATCAGGCCGTCAAATTTTTTCGCTCCCGGGTACCGCAAGTTCCACACGAACCGGTTGCCGCCCGCCTTCAGGTCGGCGAGTTTGTCTTCTTTCTCCTGATTGGAAAATTTCCGCACCAGCGCCCCGGTTGCATCGAGAATTTCCAGTGTCACGGTGTCCTTTTCACCTGGTTTGTTTTTCAGAAAAAAATGCACCATTACCCCGCCTGGGTGATTCGTGCCAGTAGTTTTGGAATTTTTCACCTGCTGCCCATCTATCCGGTACGACGGCATGGGCTTATACAGGTGGAAGTTTTTCTCCGAAACTAATTCCGAAGCCTGGTGCAGCACCGTCAGGTCGTCTATCATCCAAATACTGCGGCCCTGCGTGGCGGCAATGAGGTTGTCGTTTTTTACTGCCAAATCGGTAACGGGCACCATGGGCATGTTCAGCCGGAAAGGCTGCCAGCGGGCACCGTCGTCGAAACTGACGTACATACCCTGCTCGGTGCCGCAGTACAGCAGGCCCCGCCGCTTCGGGTCGGCACGCAGCACGCGGGTGAAGTGCTCCGGGGCAATGCCCTCGGAGATGCGGCGCCAGGTTTGGCCGTAATCGGCGGTATGGAACAGGTAGGGGCGGTAGTCGCCCGATTTGTACGCTGTAGCCGCGAGGTAAAGGCCCCCCTTGCGGAAAGGGTCGGGTTCCACACTGTTGACCATGCACCACTTGGGCAGGTCGGCGGGTGTCACATTTGCCCAAGAGGCACCGTCGTTTCGGCTGATATGCACAAGGCCGTCGTCGCTACCGGTCCAGAGCAGGCCGGGTTCGTAGGGCGACTCGCAGGCGGCGAATATGGTACAGTAGTATTCCACGCTGGTATTGTCCTGCGTGATCGGGCCGCCCGACGATTTTTGGCGTTCCCGGTCGTTGGTGGTCAGGTCAGGGCTGATGGTTTTCCAGGTTTGGCCTTCGTCGGTGGTGACGTGCAGGTGGTTGGAGGCGGCGTAGAGTTTTTTCGGATTGTTGGGGGAGAAGAACAGCGGGAAATTCCACTGAAAGCGGTAGCGGGCATCTTCGGCGCCGTGACCCATGTTGTCTTCGGGCCACACATTGATGATTCGCTCGGCCTTGCGCCGGTGGTCAACGCGGCTCAGAAAACCGTGGTATTCGCCGCCGTAAACGATGTCATTGTCCAAAGGGTCCACGGCGATGTGGCCCGATTCTCCGCCCGCTGTGTTTTCCCAGTCGCGGTCGCCGATACTCGAACCATCGGTGCGGTGGCGGATACGCACGGTGCTGTTGTCTTGCTGGGCCACATAAATCCGGTAAGGGAAATCATTGTCGGTGGTCACGCGGTAAAACTGTGCAGTGGGCTGGTTGTGGTACGTGCTCCAGGTTTCGCCGCCGTCGTAGGTGACCTGGGCACCGCCGTCGTCGCCGATGATCATGCGGTTGGGGTCTTCGGGCGCAACCCAGAGGTCGTGGTGGTCGCCATGGGGTGCGGATTTTCCGGTAAAAGTTTTGCCGCCGTCTTTGGATGTGTGGTAAGCCACGTTCACGACGTACACTTTGTCGGCATCTTTGGTGTCGGCGTAGATGCGGGTGTAGTACCAGGCGCGCTGTCGGAGGTTGCGGTCGTCGTTGAGTTTGGCCCATTTTTTCCCTCCGTCGTCGGAGCGGAACACGCCGCCGTTTTCGGCTTCGACGAGCGCCCAAATGCGCTGCGGGTTGGCGGGCGACACCGCCACGCCGATGATGCCGAGCGTGTCTTTTTGCGGCAGGCCCTCGTTGCGGGAGATGTCCGTCCAGGTATCGCCGCCGTCGGTGCTTTTCCAAAGGCCCGATCCAGCGCCGCCGCTGCTCAGGCTGTACGGGGTACGGCGGATGCGCCAGGTGCTGGCGTACAAAATGCGCGGGTTGGTGGGGTCGAGGCAAAGGTCAACGGCACCGGCATCTTCGTTGGCGAAAAGGATGCGCTGCCAGGTTTTTCCGCCGTCGTCGGAGCGATACACGCCGCGTTCGGGCGTGGGTTTGAACAGGTCGCCGAGCACGGCGGCGTACACGCGGTCGGGGTTGGTCGGGTGTACGCGGATACGGGGGATATGGCGGCTGTTGGGCAGCCCGGCGAACGTCCAGGTTTGGCCGGCATCGGTGCTTTTCCAAATGCCGGAGCCGGAACTGACATTGCCACGCACCGTTTTTTCACCACCGCCAGCGTACAACACGTTGGGGTCGGAAGGTGCCACCTCGATGGCCCCGATGGAGCCTCCAAAAAAACCGTCGGACAAGCACGTCCAGGTGCGGCCGCCGTCGGTGGTGCGCCATACGCCGCCGCCCGTGCTGCCGAAGTAGAACAGGTTGGGCTTGCCGGGCACGCCCGTTACCGCCGCCGAACGCCCGCCCCGAAACGGGCCGACGCAGCGCCATTCAAGGGCGTTGTAGGCGGATTCGTCCATGCCTGGTTTGGGGGGCGGCGCGGGTGCGGTTTTTGTTTTTTGGGAAAAAAGGGTGGGGGAAAGCAGGAGGGTGAGAGCGAGCAGGAGGTAGCGCAT